>NZ_JBSLYH010000025.1:0-108579 GCF_055793305.1 Calyptranema fuscum S582
TACCCTCACACCCACCCATCAAATTCACCCGCACCTCCTGCCAATCGGGCGGCACTTCTGCCACGACGATTCGTGCTAAAGCCTGTGCTTTTTGCAGATAAGGAAGCACCTGGTACAGCAAATCTAAATTAGAAACAATCAGCGTTTTCGCTTCACTGTGTTGCAACACAAACAGAATATTTTCAATGGTCTGGGTCAGGTCGATGGGCACATCCACCAACCCTGCCAGCAAACAGCCCATATCTGCGATGCAAAATTGACTATCACTATGCATGACAAACGCCACGCGATCGCCCCGCTGGATACCCAGGTCAAGTAACCCCAGTGCAACTTCTTCAGCCACGGTTCTGAAATCAGTATTTGAAAGCGATTGCCAGCGTCGGTTTTGCCACTGATTCAAGGCGTGTGGGTTGGGATAGCGATCGCATCCCTGATCTAATAATGAAGGTAGCGATCGCCCCAGAGTTAGTGCAGCAGAGACATCTGGGGAGCGAGAAAGCGAGTGAGTGTCAATCATAGTTTTTGAAAAGCACAAATTGACGCTTCAGATCACGCTGAAGTGAAGGGTATAGATGGTGTATTTTTATCGTCCCTTACCGGAAATGAACTGGGGTGGAGGAATACTCCCGTTGAAAGGGGTACTGACCCCAAGTCCACAACCGTTTGATTAAGGGGATAGACATCATTGACACGGGCATAGAACGACTGAAGACTGTTGTGAAACAGCCTTAGGAGAGGAGGAAGATTAAATTGTAGAACGAGTGATTTTGAAGGATTGAGAAACAGAGACACAGGCGATCGCCCGATACAGGAGTAGACCTCTTGCAAGCTCTGTCAGTTCTTCAAAATTCACGGTCGATAATGCCAGTGCCAAATGAAGTTAAGGATCGTGGATTTATGAATCTGTGATTCTTTCTGAGAGCGTGACGGCGAAGCCGTCACGCTCTCAGAAAGAATTGGATTTCATTAAGTTTATGACCCTGTGTAAAAATACAAATTTGAAGAAAAACGAGAATGAGGAAGAAATCTCCCTCATCGTTGAAGTCGCGTTTAACTAGCATTGTGAACACTAAATTTTGCAACATGGGGTGTGGGGGCTGCGCCCCCACGCAGGGGTGGAACCCCTGCACCCCGTTGTAAAACTTTGAATTGTGTCTACTAGCAATGAATCAGAAATGCTGTACTCAAGTAACGGGTTTCCCATTTTCGATCTGTCTGAAGCAAATTAAAGGCTGAGAAACAAGTTTCTACAGGGAAGATAAGATCCTTGCGGCTTGACCTCTAATTCATTTCATAAAAAATGGGGTTTAAGAAGCATCTAGACACAAAAAAGAAAGGAGTTGTTGGGAGCTAACTTTTGAGTCCAAGTTACTTCTCTTAGAAGATTTTCAAATTCAAAAGACTGAATTTGAAGCAGGGCTACGGGTTGAATTGACCCAAAAGAGCTAGGTTTTAAGAATACCAAAGGTAGCTCTTTTGCTGTTCATTCAGTATAGCTTCTCTCATTGGAGCGTCTAGGGAAATAATACCAACCATCAACATTTTGCAAGAAAAAGAAACATATTGCCGATGGGTCATCATTATTCCGACTCAGAATTCAATTTTGATTCAAGCGCCAGAATACTTTACTACGTAGACATTTGATGTCTCAGCATAGTTTTTTTGATAATCTTGCATGTCTCTATCTGAGAGTATTCTGAAAAATGCAACAGGAAATTTAGACTAATTTATATATCTTAAATAATGTCTCATGTTGATCTCGTTAGATCAGACGGCACTTAAAACCCATCGATAGAAGATGTGTGACGATGATTTGTGATGAGAGAGGATAATAAGGTCTAAGTTAAGCCAAGTCTTCCCAAATTCTTGTCGTTGCTATCTATTAGCCGCAGTTCTTTGGGCGTTGCTGATTTTGGGGATGAATTTGAATGTGAACCCTTTGGGTTCACATTCAAATTCATCCCGCTATTAAGCAATGCCGTTCTTTGTGGTGTGCTGCGCGGCACACCACAAAAAAGTAATTATATCCAGATGCGAAGCGTTGTCAGGATTGCTTAAAGCTTTAGGACTTTATGCTTGATATCGTGTTGACGTAACCACAATACAGCAATAAAAATGAAAGCCAGAGCAGGCAATGCCGCATAGTTGACCGCAGCCCAACCCAGATGACTCAGGATTTGACCGGATAAGAAAGTGGCGATCGCCACACAGGTAAACGTAATGAAATCGTGGATGGCCTGGGTTTTTGCTTTTTCAGCCGCCGTATAGGTTTGCGTCAGGAGGGTGGTAGACCCGATAAACATAAAGTTCCAGCCAATTCCCAGCAGGGTTAATGCGACCAGGAAATGCTCTACACTGGTTCCCAAAAAATTAACGGCAATACACGCCAGATTCAGCCCGATGCCGCTCATAATCATGGTTAGCACCCCAAACCGCGCAATCAAAAACCCTGTAAAAAAAGATGGGGCAAACATGCCTAAAATGTGCCATTGTAAGACGGTCGCAGCAGCATGAAAAGGATGTTGCATTGACACCATGGTCAGAGGTGTTGCAGTCATCAGCAACACCATGATGCTGTAGCCAACCGTGCTCCCCAGCGCTGCCACGATAAAGACAGACTGCTGCATAATTTGAGGCAGCGATCGCCCCTGTTCCTGCTGTTCGGCTACCGATAGAGGCGGAATATCAATCCCCTGTAACAGCACCAGCGTCACGAGTTGCAAGCCAATAATCGGCACCAGCGAACCGGCAAACAACGCGGTCGAAAACCAGTCTTTTGCCCAATTGGCTAATTGGGGTCCCGTTAGCGCTGCCACCACCCCTCCGGCGATAACCAACGACACTGCCTGTGCCCGAAACGCATCGCTGGCAGCATCGGCAGCAGCAAACCGATAAAATCCGGTAAACCCACTAAAGATACCCATTAAAATGGTTGCTAGACAAAATAAGGGAAAACTTGCAATTAAAACGGCGGCTACCCCCACTCCTGCGCCTACGGTACCAATCAGCGTTCCTGTGACAAACCCCCAACGGCGTCCGAGTCGCCGCATCAGCAATGACGCCGGAATCGTGGTCAGCATAACCGCGACTTGTAGTAATGCCAGAGGTAAGGTTGCCAGAGATTCATCTGCCGTCAGGTTACGTCCAATTAATGCCGCAACGGTAAATAAGACAGATACACTGGTCATAGCTAAGGCTTGGCAAAACGCTAACAAGGCTACATTTCGTTGTTCTCGGTTCATCTGGATTGAGGTTGAATAGATGGCAGCGGCTAAGCGTGTTAGCGGCTAAGGACTGGGAATTAAATAACGTCGATAATTTGTTGTACGGGCGAACAGCCGTTCGCCCCTGCCAAAGATGTAACAGTCGGTCTGATTGAATCCCCGATCCTAAGACTTCCATACTGTAAACCGACCCCCTTAAACCCCGCTCCACCCGACTGGGGGTTTTCCATAGATAAAAGTTTGGGTTTCCATAAGAAAGTTCTAAGGATGCGTTATTTTCTTGGACAAAATCTGAGTTACTATCTTTAACAATAGAGTTTTAACTATGGTTTATCGATACTCGATAGATATTCTTCTAGTCATCTGTCGGTGATGGTTGCAGCGGTTCGCCATTTGTTTGAAATGCTCACTCTGTGGGCGTTTCAAACAAATGACTGACTCATCTAAAACATTACCTGTCTATTGGGTGTCCATTCTCTAAAACCATCCAGATTAATAATGAAACGTCCCTTCAGGGACGTTCAATTTTCCCTAGTTTTCCATCTTGGTTTTAAGGGTCAGTATCCTGTGCTGACTGACTTCTAGCTGTTCTAATTTGCTAAAAGGTCTCTTTAAAATGACTCAGTTGCTTGCACAAACTGCCTGGTTGATTCCACTGTATCCGCTGATAGGAATGGTGCTATCAGCCTTATGGTTTCCGTCGATTACTCGGCTGACAGGCCCTCGTCCAGCCGGTTATGTCAATGCGATCGCGACATTAATTGCCTTATGTCATGCGGTGCTGGCATTTCCGGTACTGTGGCAACAACCGGCAAACTATCTTTATTTCTCCTGGCTTCAGGTTGCTGGGTTGGATTTAACGATTCCGGTTGAAATCTCGTCGCTGACCCTGGGAGCCATCATTCTAGTCACGGGCTTGAATCTTTTGGCGCAGATTTATGCAGTGGGTTATCTAGAAATGGACTGGGGCTGGGCACGGTTTTTCTCGCTCCTGGCAATGTTTGAAGCAGGGATGTGTGCCTTAGTATTGTGCAACTCTCTCTTCTTCGGCTATATTATCCTGGAAATTTTAACGCTAGGCACGTACTTGCTGATTGGTGTTTGGCTGAATCAGTCATTGGTTGTCACCGGAGCACGCGATGCGTTTCTGACCAAACGGGTGGGTGACTTGTTTCTGCTGATGGGGGTGTTGGCAATTTTTCCGTTGACCGGCACCTGGGACTATCGTGAATTAGCAGAATGGGCAGAGACTGCCCAGATCGATCCAACCTTAGCTGCACTGGTAGGATTGGCATTGCTGGCAGGTCCGATGGGTAAGTGCGCGCAGTTTCCGTTGCATTTGTGGCTAGATGAAGCCATGGAGGGTCCCTTCCCCAGCACGATTTTGCGGAATTCAGTTGTCGTCGCTACGGGTGCCTGGGTACTGATTAAATTGCAGCCAGTGTTTGCAATTTCACCTCTAGTGATGACCTGCATGATTACGATTGGTGCTGTCACCGCCTTGGGTGGAACCCTGATTGCGATCGCCCAAATTGATGTCAAACGTGCCCTTTCGTACCTCGTCAGTGCCTACATGGGCTTAGTTTTCATCGCTGTTGGGGTGCAACAAACAGAAGCCGCTTTATTGATTGTGCTTACCCATGCGATCGCCATGGCAACGTTGGTCGCCAGCAGTGGTTCGATTGTGTTGAACTGCATCACCCAGGATTTGACTCAGTTGGGTGGGTTGTGGAGTCGGCGACCGATGACTGGACTATCGTTTATCGTCGGCGCATTGGGGTTGATTGCATTGCCACCCCTGGGCGGATTTTGGGCACTGCTCGAACTGGCAGATGACTTATGGACAACCCATCCTGTATTACTGGGCTTGTTGTTAGTGATTAATGGATTGGTTGCCTTTGGTTTGATTCGGGTATTTGCTTTGATCTTTGGCAATAAACCCACGCAGATGACCGAACGTGCCCCTGAACCCCTCTGGGCAGTTGTCTTGCCGATGGTTGCCCTGGCGGGTTTTACCATGCATGTCCCCATCATTTTACAAACGCTGTCTTTATTACCCAACTGGGCACTGCTGGATAAAGATGTAGCGCTGTTGCTTACCTGGTCAAGTATCGCAGGTCTGAGCCTGGGTGGGTTTATCTACTTCGGCAACACAGTTCAGAAACCAGTTCGTCTTCCCTGGAAGCCTCTACAAGACCTGTTTGCGTACGACTTTTATACGCCCAAACTGTATCGCTCTAGTGTCGTCGGTAGCGTTGACATTGCATCACGGATGACGGATTGGTGCGATCGCTACATCGTCGATGGCTTGGTCAACTTCGTCGGTCTTTCTTCCCTCTTTGGTGGTGAAACGTTGAAGTATGGCAACACTGGACAAACTCAGTTTTATGTCTTCACTATCACGATTGGTATGGTCTTCATCGGCTTGTTGCTGACCTGGTCGTTGCTGGTGTCCTAAGTCCGTATGAATTTGCCCCCCAACCCCCAATTCTGGGGGAGCCGGATTATTCAAAGTCCCCCAGAATTGGGGGATTTAGGGGGCTACTAACGTTGCTGTCGCTCACCGTTCATCCTTGTAATCAGCAACGCCTCATTTTTTACAAGCCGACCTGATCCTTAATGCCTGTATATAGCAAGCAATGTGCAAGTTGATTAAGTAGAGGGGTACAGGGGACACCGCCCCCCGTGGGGGTTTCACCCCCACACCCCCATACTTCACCCAAACGGGTACCGCTATAGTTTTCGTTCTTTATCCTTCGTCCTTTATCCATTGTCCTTCCCATGCTCAGTACTCTGATCTGGTTTCCAATCATTGGTGCAGTGGCGATCGCGCTATTGCCAAAGGCTATTTCCAATCAACACGTACGATTTGCTGCCCTGGCTATTTCTGGTGTGATGGTGCTGTGGTCAATCTGGTTGCTCAGCCAATTTGACCTGAGTAATCCAGGGATGCAATTTCAGGAATATCTTGCCTGGATTCCGACCCTGGGCTTGAACTATCAACTGGGTGCAGATGGTTTGTCGGTGCTGTTGCTGGCACTCAATAGCTTGCTAACCTGGATTGCCATCTTAACCAGTCAGACGGAAACCGAACGCTCTCGATTGTTTTATGCCCTGATTCTGTTTGTCAGTGGGGGGGTGGCAGGTGCCTTTGCCGCCCAAAACCTGCTTCTGTTCTTCTTGTTTTATGAATTAGAGTTAGTTCCTTTCTACTTGCTGATTTCGATCTGGGGCGGTGCCAAGCGAGGCTATGCGGCAATTAAGTTTTTGATTTATACGGCAGTCTCCGGTGCTTTGATTTTGGCAGGATTTTTGGGTCTGGTCTGGCTCACCGGCGCATCTGACTTTTCTTATCAATCACTGATGGGGCAAACCTTGCCGCTATCTTTGCAAGTCATTTTGTTAGGCTGTTTGTTAGTGGGGTTTGGCATCAAAATTCCCCTGGTGCCCTTTCATACCTGGTTGCCGGATACCTATGTAGAAGCATCGACCCCGATCGCCATTCTGTTAGGCGGCATTCTGGCAAAACTAGGAGCTTATGGTTTGTTTCGCTTTTGCCTGGAATTGTTTCCAGAAGCCTGGGCAAAACTGGCTCCGGGTCTAGCTATTTGGGCAGCCATTAGTATTATGTATGGGGCGGTTGCGGCGATCGCCCAAAAAGATATTAAACGCATGGTGGCATACAGTTCCATTGGTCACATGGGCTATATCTTGCTGGCAGCAGCGGCATCAACCAGCCTCAGCCTGGTCGGCGGAGTGTCCCAGATGGTGGCACACGGCTTGATTCTGGCAATTCTGTTTCATCTGGTCGGGTTGATTGAAGCGAAAGTCGGCACTCGCGAATTGGATGTCCTCAATGGTCTGCTCAATCCGGTTCGGGGGTTACCTGCCATCAGTTCCCTGCTCGTTTTAGGGGGGATGGCAAGTGCAGGCATTCCTGGTATGGCAGGCTTCATTGCAGAATTCCTGATCTTCCAGGGTAGCTACGCCACCTTCCCCTTATCGACTCTGCTGGCAGTTGTGGGTACGGGTCTCACTGCCGTCTACTTTGTGATTCTGCTGAATCGTACGTGCTTCGGCAAATTGGATAATGCGACGGCTTACTATCCCAAAGTTCTGCTATCCGAAAAAGCACCATCCTTTATTCTGACTGCGCTCATCATTTTCCTGGGAATTCAACCCACCTGGTTGGTTCGCTGGAGTGAATCAACGACTAACGCAATGGTTGCCCATATTCCGGCGATCGCCACCGAACAAATCGCATTGGTAAAAGATATAGAGGCACGATAAATCGTCTCTCTATCCCCCTTCATCCCTTCATCCCTTCACACCTGTACCTTTTACCCCTTCATCCCTATGTCCACAACCCTATCGCAACCTCAAACCAAAATTCCACCCTCCACTCATCCCTTTGCCGAGATTATTCATCGTCTGGAAGCCGGTGGCTCGATGCTACCCGATACGCCAGAAAATTTAATGCAAATCATTGGGATTTATAAAGCCTATGCGGTGCCAATGGATTTTTATTGGCGGGATTTGCTTTATATTGCCGAGCGTGTCTTTTTAGAACCCTTACCCTTTTTCAAGTACTTCCTGCCCCAAGAGTATTTAGATTTGCCCAATCACTATGCCGGAGATACTGCCGATCTGCGGATTTGGCGCGGTGAAGCAACTGCCCATCCAGAATTATTAGAATTCATGGAAAAGGGTGAACTGAACCAGAAGCTTCCTAAACTGGTGCATCACCTGTGGCACGATCGCATCAATATGGAATTTGCCGAAGCGTGTATGCAAGCTATGTTTTGGCATCGAGGCATGTATACGCCATACAACAAGTTTGATCCATATCTCGATACAGACGAATACAAAGCCAATGCCGATCGCGCCATTCGAGCCTATTTTAAGAATAATCCCGTGATGATGGGGCTGTATAAACTCTTTCCTGATATGTTTCTTGAACAGGTGCGGCAATTGTCGTATTACGCCAACCTGGGCTTGTTTTGGGAAGTCATGGCTCCAGTATTTTTTGAAATGAGTGATATTTATGATGAAGGGGGATTCAAGGGTGTTCCTGATGCCATGAATTTCCTGGTGAATGGGATTTTTGCGATCGCCGGACGACCGATTTACCATCATGTTTATATCGATGGGGAATGCTATGAAATTATCCCCAAATCTAAGGGCTTTACCTGGTTGTATGAAGCAGCGTTACCCTATGTAGAAGCGGTGTTTTATCGGACGGCTCCATTTCGAGGAACAAAATCTTATAACGCTCAAGCCGGACAGGTTCCTGCCGATCAAAAAGACTTTCACTATGGCATTCTCTATGCCGATGTCTTTCCGGTGGGCACGGCTGGCATTCCGCCCACATTGTTGATGCAGGATATGTTGCACTTCTTGCCCCCCTATCTGGTGGAATACTACAAGCAACACTGTCGCGGCGAAGATGATATGTTGATTCAATTGGGCATCACCTTTCAGCGATCGATGTATAACGTCACATCAGCCGTGATTCAGGCGTTACGTGCCGCTTTACTGTATCCACTAGATGATCCAAATCCTGATCATTTGATGGCAAATCGCCAGTTTTTTGAAGCCCAAATGGATCGATTCAAACGTCCTGAAGCCCGTCTGAATGATATCCAAGATCAGGATTATCGTTAGGCTATCGAATGTCTGGTATCGTGCTATACCCAGTGGGATGATGATATGTTGAAAAGCGGCGCACTGCGCCGCTTTTCAACATATTAGATCTGTTTCAAATTAATGTGGGCAAGGGCTTTGCCCCGCCTATACTAACCCCAAAAACTTAAGATGCGATCGCGTTTATTTGAAGCTAATAAAATCCCCGTTTTGCTATAGCGTGGCAGTACCGCACCATAACAAAACGGGGATTTGACTTCTAGTCCCTTTACAGCCATTTTCAATTAGTTAAGCCCCAGATTTTTTGTTGTGTGCCGCGCGGAGCGCGGCACACAACAAAAAATTTAAACATATTCAAGCGCAAAGCGCTGTAAGTGAGAGTTAGGTAGTCAGTAGCTCTGCGGGCAATCGCTTAAACGCTAAGCGTTCGTTTTGCACATCGACAAAGATCGTGTCTCCATCAACAAAGTCGCCGCGTAAGATAGCTTTGGCGATCGCGGTTTCCAGTTCTCGTTGAATGGCTCGTTTCAGCGGACGGGCACCGTATACAGGGTCGTAACCGACTTCGGCAAGGAAGTCGAGGGCACTGTCGGATAACCGGAGCACCATTTTGCGATCGCTCAGACGTTGTTCTAAACGTTTGACTTGCAGTTTGACAATGTTCCGCAGTTCGGACTTGTGCAGGCTATGGAAGATGATAAATTCATCGACACGGTTCAGGAATTCCGGACGGAAATTGGCTCGCATCGCTTCAATCACGCGCGACCGCATTTCTTCGTAGCGGGTATCGTCACCTGCCAGATCTAGAATGTACTGCGAACCAATGTTGCTGGTCATGATGATGATGGTATTTTTGAAATCCACCACGCGCCCCTGAGAATCCGTCACCCGTCCATCATCCAAAATTTGCAGCATGACGTTGAAGACATCGGGGTGTGCCTTTTCGATCTCGTCAAACAGAATCACCGCATAGGGACGCCGCCGAATCGCTTCGGTTAGCTGCCCGCCTTCTTCGTAGCCAACATAGCCGGGAGGCGCACCTATCAGGCGAGATACGGCATGTTTTTCCATGTACTCCGACATGTCAATCCGCACGGTCGCTTCTTCGGTATCAAACAGGTAAGCTGCCAGGGCTTTCGCCAGTTCGGTTTTACCGACCCCCGTCGGACCCAGGAAGATAAAGCTGGCGATCGGACGATTGGGGTCTGCCAGTCCGGCTCGCGATCGCTGGATTGCATCCGCAACCGCTGTGACCGCTTCATGTTGACCAATCACCCGCTGATGCAACTCATCTTCTAGATGCAGCAGTTTTTGCATTTCCGATTCCACCAGCTTGCTGATGGGAATGCCGGTCCATTTAGAAATAATTTCGGCAATGTCAGACTCAGTAACTTCTTCGCGCAAGAGCGATCGCCCACTGGTTTGTGCCTGAGCCAGTTTAGCTTCGGTATCTTCAAGCTGACGTTGCAAATCGGTAAGTTTGCCATAGCGCAACTCTGCCGCCCGGTTGAGGTCATAGTCGCGTTCTGCTTGAGGAATTTCGACATTGACGACCTGATCGATCTGCTCTTTCAAAGCTTTGCGTTGATCTAAAACTGCTTTTTCGGCTTGCCACTGGGCATTCAGTTCACTTTGCCGTTCTTTCAGATCTGCCAGTTCTTTATCCAAACGGTCGAGGCGATCGCGAGAAGCTGGATCAACTTCTTTTTGTAACGATAGCTTCTCCATTTCTAGCTGCAAGATCTTGCGATCGATTTCATCCAACTCTTCCGGCTTCGATGTACTTTCCATCTTCAGCTTCGCGGCGGCTTCATCTACCAGATCAATGGCTTTATCCGGCAGGAAGCGATCGCTAATATAGCGATTAGATAGAGTGGCTGCTGCGACTAACGCGCTATCCGAGATCTTGACGTTGTGGTGAGTTTCGTAGCGATCTTTCAAGCCGCGCAAAATTGAGATCGTATCTTCTACCGTCGGCTGATCGATATAGACTTGTTGGAAGCGACGTTCAAGTGCCGCATCTTTTTCGATATATTTGCGATATTCATCCAGTGTTGTAGCCCCAATACACCGCAGTTCACCCCGCGCTAACATAGGCTTCAACAAGTTTCCGGCATCCATTGCCCCTTGCGTTGCCCCGGCACCCACAACGGTGTGAATTTCGTCGATAAACAGGATGATGCTGCCACGCGAATCTGTGACTTCTTTCAGCACGGCTTTGAGTCGTTCTTCAAACTCACCGCGATACTTGGCTCCAGCAATCAACGCGCCCATATCCAGGGCAATCAATTTACGATCGCGCAGTGATTCGGGTACGTCACCTTTAACGATCCGTTGTGCTAACCCTTCAGCGATCGCTGTTTTACCGACACCCGGTTCACCAATTAAGACTGGATTATTCTTGGTTCGACGAGACAGAATCTGAACCGTCCGACGAATCTCATCGTCTCGACCAATTACCGGGTCTAGTTTACCCTGACGTGCCATTTCTGTTAGATCTCGCCCATATTTCTCTAAGGCTTCGTATTTTCCTTCCGGATTTTGGTCGGTCACTTTCTGATTTCCTCGGACTTGTTCGATCGCTTGTCTCAGTTTACGCTCATCCAGTTTAAATTCCTGAAAAAGCAGCTTGCCGAAGCGATCGTCTTTGCCGTACCCTAACAGCAGATGTTCAATCGAAATGTATTCGTCACCAAATTCTTTGCGAGCCGCTTCAGCCCGATCGAGTAAGGTATCGAGCGATCGCCCTAAATAAACAGAGGTACTGTTGCCTGATACTTTGGGTTGGCGGCTAATAAATTCGTCGGTATAGTCGCGCAACCGTTCTGCACTCGCCCCCAGCTTGTTAAAAATGCTGATGGCTAACCCTTCTTTATCAATCAGCGATCGCATTAAATGTTCACTTTCGATCTGCTGTTGTTGGGCTTGTTTAGCAATATCGGGGGTGCGAGCGATCGCTTCCCAGGCTTTTTCAGTAAATTGGTTGGGGTTAGTGGGTTGCATAAGCGCTATCCATAGGGACTAAAGAGTTACAGTGTTTTTTTACGTTTCGGAGCGTTTCCTGTACGGCAAGCCACAGCCAATAAACGTCTGTAATACATATCTGCAATGTTCTCATTGTAGAAAGGACTGCAAATGACTGAGATCGGTATTCACGTCTCTTTATGGTGATGTTACCGTCCTTTTTTAAAAGTGGATGGAGAAGAATCGAGCATTGCTTAAAAGCAGCAGGAATTTATAGCAGTATGCAAGTTCGTTAAGTACAGAAACGGTGTTGTGGGGCGCTCCGCGCCCCACAACACCGTACTGAATCAACCTGCACAGCGCTATGACATAACCGGATATGGTTAGATTTTTTGTTGTGTGCCGCGCTTCGCGCGGCACACAACAAAAAATCTGTGGCTTAAGCCATTGAAAATGGCTGTAAGGCATGATCTTATTCTTTTGGGTGATGTTCTAAATCAGATCGCCCCTCTAGCATCAACTTATTAGATCTCTCTCAAGGTAAATTATGCAAACCCGACCCTTAGGTAATTCTGACCTACAGCTGACCCCTATTGGCTTTGGAGCCTGGGCAATTGGTGGCAGCGGCTGGCAGTTTGGCTGGGGTGCCCAGGAAGATCAGGACTCGGTTGATGCGATCGCACGGGCACTAGATTTGGGTGTGAACTGGATCGATACGGCTGCGATCTATGGCTTGGGGCATTCGGAAGAAGTGGTAGCACAGGCATTAAAAGGACGCGCCCACCGTCCCTACATCTTCACCAAATGTTCTCTGATCTGGAATGAGAAAGGTGAAATGGGTCGTAGCCTCAAAGCCGCCTCATTGCGCCAGGAAGTAGAAGCCAGCTTGCGTCGGCTTCAGGTGGACGTGATTGACCTTTACCAGATCCATTGGCCCAATCCGGATGCAGATATCGAAGAAGGCTGGAGTACTCTGGCTGAACTCAAGGCAGAAGGAAAAGTTCGGTACATCGGTGTGTCTAACTTTAACGTGGCACAACTCAAACGGGCACAGGCGATCGCCCCTGTAACGTCGCTACAACCGCCCTATTCACTGGTTAAACCCGGTGTCGAAACCGAAATTTTACCCTTCTGTGCAGCCAATAATATCGGCGTTATTGTTTATGCTCCGATGCAATCGGGGTTATTAACCGGGGCAATGACCCGCGAACGAGTCGCAACCCTGCCCGATGACGATTGGCGCAAACGTAGTGACGATTTTATGGAACCGCGCCTATCGCGAAATCTCAAATTAGTTGAACTGTTGCATCAAATCGGGCAAGCGCATGGACGCTCACCGGGAGAAGTAGCGATCGCCTGGACATTGCGACATCCTGCGGTAACAGCAGCCATTGTCGGGGGACGCAATCCCAAACAAGTAGAAGGCATTATTGGGGCGGCTGATTTTCGCTTGAATGAACCGGAATTAAAACAAATCGACAGCTTTTTGCAAGAACATCCGTAACGTTAAGGATCGTGAATCAAATAAAATTCTAGTACAGCAAAACGAAAGGTTTGTAAGGGGTGAAGGGGTGGAACCCCTTCTTGCGGGCTTCGCCCCCACCCCCCATGTTGCAAAATTTGGTGTCTGCAACACTAAGTTAATTAGTTTGTGATCCCAAGCATTTTACGGAACACAACCTTGTCCTCACCTGCTGCATAAAAGTCACGAATCCGTGCCTCTTCCTCATAGCCATGCTGTCTGTAGAATGCTTGTGCCAGATCAAAGCTTGCTAACGTCTCTACCAGCAACATGCGTCCACCCCGCGCTTTCAACGTTTCTTCGACATAGCGCAATAGCTTGCTGCCGTGTCCCTGCCGTTGGTGATCGGGGTGAATTGCGATCAATAGCAGATTCCAGGTTTGATCTGTCATCCGTTCGGGTTCACAGTAAGCCATTCCGATTGCTTCGTCGCCGTTTGGGGCATGGGTAAGCCAGAACCGTTGGGTGTTACTGTTTTGTAGAGCATCACGATCGCCACTATCTGCAAAATAATCCGTCAGCAGGTGATTGACCACCTCCAGTTCAGCTGACTGAAACCCGATCGCCTCAGCGATGGACAGGATCGCAGCCATATCATTGGGCTTGCTCTGTCTAACCATAAGTGATCAGGCGATCGCCAGCACCCGTTCTAATAACCCTTGAAAAATCCCCAGCCCATCCGTGCTACCCAACACTGCATCAGATGCGCGTTCGGGGTGGGGCATCATCCCCATGACATTGCCCTGGCGATTGCAGATCCCGGCAATATTGCTCAGAGAGCCATTAGGATTCGCCGCGTCGGTTACAGCGCCCTCTGGGGTGCAGTAGCGAAATAAAATTTGCTGGTGTGCTTCCAGTGTTGCCAGCGTTTCGGCATCGGCATAATAACACCCTTCCCCGTGGGCAATAGGCAACGTAATCACCTGACCGGGTTGATAGGTTTGTGTCCAGGGCAAATCATGGCGTTCTACCTTGAGCGGAACGCGATCGCAGATAAAGTGCAAATCTCGATTGCGCACCAGGGCACCCGGCAATAACCCCGCCTCGGTCAACACCTGAAAGCCATTGCAGATGCCCAAGACAAACTTACCCTGATTGGCATGGTCAATCGTCGCTTTTAGCGCCGGTGAAAACCGAGCGATCGCCCCACAGCGCAAATAGTCGCCATAGCTAAACCCGCCCGGAAGAATCACCACATCCAGGTCAGACAAATCGCTTTCTTCATGCCAGACCATACGAGTGGGCTGCTGTAATAGATCGCGTGTGACCATGGCGACATCGCGATCGCAGTTAGAACCGGGGAAGACGATAATACCGAATTTCATAACGTATTGGGGATAGTGAGCGACCCGAAACCTGAGCTGTTGAAGATTGTCATCCGGCAATACGGCACGACGACCCTCAACCTGAAATCCTACACAATGGCAACCGTACTTTCGGTTAGTTCAAATCGATAATTTTCAATCACCGGATTGGCAAGCAGTTGATCGCAAATCTGATCGACCTGTTGGCGGGCGATCGCTTCACTGTCAGCGGTCAAGGTCAATTCCATATATTTGCCAATGCGAACCTGGCTAACATTGTCATAGCCCAGATTTTTTAACCCCGATTGGACGGCTGTGCCTGCCGGGTCAAGTACGGAAGGGCGCAAGGTCACATAAACACGGACATGATAGGTTTGAGACACAGCTTTCTCTTGAACGTCACAGGTTTTATTGTATAGCAACCACCCTAAGGTCTGTTTTAAAAGTTGTTTTTTCGTACGCGAAGCGCACGAAAAAACAACCCTTTAGGTAAGTTTTAAAACACGCCCTAAAACTTAGGAATGGGAATTAAATAACTCCGATGATTTGTTGTACGGGCGAACGGCCGTTCGCCCCTCCAAACGATTTAATATTCGACCTTATTTAATCCACGATCCTTAGGTATTGCTGAATTCTGAGATGAAGTTGAACGCGAAGCCGAAGGGTTCCCGTTCAACTCTATAACCAAAACTAGACATGTCAACACTGACAGTGATTTTCCATTGCTTATAGCCAGGTTATTTTTGTGAAGGCTGCGCTCCGCGCAGCTCTCACGTTGCGATTCTTAAGACAGACGTGGTGATGTGATTTTTAGCCGATAGGTTTTTTTAGCAGATAGGGTAGCGTAGCAGATGACTCTTAGTCTTTTGGAATTGGCAAAACGGGGAGATGCAGCGGCGATCGCCAGCATCTTAACCGAAGCCTTACGGGCGTACCCGATTACGATTAGCGTCGATCGAGACGAAAAACGGTTGATCGTGGGTTTGTATGGCGTTGGGCTGCTCGATCAAACCACGCTGGTCGCCGCCGTTCACCGAGAATTACACCGTCTGGAGTTTGAATTTATTCGAGCCGTGCGAATTTTTGGCTACGGGACAGGTGACTTTGTCCCGCACTGGAGCCAGCGAATTCAGTTGGATCAACCATTCCCCGATCCATCCACCCCACCCGTCGCCACGTCCACCGATCCATCCTCCTTCTCGCCAGCCAGCCACCATCCAGATACCCATGAGACTAGTTCGACCGACGAAAACCCGGCTGTCAATGTGGACTATTTCATCGTCTGTGGTTTAGGTAGCCTGGGACAATATTGCGCCGTCAACTTAAAGAAATTTGCCACCGAAGAAGCCGATATTCACATCACTGCGATCGACAAAACCATGCCCGAAGACTGGGAAGTTGATGAATTGCCAGAGCTATTAGCCGGTAATTTAGTCATCGGCAATGGGTGCAGAGATGATGTGCTGCTGCAAGCCGGTATCCAACGCTGTCGCGCCATCTTGATTGTCACCAGCGATGAAAGTTGCAATATTGAAACGGCGATCGCTGCTCGTCGGCTGAATCCAACCATTCGCCTGGTCGTGCGATCGGCACGCAGCAACCTCAACCAATTGCTAAAACAACAACTGGGAAATTTAGTTGCGCTAGAACCGACCGAACTTCCTGCTCCCACCTTTGCGCTGGCTGGATTGGGCGAAGGGATTCTAGGATTATTCAATATTAATTTCCGCAAGGATAATGCTGAATTCACCTACCGTTTACGGGTCGTCGAGCAAACCGTTCAACCCCAAGATTATCGCTTCGACGGCTTCCCGGCATACAAATTACATCGTCGGACTCATCGGCTGATGACTTTTTCGAGTGCTACTTCGCATCTATCGGATTCTTCAGCCGTCATCCCCATTAGTGCTACCCGGTCTTTTTATCAATGGCATCCTGAAACTCGGGTGCAAGCAGGCGATCGCATTGCCTATGTGGAGTTAGTAGAAGCCCCAAGCACCACCCCTGCGACAGAGCCAGAACCTTCTGAAAAGCCCAGCCAGCGGCTACGCCAGATCCTCAAAACAGTGGTTTCTGGACAGTGGTGGAACCAGGTCAACGAATTTGGGCAATGGGTGCGATCGCAACGAACCCGCCAGATCATCAGCATTGGTGTAGTCACCGGATTGGGGCTGTGGATTATCGGAACGCTGTTATTGCGCGTCAATGTTCCCGGCATTAGCTGGAAAAAAGCCATGTCATCGGCTGTGATTTTGCTGTTGGGGGGCTATGGCGATGTGTTTGGGGGCTTAGACAACGATCCTGTTCCCGGTTGGGTGCAGCTGATTTGCTTGCTGATTACTAGCATCAGCCTCTTGTTTGTCGTGGGTGTTTTGGGGTTGATTGCTGATAGCTTGCTGAGTTCTCGATTCGATTTTTTTATGCGTCGCCCGCCCATTCCCAAAACTAACCATATCGTCCTGGTTGGCTTTGGCAGAGTTGGGCAGCAAGTTGCAGCCTTATTGCAAAGCTTCAACGAACCCGTCATTGCCATTATCGAGCAGTTAGAACCCGTCCGTTTCATACGTCATATGCCGCTCTTGGTGGGCGATCCGATTCGAGAACTGAACAAAGCGAATCTGCCCACCGCTCGGAGCATTATTGTGGTCACCGAAGACCAGATGGTCAACCTGGAAGCCGCACTGATTGCTAGAGATGCCGCACTACGAATCAACCGGGACATCGGGTTAGTCATTCGCACCTACGACCAACGCTTTAGCAACAACTTAATGAAACTATTGCCCGATGCTAAAGCTTTTTGTGCCTATGAATTATCGGCTGAAGCATTTGCCGGAGCTGCATTTGGCGAAAATATGCTGAGCCTATTCCGGTTAAATCACCAAACGATTTTGGTCGCGGAATATAACATCATCGAGGGTGATACGTTAGCCAATAAATTATTAGCACAGGTGGCTTACGGCTATGGGGTTGTGCCGATCTTTTATCAACGCGGCGGGCAATCGATGTTGATGGGCGATACCGCTGAAGTGTTTATGCCCCTGGATGATGTCCGGCTTCATGCAGGCGATCGCTTGATTGTGCTGGCATCAATCAACGGTCTGCGACGGATTGAACGCGGCGAACTTACTCCCCCTGGACGCTGGCAACTACAAGCCGGAAAACCGCTGAATTCATCTTTTAGCCACTACAGTGGCAACGACCTGGCAAGAATTTCGGGCTGCGGACTCGATCAAGCCAGAGCCTTTATGGAAAACCTACCCAGCACAATGGAATTGTTGCTTTACGATTATCAAGCACACCGGCTACTGCAAGAGCTGAGCAAACAACTGACCGTCACATTAACCCCTATTCTCTAGGGTGTGTTTTACAGCGCTTCTCGCTTAGATATGTTTAGATTTTTTGTGGTGTGCCGCGCGGAGCACGGCACACCACAAAAAATCTGTAGCTTAAGCCATTGAAAATAGCTGTAAAACTTGCTAAGGAATGGGAATTTAATACCTCCGATGATTTGTTGTACGGGCGAACGGCCGTTCGCCCCGCCAAACGATTCAATATTCGATCTGATTTAATCCACGATCCTAAGAGAGTTGTTTTTTCGTGCGCAAAGCGCACGAAAAAACAACTTTCAAAACAGATCCTAGCCCCTTACCCACCACCCTCCGAACTCCGCCCCATCAGCCGATTACATTTGGGGCTGGTATACTGCTCCAGTTGTTCTAACGTCACACCATTGCAAGACGTGATGTAGTACGTGCCATGCCAAAACGCTTCTTCGCAAGCCTCATCTAAACACGCCTTAAATTCCTTGCGAATCAGCCGACTGGAAACCGTCTTGAGGTTGTTGACCAGCTTACTTAATTGCACCTCTGGAGGAAAATCAATCAAAAGCTGAACGTGATTTTCATCTCCACAAAAACTTTCTAATTTGCAGCCCCATTTATCGCAAGTCGTCGCCAAAATTTCGTGAAGCCGCTCTTGCATCGTCTCTGTAATGACTTTGCAATGGTCTTTAGTCACAAGCACTAAATGAAACTTTAGGCTGTAAACGTTGCGATAGCCTTTGTTTGGCTGCATAGCGCTAAATTATCTATAATGTAAGAATGATACTAATCTACTCGTATCAAATCCACTAATCTTCTGTGTAGGATGCTACAAACCACAGAAGTTCTCGATCAATAGCCTGATGGGGTTGAATATTTACAGGTATGGCGATCGCCAGCCAGCTTAACTTAGAGCATGGGAAAACTTCACCGTAGCAAGGGAAGATTTCTCACACATCTTCTTAGGTTGCTGAGCGATCGCAAGCACTGGACACAACTGAGTTGTTTTTCAATCGTACAGTCAGCATCTTCGCATTACCCTGCAAAGATGCCCAGTTGAGCAACCTATTGTCAGGCGATCGCTGCCTCTACATCTACTTTAATTTTATCCGACCTGGCGAACAGGAGGCTTACTACTATGGACAACCCATCCTTCGAACTCACATTAGAACAACAGTTTCAAATGCGGCTGATGGAAGAAGCAGCCCAAGGCATGAGCTGTGATGAGTTGAAAGAACTTCTATTGAAATCGTCTCGGCTTTTGATGCTGAAAGATAACATCATTCGCGACCTGGTTAAGAAGACAATCTTGCAACCCATTGGCTAACCATTACTCACCATGAATACTTGCACCTGGGTGCGTTCTGCCGTGCAGGACGCACCTTAGTTTCATAGGGCTCAGATTCACACAACACGTCTGGATTCAAATCAGCCCGTGATCAAGCAACTTTTTGGGACTGCGGTTGAGGGGATGGCATATATAGCGATCCTAAATCCGGTGTGAAAGCGCCCGCCCTTCGGGCGGGCGCTTTCACACCGAATCATTTTCACAGATCAAATAGGATTGCTATAGAAGCAGGTATCGCTGAAGTCTAAATAAAAACTAAGCTTTCCCCAGCACTTACTTAGCGGGTGATTATACTGAACTATTCTGCCTAATCATCTCATAAGGGATCTTAAGCAGAAATTTTCCACCTAATCACCGTATATGGGATCTTAGGCAGAAATTTTCCGCCTACTATCTCGTTTTAGGATCTTAGGCAGAAATTTTCCGCCTACTAATAGTTAGGTTTCCGAATCTTATATCTTAATAATCGGAGGCAAAACAGGAGCCATATACGTGCATCAAGCATTCTCGACACTGCTCAATGAAAAAATTGCAGTTTTCATATACTCGTTTAGTGCTTCCGCTCGCCAGATTTTTGTTGATCCAACGACTGGAAGGTTATTCCACCCTGGAGAATATGGCACCTATCGTGAGGGGCTTCTTCGTGACTTTCTTAGAATTTGTATCCCTGCCCGTCTTGATATAGGTACTGGCTTCCTAATAAATGCTTCAGGTGATATCTCAACCCAAGCAGATATAGTTATTTACGATAAATCTGCAATACCACAAATTGAATCAATCGAACATCAGCGTTTCTTTCCTGTTGAAGGGGTTTGTGCAGTAGGTGAAGTGAAGAGCCATTTATCAAAGAGTAAACTAAAAGAAGCATTAAATAAGCTCGCTCGTGTAAAAGCAAAAGCTGATATTGTCTCTTCCAATGCATTCATTCATCGAGATCGTGCAGTTGCTACAAAACCTTTTAATCGCACAAATGTATTCTATGACCAGCTTATTTCTTTTCTTGTATGCGAAAAGTTTGACTTTGACGTAAGCTCTCTTGCTACTGAAGTTTCAAGTTGGTATGAAAACGATATCGAGAATCATCATAAACATAATATAGTGCTCAGCGTATCAGACGGATTGCTGCTGTATGTTGACGCAAATAAAAAATCTTGGATGTACCCATCTACAGACAGATATCCAGTGAAGAATAGATTTATTCAACCCACCGAAAATCCTATTATTCATTTTCACTTCTTTTGCAGTTATATGTATTCAGCTACCACTAGTGCAACTATTTTATTCCCAGAGATGACAGCATATATGCCACCAACTATTGGCGGGCTTAATTATGATGAGTCGTAAATCTAATGCTAATATCCAACAAATAGGAAATATGAAACCTAACAAATGCGCTGCACTGGAACGCTCTAAAACGTCGGTTGGGCTGTGAAGTTTTTCTGCGTCCAGTGAGCGCAACCGTTAGGTTTCGCGAACTCAATGGATAGAAGATTGTGGCACACTAAAGCTATCTTTGAGAAGAATTCATGAAAGCAATTGTATGTACAAGGTATGGATCTCCTGATGCTATGCAGCTTAAGGAGGTAGAGAAACCTACTCCCAAAGAAAACGAGGTGCTAATTAAAATATATGCGACAACAGTAACGTCAGCAGACATACGCATCCGAAAGGCTGACCCATTCCCGATAAGATTTTTCTACGGTTTCACAAGACCTAAAAACAACACGATACTAGGGTCGGAGCTAGCCGGGGAAATTGAAGCTGTTGGTAAAAATGTAAAACAATTCAAATCAGGTGACACAGTATTTGCTGGTGCAGGAATCAGTTTTGGTGCAAATGCTGAGTACATTTGTCTGCCTGAAGAAGGAGCGATCGCGATCAAACCTAGCAATATGACTTATGAGGAAGCTGCTGCTATTCCTTTTGGGGCAACAACCTCATTGATTTTCCTGAGAGATAAGGGAAAGATTCAGAGCGGACAGGATGTTTTGATCTATGGGGCTTCTGGAGCGGTAGGTATGGCTGCCGTGCAGCTTGCCAAATTCTTTGGGGCACAAGTGACTGGGGTATGTAGCACAGCGAAGTTGGAATTAGTGAAGTCTCTGGGGGCTGACCATGTTATTGACTATACCAGAGAAGATTTTACTCAAAGCGGTAAGACCTACGATATTATTTTTGACACAAGTGGCAAAAGTCCATTTTCAGGTTGTCTAAGCTCACTAAAAAGCAATGGACTCTATCTCAGAGCAGTTCACATAAATCTATCTCCGATATTCCGGGGGCTGTGGACTTCAATAACAAGCAGCAAGAAAGTAATAGGTGGGGTAGCGATCGAGCGTAAAGAAGACCTGATTTTCCTCAAAGAGTTAATTGAGATGGGGAGGATGAAGTCGGTCATAGACAGGCGTTATCCACTAGAACAGACTGCCGAGGCTCACAGGTACGTCGAACAAGGACACAAGAAAGGAAATGTCGTCATTACTGTGGAGCAAAGCAACAAAATCTAACATAATCGTGCTGCACCAGAACGTTCAATAGGGTCTATTGATGTTCAAAACTTGTTTGCGTTCGGTGAGCGCGAACGTTAGGTGGCTTGAGTCATTGGTGTTGGCAGTACTTGGAACTTGTTTGTTGGATTCATTAAACTTAAAAAGTTGAGTCAGCCCATCCTTAGATGGCTCTGAAGCTATGGCATTTGAATTAGATCATCTCTTTATCTGGACTGACATTGGAGCTTACGAAGCTGAGCGTCTAGTATCGTTTGGTTTGGTGGAGGGAACCTCTAATACGCATCCTGGGCAGGGCACAACCAATCGCCGTTTCTTTTTTCATAACGCAATGTTGGAGTTGTTGTGGGTTCATGATCCAGAAGAGGCAAGGTCTGAGCTAATTCGTCCCACTCGTCTTTGGGAGCGATGGATGCATCGGAACGATGGTGCATGTCCATTTGGGCTCTGTTTGCGTCCGGTCATAGGTTCTGTTGACACAGTTGCATTTTCCAGTTGGGCATATCACCCACCTTATTTGCCTGAAACAATGAGTATTGCGGTGGGAAAGAATAGTGATGTATTGACTGAGCCATGGCTGTTTCAGACTCCATTTGGTCAACGTCCAGATCAATATCCTGTTGAGAAGTCACAACCTCTTGGTCATAGTATTGGTTTACGCGAAATTACTCGTGTAGAGTTGGTCAGCCCTGCTGCAAATAATTTGTCACCCGAACTTCAAGCAGTGGTCAATACAAAACAGATAAAGCTACGGGTAGGAACAGAGTACTTTATAGAGCTTGGGTTTGATGGAGAAATACAAGGGAAACAGGTAGATTTCCGACCTCAGTTGCCGCTTATGATGAGTTGGTAGCGTAAAGTCGCCACCTAATATCGCGCTGTACTGAAATGTATCAACATGGTCAATTGAGTTGCAAAGGTTATCTGCATCCGGTGAGCTTGGTTATTATGTTACAGAGCGATCGCTTGAGGCAGTGGCAATCGTCTTTACTAGCAAGCCTTTAGGTTTCTCCTATACTGAAAAAGACTGCAAACTGATTTAACAGTTAGACAGAGGTGAAGTATGATCGCTCTACGACTAGCCGATCTCTTTTGCATAAGAGCAATGGGTGTCTTCTTTGCTTCAGTGGGTGGAATACTTTTAGTTCAGTTTCCCTCATACTATCGCTCAGAGGCTGCATTTGAAGCTAACAAAGTTTCTGTAGCTGGAACCGTTGTTGAAACGAGAGAAAGGAAAGAATATTCAGGGGGTGGTGGAATTGCTCCACTGACAGTCACAACAAAATATGTCTCAACAGTAGAGTTTCAGACCCATCAAGGTGATTCGGTCGAAATCGAAGGTGCTTCTCAAACGTTTGTACATGATACGCGTAGTGAATGGGTGAAAGTTCCGGTACGAGCTAGCAAACCTGGGTAGAAGTTTTGGTGACGGTGACGGGAACATAAACCCCAACGCAGCGGACGGGCGAGAGTTGTTGGTGCTTAATTTGCCGCCGCTATGTTTTGCCGTTAGGCTGTCTACCTTGCGGATTGGGCAGTATATTGAAGTGTCTGTTAATTGATCAAGCTTGAGTGCAGTCAAACACTGTATCTTAGGTGAAGGTAGTTTGTAGATCCTTACAGGCGTGGAAAAAGTCTTGATTATTACAGGTGCTAGCCGTGGCATTGGTGCAGCTACTGCCTGTCTTGCTGCTGAGCAAGGTTATGCTGTTTGTGTCAATTATCTTCACAACCAAGAGTCCGCTAACAGTATTGTCAATTCCATTAAACAAATTGGAGGTAGAGCGATCGCCGTCGCTGCTGATGTTGCCTGCGAGAATGACGTGATTCACCTATTTCAAATGGTGGATGAACAATTAGGAAAGGTGACTGCTCTTGTCAATAATGCTGGAATTCTAGAACAGCAGATGCGAGTAGAGAATATTAATGCGGCTCGGCTGAACCGAGTCTTTGCAACAAACATTACTGGCAGTTTTCTATGTGCACGAGAAGCGGTTAAACGAATGTCTACCAGACGAGGTGGAGCCGGAGGAGCGATCGTTAATGTTTCATCGGCGGCTTCTCGGTTAGGTTCTGCTGGTGAATACGTAGATTATGCCGCTTCTAAAGGTGCGATCGATACGATGACGATTGGGTTAGCTAAAGAAGTGGCGGATGAAGGCATTCGTGTCAATGCGGTACGTCCAGGTTTTATTTACACTGATATTCATGCCAGTGGTGGTGAACCAAATCGGGTTGAGCGAGTTAAAGAGAGTATCCCCATGAAGCGAGGTGGGCAAGCCATTGAAGTTGCAAAAGCAATTTTGTGGTTATTGTCGTCTGAGGCTTCGTATACCACAGGTTCATTTATTGATGTTGCAGGAGGTAAGTAACCGCTGCCTAACCAATGCATGCACTGGTTCGATGACTATCCCTTATACTCAGTTTGTGTGATCTGCAACCGCTGACCCAAACCGTGAGCTGGCTCTATCCCATCTGTGGGACATGCACAAAGCTTCCCTGTTTTCTAAAAGCTCTTTACATAACCTCACTGTTAAAGGACATAGCTAAGTCATCCTTGATTGATAAGTGCGATCGCTGAACAAAACTTTACGAAAATTGTATGAAGTCTATGTGATCTTCCTGGACAAGAATCAGTAAACAGAACGAATGATCGTCCCCAATTGGGCACACTATAAGTAGCCATTGCTGGAAATAGCCCCAAATCATGAGCACAACAACGATCAGTCTCCGATCTGCCCTACAAAATCTTCCTGAGAACGCTCCAGAAGCAGTTATTGATCTAAATTTCGCAACTCAGCTTTTAGGGGCGTTAGGGTTTCAGACCCAAGAAATTCATCCGCAATATCCTGATGGCGGTGGAAAATTTGTTGATAGAGCTGCCCGAAAAACTGTTGGAGATGATGTATTCTTACATACTCGATCTAACCCATATCTTTTGCTGGAGCTGAAAGGAAGAGACATAAACTTGTCCGAAGGGACAATGCAATATCACAGCACAGTTCGCCAAATCAAACAATATTTACTTGCGCCTAATTGTCAGTCAGCACAATGGGGAATTATTACTAACTCATGTCATATTCAACTCTTTCGAAAGCATGGGAAAGTGATCTTTCCAGCAACTCAATGTCTTGCTCTCAATGAAGAGAATATTGATACAATCATTGCTTTAATTCGAAAAAAGATCGAAAAACCAGCTAAAGCTTTAACGATAGCAATTTATAACAATAAAGGGGGTGTTGGTAAGACAACAACAACAGTTAATCTGGCGGGCATTTTGACGCTTGCAGGCAAAAAAGTTTTAGCGATCGATTTTGATCCAAACCAACAAGATTTGACTAGCTCATTAGGTCTATCTCTAAGCGAGGGTAGTGTACTAAAAGCATTAACAGAAAGGAGTGTAGAACTCCAAAGCGCTGCTCACACCTATGCATTCCCGTTGAAAAAGGCAAATAGAGAGTTGAGATTTGACGTAATCACAGCCGATCGAGAACTGATGGATGCGCCTGAGAATCTCTTACGTAATCGTCTAAAACGTAACACCCTTTACCGCAATTTGGAATTCTCAAGGCAAGAATATGATTATATTTTGATAGATTCGCCACCGAACTGGCGAGTATTTAGTCAACTCGCCGTCTATGCAGCAGATGTTGTTCTGATTCCCACAAAGCACAACAACCTTTTTTCTATTGAAAACGCGGCAACTGCAATCAAAAAGTTTATTCCCGAAGTACAGACTGAGAAAGGTGACGGCAGTCCTATTGCGTTACCTATATTTTTTAATGGAGAGAAGATTACTTCACCGCAGCGAGAGGCAGCACAGAAAGAAATTCATAGCCTTATCAAGACAGCCAAAAGTGATGGATTTAACCTACAGCCTTATTTCTACCCAAGATATACGAATTCTAGAAAGGATCTCCACATTTTTGAATTACCTGGCTATGCAAATATTGCAAGTTCAGCATTCTCGCGTGTCCCAGCAGTTTATCGGGATCGATCAGCTCTCGAGTATTACAAGAATTTAGCGAAGGAGTATTTTCTACAATGAGTAGTCTTACCGATATTGGGAATTTGATGCATCTCTATTTAGATGAGATTGATCCAGGCAAAGGAACTGAGGCTCCTAAGTTTTTGATTCAAGCATCCGCCCATTTGCTTAATCAAAAAGGGGGGCGAAATTGGATTCCAGTGATTGTCAAAGAAACAGGTGAAGACAAATACGAAGTCATTGGTAATTCCTTCATCTATGCGGTTGCAGAGGAAGCCGGTTTAGAGCGGGTTTGGTGTATTATTGCTGATGATAGTGATGATACAGCTGAAATTACTAGAGTACTGGCAAGTGAAGTAACCCCAAAAATCAATCTATCCAAGGCATCTAGAGATGAAATTGCGGCAGCATTAGAATACTTGGTCGAACAACCAGGAAGTATTCTCAAAACCATTAAACCTGCTGTGGCAACTAACCGAATTGATGAAGCACCTCGACAATATTGGAAAACATTTGATCCGATTGTGAATCTAAAATGCGGCATTACTAAAGGTAAAAAGCTAGATGCACTCAAACAAGTGTTTTATCTAACTCCACAACCGATGCCCGATACCATCACGGATGCCGAGATTCTGAAAACTATGTCAACGACTGAACTCAAAGCAATGGCGAAAAAACGCGGGATTGCTAGCAGTAAAATGAAAAAAGAGGATCTGGTTGCAGCACTCAGCAAAGGTTCAAATTGATCGATGAATGGGCGATTTGAGCGAGCATCTAGCGAACACAATCACTTTTTTACGGAGTGGAATCAATTCGGGCGGCTTGAAGAACGGACTTGTCGCCCGGTGGTTGATGGTAAGCGAATCACCCCGAGCGAATTAGGGGTAACCCTATCATTTTTTATCGATGGAGTCGATGACCCTGTTGGTCGCTTTAGCTACTTTGATCTCAATCCCCGTAATCGTTCTGCGGAGTTTGGCTATATGGTTAGTCCGCAATTTAGAAGGCGGGGCATTGGTTTCAAAATGTTGGCTTTAGGCATCAGTCATTTGTTTGCTACGACTGATTTAAATAAGCTGTACTGTCAAACAGGTGCATTTAATGTTGCGTCAATTAAGCTGCTTGAAAGACTTGGGTTCCACAAAGATGGGGTATTGCGAGAGCACCATGAATTAGATGGCAAGCTGTGGGACGACTACGTTTACAGCATGTTGCGTTGTGAATGGAAAACAATCATGCATCACTGATTGAGTCTATCAAATTTAGTGTGGGTGCTGCACTTCGTGTAGCACCCACACTAAATTTCAAGAGTCCTGTTAGCCTTAGATAGACACAAAAACGCTGTCAGCCGTATCAATCAAAGCGTTAGCTCTGACCCCTCTGAGGGTCGCTAAGGTTTCTTCGCCAAACTGAAGTACAGTAGTTGCACCCATTGCAACAATTACCAGATCATCAATCGTAAGACCGCCTGCCAGGGCAATTTTGTCGCTATTCAGTCTGAAGTCAACAATGGTATCGCCACCATCACCTGCTTGTAAAACAAAGGTATCTGACCCATGACCTCCTTCCATGCGATCGCTACCCAGTCCACCCCAAATCAGGTCATCGCCACCATCACCCCAGATTTGATCGTTGTCGGCATCGCCATAGAGCTTATCATTACCGCCCTTACCCCCTATGCGATCGCGACCTGCACCACCGTAAATGATGTCGTCATCGCCTACATTCAGACTACCTGACACTCGATTGAGGTCACCTCGCAAGGTGTCGTTGCCATCCCCACCATAGATGACATCAGTGCCCAACCCTCCGGCAACGATGTCATCTCCAGCATCAGCAACAATAAAGTCTCTGCCATCTCCTGTGATAATGCGATCCCTACCTGCCGTGCCTTCAGTGGGTACAGCAATTTCAAACAGTGAAGTTGTTCCACTCGCTTCATTGGCAACTACCAGCATAGGATTGCCTGTAGGACTGTCTGCGGCGGCGATGAAGGTGAGTCCTTCAGGTGCAAAATCGGCACCGGGCGCAAAGCCAAAGGCACTGTTGTAGTTAATGTATTGGACAAAGGTGGGAGCAGATGGATTGGATACGTCATAGACCATGACACCGCCAATCCGTTCTAGACCGATAAACGCATAGGGATGTCCATTGACCACACCAATCGTTATACCTTCGGGTTCAGGTCCTTTGTTATCGCTGCGGCTATCAAAGGTATCCGCTGAGCCTTGCGAGTTAAAAGCTTCTGGAAAGAGTGTAGCGGTCAGTTGCTCAAATTGATCGCCACTGTCAAACACCAGATTACCCTGGGTATCCCAAATCGAAAAGGATCGTCCACCAAAGGCATAGAGCTGATCGTAGTCGCCATCACCATCCAGATCGCCCTTGGTGGTGGTTACGGTCAAGCGTCCCAAGACATCATCTGCCTGCAACACATCGGCATTGGGAAATGCAGTCGGGTCGAGGTCAAGGTCTTTGATCCGCTCTTCTTCAGCAAATCCATCATAATCACGGGCATCGCCTTCGTTGGCTGTGATCAGGTAGGTCGTACCATCGACGCTGAAGGATGCTATACCATCAGGTTGATACATCCCAAAGATAGGATAGTTTTGAATATTGATTGCATCATCGCGATCGCTAGCATCTAAACCATTTATCGGTGCAGTCTTGATCAATCCCAACACGATCGGTTCTGCATTGGGGTCAGGGATAAAGGTACCTGTGGTTGGG
This sequence comes from Calyptranema fuscum S582, assembly GCF_055793305.1. Lineage (NCBI taxonomy): Bacteria > Bacillati > Cyanobacteriota > Cyanophyceae > Oculatellales > Oculatellaceae > Calyptranema > Calyptranema fuscum. The sequence continues at coordinate 28,551 of NZ_JBSLYH010000025.1, forward strand.
TCGATGGTAATTCCGGCTACCCCAAAGTCATTGTCATTGAGAACTGCAATGGTATTTTCGTCGATTAAGGTCAACCCTTCTACCTTTTCGACAGTGTTATAGCCTGCTTTTGCCAGATCAACATGAAGTTGTTTTTGAATCGGTACGATGCCGACAGACGCTAGTTCTTCAGCCGTCATCTGGTCAACGGTTTTAGAAATACCATTGCCCAAATCAATAGGTTCAGAGACGTTAGAGATATCGGTTGCACCACTCAGGTCAAAGCGATAGACTTTCTTTTCAATTTGGCTGAGGGCATCACTATCGATCGCATCATCATCTCGTTCGACTACCAAAAATTCGCTATTGCCAATGGCAACTGCATCACCAATCTTGTCGGCACGGCTATTGCCCGCACCACCCAAATTGGGATTGTCCATGGTGTAAAGGAACTGACGGGTATTTCCTGTTTCTGGGTCAAACTCAACCACACGAATATTTTGCAAACCGTTGAGGGTACCATTGCTGGTGCTGGTGGGATTGCGCAGGGGACTTTGGACGAAAGCATAGAGTTTGCCATCTTGATACGCGATCGCCTCAAAGCCTCGGTTTTGGCGACGTTGAGCCAGGACAGCAGGCAACACTTCTGTCCCAAAGGTGCCTGCGGCTGCACCAACGGCGGCAGCGGTTCCTTCAGGCACAAAGCGATCGAGCAGCACGCCGCTAGCATCAAAGTGGTAAATGGCAGGACGATATTCATCCACCATCCAAAAGCTACCGTCTTCAGCAACGACAATGCCTTCCAGATCAGCTCCTAGCGGATCAAGCGGGAGAGTGTTGCCATATAAATCTACAGGGACTTCATCATTGTAGGCTGTATTGCCTGTGCCACCGACGATGGTGGTATTGGGCAAACCCGTTAGCAGTTCGCCCGGTGCCGTCTGTAGTTGAATGCGCTGGGTAATGCTAAGTTGTCCGGTGCTTTGATCAAGTTCAAAGCGGATAATTTCAGGCGCAAAGTCAGGCAGCAAAAAGGGGCGGTTTGATCCGGTCGGTTCGCCATTGGGACCCCGATCTGTATGGGTAACAAACTTCAGGTTGCCATCTGCGGTATACCCTTCGAAAAATAGCCCAGAAAAGCCACCCAGGAGAATGTCTTGTCCGCCAGTTGTGGTGCCTAATGTCGGCATGTCGGTAAACTCGTAAGTCTCCAGACTGGTTGACGTCACAGCGTTGTGATCTTTGTAGCCCAGAGGCAGGATATCAGTTACGGTTGCCGTGGCGATATCGACTACGGCGATCGCATTATTTTCTTGCAACGTCACCCAGGCTGTAGCACCGTCTTCAGAAATGGTAATGTATTCGGGTTCTACGTCTTGTGCAACGGTAGCATTGGGTCCAAAAAAACGGATCCCCGCAACTTCTAACGACGCTTGCAGATCGTTAAACGCTGCGAAGCTGGCTGTAGCAACACTGGCGTTTGTTACGCCGTCTGTTAGATCAATGATGCTGATCGATCCTTCTGGATCAATTGTGTAATCATCGTTGGGTTCACCCTCGTTTGCAGTTAATACCTTAGTGCCGTCAGGGCTAAAGGTAATCATGTCGGGTAATGCACCGACACTAACGACATTTAACACGGTGCCGTTGGTGTCTACAAATACGACTTGACCTGCATCTGTTTTTTCGTCGCCTTCAACGGCGATCGCTACGATCCCATCTCGCACAGCAACGCTATTCGCACCGCCTCCATAAGCTGCAATGTCAATAATGCCAATTTGAGTTGGATTAAGTGGATCGTTAATATCTAAAATTTGTAATTCGGTACCCCCCGAAATTAAAAATAACCGTTGGGTTGTAGGGTCGTGGGCAACAATTTCAGCACCACTACCGACAAATGTTCCAATCGGAAACAGTTGGGCTGTACTCATAAATAAACTCTCCTGATAAATGAATGAATGCGATTCGCAGCCATCGGAAAAATAAGCTTGCTTTCCCCCTCACTCCCTTGGGATCGTGGATTGAATAAACCCGAAGATTTATGTGTGGAAGCGCGGCGTCGCCGCGCTTCCACACTTAGAGCGAGTAAAACCCCCTCCACCCCCTCTAAAACGTTTAAGTTGGTGTACTACCGGTTCTAGCCGAGCGCAAAGCGCCATACCCCAAAAGGGATAGGTTCAGTAGTTTCCGTGTTGAGCAGGATGTAGAAGAATCTCCGAGCATCTGCTAAAACTTGCGCAGCGCTATATAAAAGAAGGAATGGTAGGACAAACCTCAAAGCGTTGCAAACAGCCTGTCTCCAGCGGCAACAAAGGCATTAGCATTACCCTGAACCACTGCCAACACTTCATCACCGACACTGATGAGGACTCTGTTGCCCTGTCTGGAAACCGATAGGTCACTATAAGTCAAACCATCTTTTAGACCGATGGTGTCTTTCAACACGTTGAAGTCCCTAATCACATCGGTACCGTCACCGCTTGCCAGAACAAAGGTATCGTGACCCGCACCACCATAGAGAGTGTCATCGCCCAGACCCCCAGAGATCAGGTCATCGCCACTATCCCCCCAAATCGTGTCATCCCCTGCTTCACCGTAAAGAGTGTCATGACCACCCTTACCACCAATGCGGTCATTGCCATCGCCACCGTAAATCAGGTCATCCCCATCTTGAGCATGACTGACACTGACCCGGTTGAGGTCACCCCGCAAACGGTCGTCGCCATCGCCTCCATAAATCGTGTCATCCCCAAAACCACCCGCAGCTAGGTCATCACCCCCAAACGCGAGAATAGTTTCGTCCCCAATATTGCCAATTAGAACGTTGTCGGTATCGTCTCCAACGACGTAACCTGCATCGACTAAAACAGAGTCTTCGCGAGCGTTGAGGTTTTGGATGCGTGTATCAAATTCAGCACTGACATCGGCACTATCATAGGACTGGTCGCTGTAGTTTGCTGCGAGATATTCTGCCAGGGCATCTTGCTCAGAACCATCTGCGGCAAAGGTGGCAACCCCCGTACGAGGAGCGTCTTCAGCTTGGGTTAAATCAACCCGGTTAGCGGCATCTCCAGTGGGGAAGGGATAGCCATCACCGCCATCTGCCAAAAAGCCCAGAGTGACGATACGGAAGGTGCGACTGGGATCACCAAACAACTCACCATTGGCAGCAACGATGTCGTAACTACCATCGGGGAGTTCTACCACCAGTGACGTAATGCGATCGCCTACAGCTTGATCAGGATCGAAGCTAAAGGACATACCACTGATTTGTGGGAAAGAACCGGGAGTTGCACCCGGAGCTACACCCGACACACCATGTTCAACCAGTGCCAACAATTCCTCTGCCGTTACGGTCACCAATGACAACCCATTATTGAACCGCAGCGAATTTGAAATATCCAGTTGAGAAATATCACCCTCGTCTTTACCTGCCAACGGATTTGCAGCGGGAGGTAGTTTCAATAAATCGTCGGGATCTGTTGAACCAGGAGGATAGGTGGTATAGCCGATATTGTCGCGAATACCTCCCCCGTTTTTGATTGAGATCACTGCCGTCGGATCAACTGCTTGAGCCAGTGCCAGGTTGGCATCTGCGGTGAGGTTGCCCAAGTTAGTTTCCTCAGTCCGCACACTACTGCGATCGCCATTGAGGAAGACAGTGGTATTACCAAAAATATTTCCTTCCAGGTCTGCAATCACGCTACTTAAAGCGTCTGTGATTGCGACAATTTCAGGATCAGGCGTACCCCCTACCGCAGCGACCCCTTCGTCATCCGTTGCGTAAGCACCGCTAATATTGGGGTCAATACTATCAGGAAGTAAAATGCCCTGTTCATCGAAGTCCGCAACGAAACGTCCTACGTACTTATAGTTACCATCGGTGTTTACTACGGCGATCGGATTACCGTCTGCTGCTGTTTGCAGAATCGGATAAACACCTTCTGCAACATCGCCCACTCTCAAGCGATCGCTTTCGTCTGCCAGCAGGGTATTGGAGCCGCCAGCAACGATGATATCGACGTTTCGTAATAAACCAGCCAGTTGCTGTTCAATCGCGATTTGCTGCATATGCGCCAGCAAAATGACTTTATTAATATCAGGGTTTGCCGCCAACAATGCATCGATATCTGTCTGAATTTCGGCTGCCAGCGCTTCAATATCTCCTGAATCTTCTGGCAACACACCGACTCCACCTGGAGAAGAAATTGTGTCTAGCGTTGGCGTTGTCGCACCCACAATGCCAATGCGTTCGCCATTGACAGTAATGATCGTACTGGCAGCAATTTTGTTAGGAATGGTGCTGGCTTCTTGACCATCGGCAGTGACTAGGGGAGCTAAATTGCTGTCAGTGCTAAAATCCAGGTTGCTGCTGAGATAGGGAAACAGCGTTCCTGAATAACCATCCGCAGGATTGATCAGGGATGCCACCAAAGACGTGCCCAAATCAAACTCGTGGTTGCCAAAAGCAATTGCTTGAAAGCCTAATTCATTTTGAATCAGAATGTCGGCTCGACCCGTACCGCCAAAGGCTGGTAGACTGGCATTTAAAAATGGACCCGGAATGTAAGCATCACCCGACGAAAGCACCAACGTATTGGGATAATCGATAGCACCATCACCATTGGCATCTTCAGTTTTCAGGGCATCAAGAACAGCGGAAAATCGAGGTGCATCTGCCAGGGCAGAAATACCTGCCTCCTGGTCGGAGGCATGGAGGAGCTGTAAGGTGAAATTTGCCATAAGTATTGTTTGGAAGCTTATCAGTCAGATCTCGGATCAATGTGATTCGGTCTTGAAGCAATCCCAGAATGGAATTTCGAAAAAATTCTTTCCGCGCACTGAATTAAAAGCGTGTCAAAATCCTGACTCGCCTCTAGCAAAGTACCACTGACATCTATGGAGGGTTAAGTGTTGTAGCTGACACCCATTATCAAGATTGTGTGAAGCGATACGGAATTGTGCGTAGCTTTACGGTTATCAGCAGCATAAAACGGCAGAAGGTAAAGCCCTCTGCCGTTTTATCAGCGCACTTAGGTTAGGACGGGGTGCAGGGGTAAAACTCCTGCGTGGGGCACCGCCCCACACCCTTATATCAAAACGGGAGGAATGATTTTGGGGTGTGCGGGCGTCGCCCGCACACCCCAAAATCATTCCTCTTTAGAGCGCTCTATACGTCTAATTCATCCCGAAGATCTAATGAAGAAATGGGTAAATCTGGCGGAATAACAGCTGGGTTGCCACGCAGGGCGGCTAAATTTAGCAGGGAACGAGGGCGTGTTTAAACTGGGTGGGTGCGGCAATGCATTAAATTTTAGGGGAGCATCTGCCATCTGGTGGGTGGGAGCAGGTGAGATCGGTGACGGTTGATGGAATGCCTTCACTGGATGTGGGACTGAAGAAACCGCAGGATGGATGTCTGGAGATGCGATCGCTCAATGACAACCCGATTATGAAAGAATGATGCTTGCTTTGCTCAGGAATCATGCAATTTTCCAGAATAAACATCTGAGATTTATTTCATTTGCGTAGGTGAAAATTGCTGAAGGATATAAATAATTGCAGAATAAAAACGAACATATTTTCCGTCCGGATCTAGCTGATTATAAGATTGAATCAACCGATTTATATCCGCCTCGGTCAATTCGGAAATGGCATCTAAAATTCCTTCGATCGCTTTTCGTCTTGATGCTTGTAAGTTGGTATGATTCAATCCAAGCTGTTCAATCGTTTCCTTGGCAGCCGCTTGCATTGCTACATCGTCAGTTGCACGCATTTCTCCAGCACCCGTGTATCTAAAATAGTTAGCACAGTCTTCTGTGAGTGGAGAAACCATTAAATCAGCGTCATACCAAGATCCCTTTTTTTGCCCACAAAATTCCTGAGAAGTTTTTGATGAAGCTGATGCTTGAGTTTCCTCTTCAGCATATCCAGGACACGATGCTAGTAAATTGGTATAAGTTAACGCTAACTCAGGAAAATGTTTACGTGGTTTCAGGTGTTCGATATGACTGTTGTGTCTGCCAATTCGTCCACAACAATAACAACAAATATAGCCCTGTTCTTTTAGCAAAGATTCATGCAGTATTGTTTTAGGTTTTCGCTCAGGATTATGGGGATCATCACTGAGCGTATTCCAAGTGGGTTGCCAATCTTCATTTGCCTCTTGCTTCCAATCTGAAAATCCCTTGGGTTCCTCATTCTTTTTAATAAATTTCATCGTCCAAGAATTTCCATCCGCCGGATCAAAACATCAGATTTAGCAAACTCTGGCTCATCTTCTCCAATTCGAGTTTCAAGCTGCTTTTGCAATTTTTTAGCTTCTTCTAAATTACCGTCATCAATTAATCGGAAAAGATGAAGCAACTCCGTTTTAATCCATTCCGGACGTTCAGAAACTCCCATTAGATCTTCTAGAATCCGATTGCTATCTCTACCAAACGAACTATCTGGATGTCTAGCTGTTATACCATTTGGGGTTGATTCCAAAATGTAAATATTATCGGGTTGAACATCACTCACAACTTGAGGAGAATGTGTAGTGACAATAAATTGACAGTTGGGAAATGTCTGAGTCAATTTTGGAATAATTCCTCGTTGCCATTGGGGATGAAGATGGAGTTCAATTTCATCGATCAAAACGATACCTTCACCTTGCAACGGCTCAGTTAAACCAGGATTGGCGATCGCCAGCCTCCTCGCAATATCCCCAACCATCGCTAACAAACACTTCTCTCCATCAGATAACTGATTGATAATCAGTTCTTGCCCTTGCTTTTCTAACGTCATTCGTAGAGGCGATCGTCTAACTCGTAAATTAGAAAAATCTGGTATTAGAAATCCAATCGCTTTTCTGACAGCTTCTAATTGAATATCTCTATAGTTAGGATCATCCCGAAGGAATTCACTTTCTAAATCTTCCCGATTTCTAAACCATTGAAAGAAATTCAGAAAATTAGCTTGTCCTGATTCAATTGCCTGGTCATAAGCTGCAAGTTGAGTAAACAAATAATCATCTTTACTCTCTAGTGCAATATCGGAGACAGTTCGATTTGTTGAATAGTATAAAGTAATAGGTAAGCTGGCATTAGAGTCAGATTTAAGTAATTCAAGGTAAAGGCTTTTAATGACATTCTTTAAAGTTCCAAAGCTACTAGTTTTTATATGAAAACCTTTTTCAAGATCCTTACGGATTGGATTAATTGATAAAAGAAGAGATCCAAAATTTCCAAAAGAAATAGTAATTGTTATTTTTGATTCATCTTCTCTATTAGTAATATCCTGCTCTTGAGGTAAACTGCCAGGGATTGGCTGATCTAAATCTCTAATCTCTTCTAAAAAAGATGATAGAAAGAATGCTACGCACTTAAGAATACTTGATTTACCAGAGCCATTGATACCAATTAAAACAGTAGGTTCGGCAGGATTAAATTCTAAAGTTAAATCCTGAATTCCACGAAAGTTTTGGATTTTGAGATGGTCAACTTTCATTCGTCTCCAGTCAAGACATCTATATCTATTGCGTGAAGTACACGGTATTGTGTGAGAGCTATACTCCGTTCTCACACAACAACCATAATTTATCTAGTGCGAAGCGCTATATTACAGATTTTGAGTATCCTCTTAGACGTAAAATTTCAAGTTTTCACGTCTAAAAAGATGACTCTATTATGCTTGATATTCTAATCTGGCGATCGCTCTACATATCTAATTCATCCCGAAGGTCTAATGAAGAAATGGGTAAATCGGGCGGAATGACGATGCGATCGCTGGTAGTCTTGTCACTTTCGCGTTGGGTTGCCATCTCAATGGCGATCGCTTCAAATTGAATTTCTAAACAGCCAAACGGAATCATCAAATGCGTCCAGGCTTCTAAGTCACCGGCAGCATTGGGAATAAAGTTCACTAACCATTTCGGTCCATCCAATAACGCCCGAGTTTGGCGATCGCGCAGCCACAACTTGACATAAATTCGAGGCTCTAAATTGGGCAGCTTCACCTTAACCCGGATCGACTTACCTGAAACCAGTTCACCGGCTGGCAGTTCCACATCCGGCAAGGGGACTGGCTCATCGTCGGCAAGGATAGGAAAATGCTCGGCTTCCGAAAATCGGTTGAGTCGCACAGAGTCCTCGGCATCAGGCTGCGATACTGGAGCCGCCGGGATCACAGGTTCATCATCAATCACAAATTCATCGGTTGACAGCTGACTATCCAATCCCAATGGGGCATCTCGTGATATACCCGATTCAACCGGATCAACTCGCCCCAACCAATCTGCCAGTTCGGCATCACTGGCCATGGAACTCAGCCGCGACCAAAACCGCTGTTTCAAGTTCAATGACCGGAAAGCGTCATTGCCGTCATTGCGGCTGGGTTGCCAGGTAGGGCGGCTAAATTTAGCCGGGAACGGGGGCGTATTTAAACTGGGGGGGTGCGGCAATGCATCAAATTCTAAAGGAGCATCCGCCAGATGATGGGTGGTCACTGTTGAACCCGATGGCGGTTGCTGGAATGCTCTGACCGGATTTGGGGTTGAAGGAACCGCAGGATAGCTATCTGAGGTTGCCGACTCTGGATCGGCAATTGTTGAATCAGCCATCATGGGATCGGCAATCATCGCATTCGTCAGGTCTGGATCGGCGATCGCTCTAGTGGCAACGGGAATATCTTCCAGGTCTGAAGACTGTGATTCTAAAGCATTGGACTCTGGGGATAGGGCGATCGCCTCATCTCCAACCGTTGTGGTATCTGTTGCCAGTGATTCACTCGGTTCACCCGATTCCGGTTCTGACGGTTCTGACGATGATGGCTCTGAGGCATCAGGCGAGGTCATCTGACTGAGCATTTGTTTGCCCAAGTCCGACAAGGGTGACGATGCGGTCGAGTTACTAAATGGCAAGTCAATGCCTTTGGCGCGGCTTTGGGCAGGGTCGGGCTGGTAAAGTTGCGGGGGTAACAGCTGTTTCCCGGCTGTTTGTAAGTTGAGCATGGGTTTCGGTGCGCCCAACAAATTTAAAAATGCCAGATTCAGATCGGTATCCGCAGGTTTGGCAAATTCTAGGGGTGGATGCAGATCGTCAGAATCCATTGGCTCGTTGGCGATCGCCTCCAGCAATTCATTGAGATCAACGGTGATGGTAAACGACTGATTGACCCACACGTGAGGAGCTTCGCCCGGTTCCTGACTGGCCAATAGGCAAAGTTCTCCTAAGAACAAATGAGTCTGATCCGTTTCTGGAACGGTAATCGATAGCTCAAAGGCGTGGGGCAAGCTCTCAATGTTCAGCGATCGCCGGATATCTAACAACGCCTGACCCGTCTGCGGACTGCGGAGACACAGCCAGAGTTCTGCGGCAAAGGGGGCGATCGCCTGATCCGGAGCTTCTTCTAGCACATGAATCTGTCCGATCAGATCAATGCTTTGTCCCCGTTGAGCGGTATAGGTTTCCCGACGCAACATAATTTGCAGGGGAATCGGCGGAGTAGCTTCAATGTCAGATTCGACAGTGGAGGTTGGCAGAACAGGCGATCGCTCAACTGGGTCGTCGTCCAACTCTTGAAACAGATCATCTAAAATTTGTTGCGACGCTTGACGAGCATTTTCTAACAGGGATGCGATCGCAATCGGCGTCAGCGGTTCCGCATTTTCGAGTTCAGGCTCCGCCGTTTCCGGCTCTGTTGCTTCCGTCTCCACGGCTTCAGGTTCTACCGATTCAGTCTTTGTGGCGTCAGTCTCGACAAACGCGACGTCTGGAACGGTGCTTGTAGCCTCGTCCGCTGGTGGATTGGAGACTGCGCCCGGTACGGATGGGTCGAGGTGATTGTGGGCGATCGCGGGTAAGGGTTGCTCAGGGTGAATAGACTCGGCTGGGGTAGAATCCGCTGGGATAGCGTCAGCGTGCTCGAAACCAACCACCTGAGAATGAGTCTCAGCCTTGTGAGGATCAGCGCTGGCTGTGACCGGATGGAGTTGGACGTCATCTTGCCAATCAGGATCCCAGGCTTCGGTTAATCCCGATTCATGGGACATGACTTGCAGTTTGACGGCATAATGCCAGCCTTCTCCCAACATATCTGCCATCAAATCGCCATTGCACGCCAGTTCCCAAATGCCGGAATGCAATCGGGTGTAAGGAATGACGACAATTAAGCCATCGCGGTTAGTGCGGCTGGTGCGCTTTTGGACGCGGCGTTTGGGTGGATCTTCGTCGATCGCATCATGGGTAATACGGATTTCCACGGGCACATTCACCCGATTGGAACGGGCAACGACCCGATATCGTCCTTCCAGAATTTCGACATCAGGAGATTCTAAGGGCAACCAGGAGCGATCGCCTTCTTTTTGGATTAAAAATTCCCAAAACGCCATAACGCACCTCAGGAGACTGGCAAAGGCTAAAGGTTAGCAATAGGGTTGATTAAAAAGCAACAGAAAACGAGTAAAACCCGCCCTATTGTTTACAGCGCTTCGCGCTTCGATCGGTTTAGATTTTTGGGCGTGTGCCGCACAGAGCGCGGCATACACCCAAAATCTACGGCTTACGCAATTGAACAGTGCTGTAAGAGCAGTATGAAGACATCTCTTGCCTGACAAATCATAAGTTTTGTAACAGCTCAGGATCATGGATTAAATAAGATCGAATATTAAATCGTTTGGGGGGGCGAACGGCCGTTCGCCCGTACAACAAATCACCGGAGTTATTTAATTCCCATTCCTCAGGCAAAAAATTTAGATCTTCATCAAGGGGGTTTAGTCTTTTATTGCCCATAAACCCCCTGATTCAGGATCCCAGTTTCAATCAAACCTCAGAGTTTATGGTCGAAAGCGCGGCAATGCCACGCGTCTACCGATACATCTGCGGGTTAATTAAATCCACAATCATAAGGATCGACAATTCATTCACCTCTAACTCTATTTGAGAGAGCTGAGTTGGATTCAACTTGCGATCCCAAGTGACCAGATATAGATATATCTTCGCTATTTAATCACGCTATTGAGGAACCACTCTACTAAATATATGGTTTTTAAGAATTTACCGAAACGGCATAGCGTTGCGCTGTTGCAATAAATGCATCCACATCTTTTTCTGCTGTATTAAAGGCAGTCACCAGACGCACTAAGGTTGAGCCTTCCCCTTCCCAACGATAAAACTGAAACCCTTCTGCATAAAGCCCTTTGATGGTGTCGTTGGGCAGGTACGCAAAAATTTCATTGGCTTCAACGGCATGGCACAATTTAATTTCAGGAATGATAGATAATCCCTGTGCCAATTTGGTTGCCATCTGGTTGGCATGGGTGGCATTGCGTAACCAGACGTCGTCGGTCAGATAAGCCTGAAGCTGGGCAGACAGAAATCGCATTTTAGAAAATAAGTGTCCCCCCCGTTTGCGACGGTAGCTAAAGCTATTGACCAGGGCGCGGTTAAAAAAGATGACTGCTTCTGCGGCGATCGCCCCATTCTTGGTTGCCCCCAGACATAGCGCATCGACCCCCGCTTTCCAGGTCATTTCTGCCGGGGTACAGCCCAAACTCACAATGGCATTGGCAAAGCGGGCACCGTCCATATGCAGGTGCAGCCCGTGGGTATGAGTTGCCTGAGCGATCGCTTTGATCTCATCAATCTGATACACCGTTCCCGCTTCGGTTGCCTGGGTTATGCTGACGACGGCAGGTTGCACATGATGGACTATCCCCGACCAGCCTTTTTCTAGCGCTGTTTCTAAATCATCGGCATGAATCTTGCCCTGCGCCCCCGTCAATGCCACCAGCTTAGCGCCCCCCGTATAAAACTCTGGGGCACCACATTCATCGACGTTGACATGGGCATCTTGATGGCAGTAAATCGCCCCAAAGGCAGGAGACAGCACCGATAATGCCAGAGAATTTGCGGCAGAACCCGTGGCAACCGGAAAAACAGTCACTTCTGTTTCAAATAGGGTAGAAAATTGCGATTCTAAATGCTGAGTATATTCGTCTTCCCCATAGGGCATGGCAGTGCCATCATTGGCAGCAATTAAGGCAGCCAAAACTTCAGGACAAGCCCCGGTGACGTTATCACTGGCAAAATTCATATAAAGTTTTAATCTGATTCAGTATAGGGGTGGGGTAAAAGTCTTGCGGTGCAAGGTTCTTACTCAATTCGGATATGCGTTGAGTTGTATAGCCATTCAATGGTTCATGAGGACGGGGTACAGGGGTAGAATCCCTGTCCGGAGGTACAGCCCCCACGCCCCCGTCTTAAGCAGCTCTTCGGCTGCTGTCGTGGCAGATGTAAATCTATGATTGCAAACATAACCATAGAATTTTTCTATGTTTTGACTAGCGTGGCAACCTCGCGATCGCCAAAATGAAACTCTAGATTTTAGTGAATTCATGATCCCTACGGATCGTGGATTTAATAAAACCGGATTCTTGCGTGGGATGTGTTAGCGCAGCGTAACGCATCGACTCTAGGGCTTGTGATGCATGACGGCGATCGCCCAGCACATCCTACAAAACCTTTAATTCATAATCCTCAGGGATCTCAAATCAGTTAACCTGTGCTTCTTTTTGAGAGCGACGGCTTTGCCGTCGCTCTCAAAAAGAATGTGGTTTTATACAACCCACGATCCTAAGGCGACGGCGACGGCGATACGCCAGGAGTCGCACTGGGAGCGACGGTTCCCGGCGAAAGTGCTGGCTCGGTCGCTCCGGGATTGGTCGGGACATTTTCAGCCCCTAAGGGATTGCTCGTATCACCCGATGCAATTTGCTCAATCTGATCTTTGAATTGGGCAGGGGCAAGGGTTGCCGCACTACTAAAGAGTGGCTGCGCTTCCTCTGTTTTACCCTGAGTTTGCAAGACGATCGCTTTACCTAATAAGGGGCGAAAATCCTGGCTATTGGAGCCAATGATCTGGTCGTAAACGGCGATCGCTTCGCCATAGCGCTTTTGTTCGGCATAGACTTGTGCCAACAACAACTGCACCGATGGCACGTCCACACTGCCCGGTTGCACATTATTGGCTTCATCCGCCGTCTGCAACGTATCTTGCAGCATCCCCACGGCTGCCTGGGGTCGTCCCTGGTCGAGCAGCAAATTAACTAACCCTTGAAGCGCATTGAGGTCGCCCGGTCGAGACGACAACACCTGGCGATAGGCTTGAGCTGCCCCTTCGCGATCGCCCAGCCGTTGCTTGACCTGCGCCAACAAGACCTGATAGTCGGGCTGGTCAGGATTAAGGTCTGCCAGCTTTTGCAAGGGTTCGATTGTCGCTTGCAAATTACCCTGTTGGATACGCAATTCCAATAACCCCCGAAGAGCCGTCTGATTATCTGGCTCCCGTTGCAACACCAATTCATAGCCCTTTGCCTGCGCTTCTAAATCCGCCTGAGGTGCGCCAGAAGCACTGGGATCGGGTGAAACGGCTGTTGTTACTGCCGGAGAACTTTGAAAGGCAGCCACAAACACAGGCACGAGAAAGATCGCCAGGAACGACAGAGAGGCGATCGACATAATCAGGGTGATAATCCAGCGATTGCGCTTATTAAACACGCCACTTCCCAAACTCTAATGCCCTTCCATTATTAACCACATCGGAAGAGAGCAGGACATCTTTGCAATATTCCTGTACGTTTCCAGGCGATCGCCAAAAACCGCCTTACAGCCATTTTCAATGGATTAAGCCACAGATTTTTTGTTGTGTGCCGCGCGGAGCGCGGCACACAACAAAAAATCTAAACATATTCAAGCGCGAAGCGCTGTAAATCACCTGCAAAACCGCACATACAGCAGCCGAAGGACTGGTTAAGGCTTGTTGAAAAATAGTTTCATGGTTTTGGCTGGCTGTTAGCTATTAGCTATTAGCCAACAGCTAACAGCCTAGCTCATGTTATTTCTTTACAGCTCCTTATGACAGGGTCACGGAGGCTGTGCCTCCGCACAGGGGTTCCACCCCTGCACCCCGTCTTAAATTAACCATTCAATTGCCATAACAGTAAATTTTTCATGTAATCCACTGGCTCTCGTGTAGATTTCCCGTAGAGATCCCTGACGACAGCGATCGCAATTGTATAAACAAAATGGATAGATGCAACCGGAGACCCCAACCTCCAAGCACTCAGCAAGCTAGATTCAGTGCAAATGTTAACCTAGTGTTTAATCGAGTGCATGTTAGATCTGTTGCAACAGACATTGTGCTGCGCAACAAAACCCAAAAACATGTGTCTCGTTTAAGTCAATCTAGTGTTAAACGATGTGTTTCAATTGAATGGGCAGAGTTAACCTTAGACTAGCCAAAGCTAAAACATCTCTCAATCATGTTTTAGTAAACTTTGGGTGTCTGGGTGGCTGTCCACTGCAATCTGAGTTAGTATTCTGCTGCTGTTGTTGTTCAAGGTTGGCGGCGTAGTTCCGCAGAAGGAGGTTTCTCATGAGTTCCTCTCAAAGCCCGGTTCCAGAGCCACCCAAGGCGGCTCCATCCTCCCAACCGCAACCCCAAAACCAGGCAGGCAATCTGCCTGAGTCGGAACCCTCCGCAGGAATTACTATGGATCAGCACTTAGCCTCGACCCTCACCATGGATTCTTCCGCTAATTCAACGATTTCAGACGTGACCCTATTGAATGAACCTGAAACCTCTGGCTCCACTCTCCAGACGGACGTAGATGCCCGTTCGAACGAAGCGTCTAGCGTCAAAAATCGACAGCATCCCATCCCACCTGCCAGCGAACCGATGCAATATCGGGCGATTGGGCTAGTCAGAGGAATCTATGCGCCCTCGGAAGAGCAATTTACCCGTGGAACTCTGACGATGGAGGATGGTACCTCCATTGGTGCGGTCTTGTTGGGGCGAGTCATGAGTCTTGTCAAGAAGCATCTCGATTTGGCAGACCACCATCTTTGGGTTGTTTATCCGCGCACTCGCAACAAGGAAAACACCTTACATTTGCAAATTGTCGGGGTTTGGGAGCCTGAAAAGCTCAACCGTCCCCTATCAGCCGACTCCTCGTTGGAAGATACTGAAACCCATGCAGAAATAGATGCCGACGATGTTGCCATAGACTCGTCGGTAGCCGCATCTGAAGCCAGCACAGAAGAGACTGCTGATAGCACCAGCGATCCTGCACCCGAAGATTTATCTGAACCTGCCGCAGATGCTACAGAACCATCGGCAGACCCATCCACCGAAACTGCCGCCGCCGATGCGCCAGCCGATGCCGATGGCGATCGCTCTTTGCTCGACCTGGAAGATGGCTATTTCTCGATTCGGGGCGAAGTGATTTTCCATATTCCAGAGGAAGACCGTCTGGTTGTGAAAATTCAACAGGCACCCCGCAAAGGTGAAACGGGTGGCAAAGCCTTTCAGCTCAATATGCAAGGCACCCTGGAAGGCAAAGCCGTCGGTTATTTCTGGGATTTGCAAGTGCAACGGCAGCACGATTATCTGCTAGTTAAAGAAGGCACCATGATCGCTCTGGTTCCTCCGAAAAAACGGAAGGCGGGTGAAAGCGATAACCGTAGACCCTGGAGCGGCAAGCCGAAATTTGGTGGCGGGGGTGGGGGCGGTGCCAGACGCCGCAGCAATTTCCCCAGAGAGGGGCAATCTGCCCATGCATCAGGCGATCGCCCAACTCGTCCACCCAGCCCCCGTCGCGCACCGGCAGAAAAACCAATTAAGCGTCCTAAAGACGGATCGTCAACCCCCAATCCAGAATAAGTGAGTCGTTTGCAAACCGGAATGATTGGGGGTTGCACTGGCATTGCCAATGCAACCCCCAATCATTCCGGTTTGGTGTGAGTCCAGAACCGCGAGCATTACTCCAGGATTCAGGACTACTGAAACGGGCGATCGCCTTTACCTCAATCTAGATTGAGTTGGGCACCCCAGCGATCTTGTGCCAAAAAGGCTCGGTCTTTGGGAATAGCAGCAACAGGTTCAGTCAAGGTAAAGCTGCCTTGCTCGATCCATTGCTTTAGCTCCAGTGCTACCTGTCGAGACAGATAAATGCTAGCCAGCGGCGCAACCCGAACGGTTTTGCCATCAATGGATAGCTTGCCGGACTTGAGTTGGGCATAGCTAACCAAACCAAAGGTTGGGCGTACCCGCCGGGGAATGGAAAAGTCAACCACAGGGGCAACCAACTCTTGATCTTGAATGGCACACCGTCTGACGACCTCTTCATTGAGCACCGGCAACGGAATGCCCACGCCCAGCATCAACGAGGGACCATAGCTTTTGAAATAGCAGCCCCTCACCCACCGGGGTTGCATTTGTTTGGCATCGCCGATCACGGCCAGAGTTGCCGCAGGCCCGATTGGAGTGTGATTGGGCAGTCGTTTTTGTAACGGAAAATGCTGAGTGCCTTCCCAGGTGATGTAGCCAACGCCACCCCCCAGAAAAATACGCGTGCCAATGCCAATCAGATCTAACTCCGGATCATTCCACAACGGCGAAATTGCACCGGGGTTGGAATATACCGCATTTCCCAACCGGGGTTGTAACTGCCCCAGATAGGTAAACAATGGGCGATCGCCGCCATTGACACCGACAATAAAATTTTGGTAGAGATTACGCGGATTAAATAAATAAAACTGATTAATCGTATCGATCGTAATCGTCGTTTCAAAGGACGATCGCGGATAACAATCGGTCACCTGCCCGATCGCCCGCAACCGCACAGGCTTACCCGCAATCAGATCGGCAATCACATGCCCACCCCCGCGCTCTCGTCCCGGATTGCGCAACGGCATATCGCGCGTATCTTCCAGATCGGTCATATCGCCGCCACCACCATCTGCCACCTGCGTCGCACCCAAATACAAGTCCACTGCCCCAAAGCCAGAGTAAGCCAGCACCCCATCTAACCAACAATGGCGGATCTTAATCGGCGGGTCTGTATGCCCCAGATTGAGGATTGCCCCGGAAGACTCCATCGGCTCAAACGTCCCCGTGGTCACCACATCCACTTCTTGGGTCGCCTGAGTGACACCGACCTCCTGCACCCGTGCTTTCAGCTCTTCTGCCGTCCACACCACCACTTTTCCGGTCGTGATTTTTTCATTGATTTCCGCAATCGTTCGCATAACACTCATCGATTTGTGCAAGATGTGTACTGTAATTTGAAGCAGGAATAGGCAGTCAGGGATCAGGAGTAGGAGCCAGTGTTAAACCTGGGCATGAATTGACAGAGTTGCCGGACACACCGTTTGTAACCCTGATTCTGCTGTAGGATGGGTGAGCGATCGCGTAACCCATTCAAACCAGTGTTGCTGTTGGGGTTCACGTTGTTCAACACCACCCTGCGTCAGAACATTTGTCAGTCCCTTAGCCTTAGCACTTACGCCAGTCTGCTCTATCTGAAACCATAGTGATGGGTGTGATGGGCGCAGCCCATCACACCCATTCAATCCGCAAGTCCTGATCCTTTACCCTCTTCTCTCATGTCGGTCATTGTCTTTGGCAGCATCAATATGGATCTGGTAGCCAGCGTACCGCGTTTACCGATTCCTGGCGAAACGTTGATGGGGCAATCCTTCAACACCATCCCCGGTGGCAAGGGTGCTAACCAGGCAGTCGCAGTGGCACGGCTGGGCGTTGCCGCAGAGATGGTTGGGCGAGTCGGGGGAGATGGATTTGGGCAAGACTTGCTGACCGAGCTAAGCGCCAGTGGCGTTGGTTGCGATCGCATTTTAATTGACTCTACCACCCACTCTGGTGTCGCCGTCATTGCCGTGGATCAGCAGGCAGAAAACCACATCATCGTCATTCCTGGAGCCAACGGGGCAGTCGGTGCTACCGATGTGCAACGATTGCAAGCCGTGCTATCACCGGGCAACATTCTGTTATTGCAACTCGAAATTCCTTTACCCGCAGTCGTTGCCGCTGCCCAGGCAGCAAAAGCCCAGGGGGCAACAGTGATCCTGGATCCAGCCCCAGCCCGATCTGATTTGCCCGACGAACTCTATCCCCTGCTCGATATTCTGACGCCCAACCAGGTAGAAGCCGCTCAGCTCGTCGGCTTTCCGGTCAATACCGTTGAAACTGCTACCCAGGCGGCGATCGCTCTACGTCAACGGGGCGTATCAACCGTGATTGTCAAACTGGGCAAACAGGGTGCCGTCTGTGTCACCGCCGATGAGACAGTGATCATCCCAGCCTTTCCGGTAACAGCGATCGATACGGTTGCCGCTGGAGATGCATTTAATGGCGGATTAGCCGCCGCATTGGCAGAAGGGCGATCGCTGAAGCAAGCGCTAACCTGGGCAGCCGCCGTTGGGGCATTGTCTACCACCCAAGCCGGAGCGCAACCCTCGTTACCTACCCGTGAAGCGTTAGACAATTTTTTAAGTCAGCACCCTGGTTCCGATCGCGTAACGCCATAGGTCAACCTGGAATGCTCTGGGAAAAGTGAATACAATAGGCTCAACCCAATTGGCAGCGCATTTTCTTTCAACGTTGCTAATCCGCTGTGCCCATGACGCCCCCAGATAGCCCTGACGCTTCACCCACGCTGAATGAAAAAATTGCCGACATTGCATTGAAAGTGGTGATGACAGGGGGCGTTGCCGGAGGAGGCTTGGGTGCGTTTTGGTCATTGTTCAAAGAAAGTGATCTGCCCAAGGCGATCGCCTCTGCGGTCATTGGACTGGGGATTTCCTATGGAGCCAGTTTGCTCGATCCCTTGCATAAAGGCACCAAGCGCCGCTTAACCCAGGCAGGAGAAGCCGCCGATCGCATGGTCGATCAAGCCGCAGAACAGGCGATCGCCAGAGTCAGAGGCGTGGAAGATCAGTATTTGCAATGCCAAGCCTGGGATTGTCGGCGCTATCACTCAGAAGGCATGGCACAGCACGATCGCATCTTCATTCCCTTGCTCGAAGAAGTGTTTGTGCCCTTGCAACTCGACCCCAGTTCTCTTGTGCCTGGGTTTCGTAACCCCGATGCGGCAGTGTTGCAATCCGTAGAGGATCTTAATGAGACACTACTACGACAAATAGATAATCCCGATGGGCAAAGCATCTGGGACTTACTGCGAAAAACCAATCAACACCCTGTTTTTAAGCAAATTGTCATTCTTGCCTGGGGTGGCTATGGCAAAACTACCCTGCTCAAACATATAGCCTATACCTACGGCACCCATCAGCAGAGCAAATATCAAGTTTCTCGACGCACTCCCTTCTTACTGGTGCTGCGCAAATATCGAGACCTGATTGCTCAGGACAACCCGCCGAATCTACCCGATCTGATCACCCAGCATCACATCCCCAGCCTGCCCGAAGCAGAAGGGCTAACCCTGCCAACAGATTGGGCAAAAAACAAACTGATGCGTGGGGATGCCCTGGTGATGTTCGATGGCTTTGATGAGGTGGCAAAAACTCAACACCCTGCCGTTGCCAGGTGGATCAATGAACAAATGCGACTCTATGGCAAATCAATTTTTATCTTGACATCGCGTCCCAAAGCCTATCAAGAGCAAGACATTACCGATCGCATGGAGCTAACTACACGTCTCTGGGTCAAAGACTTTAATGCCCAACAACGGCGCGATTTTGTGCAAAAGTGGTATCTCTGTCAAGAACGCTATACCGCTGGTGGCGAGAATACTCCTGATGTGCAAGCCATTACACATCGGGCAAGCGAGGAACTATTACGGCAAATCGAAGCACGGCAAGAACTCAAAGATTTAGCCAAAAATCCCTTGCTGCTAAACCTGATTGTCACGTTTCATCGCCGCTATCCGGGTGCTGATCTGCCCAAACGCCGTGTTGATCTCTATCGGGAAATTTGCCAGTTGCAACTGCGAGACAGACCCGCTGCCCGAAAACTGGATACGCTGCTGACCCAATGCGATGCCCAGACGATTTTGCAAATGCTGGCATGGGGCATGATGAAAAACAAACGAGAACGTCTACCCAAAAGCGTGTTGCTCAAAGGATTGGCTGGATGTTTGCAGCAGCAAAAAGAAACGGTCTTTGCCGAAGAATTTTTAGAGCAGGTGGTACAGATCAGCGAATTGCTGGTGCAGCAAGAAGACGAGTATGAATTCGCCCATCTCAGTTTTCAAGAATATCTGGCAGCTACCTACGTCGCCCAACAAAAGCAAGAAAGCTGGCTCTATGACCACCTCCACGAAGATTGGTGGAAACCGACGATTTTGCTCTATGCCGCCCAGGTCAACCCTACTCGCCTGATCAGGGAGATGTTGCAACGGCAAGCCACTGACCTGGCATATACCTGCTTTCAGGAAACGACCAAACGTCTCGATCCCGAATTGTCAGCAGAACTTGATCTGCTAAAACCCACGGTACAAAACTCCCGCTATCAAGCCCTAGAACAGTATTTGAAAAACCAGCAGTGGCAAGAAGCAGATCGGGAAACGTATCGGCTGATGATGACAGCTATCGGCAAGGAAGAAGGACAGTATTTTGAAACCAAAGAGGAGTTACTCAACTTTCCCTGTGATGAACTCCTGGCGATCGATCGCCTTTGGGTGAACTACAGCAACGGGCACTTTGGTTTTAGTGTACAAAAAGATATTTATATAGCCTGTGGCGGCATTCCCGATGGCAAGTATTATAGAGAGGCATTTGCAAAGTTTGGCGATCGCGTCGGTTGGAGAGCGAATGGAAATTGGGAGTTCAAGGTGATTTTTAATACCTCGTCACCTAAGGGACACCTCCCTATCAGTTTTTCTTGGTTGGCAGTGGTGTGGTTGTTCTTTTCTCGTATCGTGCGTTGTAAACCTTAGCAGATGAGCGCTCCAGACTGATCCAGTTTTATTTCTGACCCTCTCTGCACGGGAAATTAGGTATTTCGAGGATCTGTTACCTGGCACTAGGGTTCGATCCCCCCTAGCCCCCCTTCAAAAGGGGGGAATTGTCCAGAAGTCCCCTTTTGAAGGGGGATTTAGGGGGATCGAGCAGGATTGTAGCTTCTCATTCGAGATATGTGTACCCGGTAACTTCAAAAGGGGGGGAATTGTCGGAAGTCCCCCTTTTTAAGGGGAATTTAGGGGGATCTGCTCCCAAATTCGTTGACATACACCCTCAAACTGATTCATCACCTCGTCATTAGTGAACCTCAACACCGTCAAACCATATTCCTCCAAAACCTTAGTCCGTTCTGCATCTCGGGTTTTCGCTGCCTCTGTAAAATGGCTTTCCCCATCTACTTCAATCACCAATTTCAAAGCCGCACAGTAAAAATCCACAATAAAGTGACCAATCGGACGTTGTCGCAACATACGAAATGGAAATGTTTTAAGGCAGTCTCGCCAGAGTTTTTTCTCTGCCAAAGTAGGATTTTTTCGGAATTGCTTTGCTCTGTCGATCAATTCAGGATTGTAGGGTAGATGAAAATCAGTTGTGTTGAGTTTAGACATGAATAGATCCCCCAACCTCTTGAAATAAAGCGCCGCAACTATACCTTCGAGATTTCCCTAAAAGTGCCCAGTGCGATTCAACATTTCATTAATGTAAAATACGATACTTTTTTATTTTTAATCCACTGGTAACTGTCTTAGAGGATGTTTGAAAAGTGATCGGTTGTGATTTTCGACACCGGCTGATCCCCCCTAGCCCCCCTTCAAAAGGGGGGGAACTGGTTCTAAAGTCCCCCTTTTGAAGGGGGATTTAGGGGGATCTGAAACAGGTTGCTACCAACGGTAAGACTTTTCAATCATCTTCTTAGGAGTAGATCCTCAATCGTCTGGTGCAATGCCTAAGACAACTTAACCTGTAAGAGGATTGAGAGATTTTGTGAAAAAATGAATGAAACCATTGCTTCTAGGGTTCCGGTTTAGCGCCATGGCGCTAAATGCCTGGTCCGAGAGAGGCAAGCTAATGCAAGAATTTTCCCTTGAGGAACGCTCCATTAGCCACACGGCGGGATAAAAGCCCGGGAGAAGCGGCAGTCATTTGACGGCATGCTCTCCTGGGCTTTAGTTGTTTGCATGACTGGTACTATTCACGTATTTTGCATACTCTGACTCTGTCTCAGCCCGTCCAGTAAATCATTTCATTGGGTGTCTTCGATGACTGACAATCCGTTATTTCAAAATCCCAACGCTGCTTCGACTGAAGCCAATCGTGCTTTAGAACTAGAAGCAAAATTGCCCCTCACCGGGTGGCAACAAGAAGTCTCTCAGGGTCTAGAGTTTGGTCTAGAAGCCGCTGCCAGTATCCGCGATCGCTCCATTCCTACCTTTTCGCGGGGTGAACTGCCACACTATGCTGGCATCAACACGTTCCTAAAAGCGCCCTATTTAGAAGATGTCCGCAAAGTGGGTAACTATGACGTGGCGATCGTCGGCATTCCCCACGACTCTGGCACCACCTACCGTCCCGGTACCCGCTTCGGTCCCCAAGGAATTCGCCGCATTTCTGCCCTGTACACCCCTTACAACTTTGAATTGGGCGTTGATTTGCGCGAACAAATTACCCTCTGTGATGTTGGCGATATCTTCACGATTCCGGCGAATAACGAAAAATCTTTCGACCAGATCTCCAAAGGGGTTGCCCATGTCTTCAGTTCTGGAGCCTTCCCGATTCTGTTAGGCGGCGATCATTCCATTGGCTTCCCTACGGTGCGCGGCGTGTGCCGTCACCTGGGCGACAAAAAAGTTGGTATCATCCACTTCGATCGCCATGTCGATACCCAGGAAACCGACCTGGATGAACGGATGCACACCTGTCCCTGGTTCCATGCCACCAATATGGCAAATGCCCCAGCGAAAAACCTGGTGCAATTGGGCATCGGCGGTTGGCAAGTGCCCCGTCAGGGGGTGAAGGTGTGCCGCGAACGAGCAACCAACATTCTCACCGTCACCGACATCATGGATATGGGCTTGGATGCAGCGGTCGATTTTGCCCTAGAACGGGCGCTAGATGGCACCGATTGCGTGTATATCAGCTTTGATATTGATTGCATTGATGCTGGATTTGTCCCCGGTACCGGCTGGCCCGAACCGGGGGGACTACTGCCCCGTGAAGCGCTCTATTTGCTCGGTAAGATCGTCCAAAAAGCGCCTGTTTGCGGTCTGGAAATTGTTGAAGTTTCGCCTCCCTACGACATCAGCGACATCACTGCACTGATGGCAACCCGCGTGATTTGCGACACAATGGCGCACCTGGTGCTGTCAGGTCAACTCCCCCGGAAACAAAAAGCAAGCTACATTCACGAAGCCTGCAATATGGACGTGGATCAAGCGTGGGCTTAGGGGCGATCGCACCATGCATGAAACTGACATGACCAAAGCTCTGATCCTGACCGTTAAGGATTGGTGGGAAACCCAGCCAGACCGTCCTAAAATCTCCAAAGTTCACCTGATTGTGGGGCAATTTACCTGTGTTGAACCTGTGAGTTTGCAATTTGCCTTCGAGGTGCAAACCAAACAGACCTTTTTGGATGGGGCAGAATTAGTGATTCAAGAAACCCCGCTGATTGCTTTCTGCCATACCTGCCAGCAAGACTATCGTCCGGAAATTGGCATTCAATATGCCTGTCCTACCTGTCATTCACCCATGGAGGATATTCGCTCTGGCAGAGAATTGAAAATCGATCGGGTTGAATATGCCAGTGAAGTCGTTAGCCATTAAGGGTTACAAAGTAATTAAAACCCGGAAGTTTATTTTTGTCAGCGCGGCGGAGCCGCGCTGACAAAAATAAATCTTCGGTTTTATTCAGTAATTCTTGGGTAAGGGCGCACCGCTGTGCGCCCCTACAGGGCACTTGACTGATAGGAATTATGTAATCCACGAATCTTTAGGAACTGACAGGATTTGATAGCTGCAACGCAAAATTCACCAGCATCAGAATCATTCCTGCATCACCAACCTTCTCATCCCAATACCAAATTCCTACGCGTCCTTTATTTCCTAAACCTATGCATCAAACATTTGACGCTGCCCTTGGAATCAATCTGCTTCATGCCAACCAGGAAGGAGCCGAACACAATCGCGCCCACTTCGATCAATGGGGCATCACTTGCCTCAATATTATGAGCAGTCCCGGTGCCGGAAAGACGGTGCTGTTAGAACGCACCCTGGCGGCACTCAGCCAAGACCTGAAGATGGTCGTGATTGAAGGGGATATGACGACTGAATTAGATGCCGATCGCCTGCGCCAATATGGGGTGCCGGTGATTGCCATTAACACCGGACGCTCCTGCCATCTCGATGCCAAAATGGTGGCGGGTGGCATTCACCGACTCGCGCACGACTATACCCCCGAAGATTTTGATCTGCTTCTGGTCGAAAATGTCGGCAATCTGGTGTGTCCGGCAGAGTTTGAAGTCGGCGAACATTTGAAGGTTGCGCTGCTCAGCGTCACTGAAGGAGAAGACAAGCCGCTGAAGTATCCGATCATGTTTCAGGAAGCTGATTGTTTGCTGATTACCAAGCTGGATCTGGCTCCTTATTTAGACATTGAAATTGAAGCGATCGCCGCTAATGTACGACAGATGAACCCCCATGTCACCATCATTTCGGTGTCTGCCAAAACGGGCGAAGGGTTAGATCTCTGGTTTGATTGGGTGCGATCGCAGGTTTCTGTGCGGAAAGTGCAACAAAATATACAAACCCTGGCATCCCTTCACCCTTAGATAGAACAGAAGATAAAACGACGGTGCGATCGCGACTCATCTCACTTTTACAAATACTCGGCTCGATTAAGGAGGCTCAATGAAGATTCGTAAGCTATTGACTTGGGGTGTTGTATTTCTAGTGGGTTTGTTTTTTGCCATTAGTTGTACCCCATCTTCCAATCAAACGGCTGACCCAGCTTCTCCTGACGCTTCCTCATCTGCCGCAGGCGAGGTCGTCACCTTAGGGTTTAGTGCATGGCCGGGTTGGATTCCCTGGCAAGTCACGCAAGAGCAGGGGTTATTTGAAGCCAATAATGTCAAGGTCGATCTGAAATGGTTTGATGGCTATTTGGATTCAATCAATGCTCTGGCATCCACCCAGTTAGATGGCAATAGCCAAACCTTAAATGACACCATTAGCTCAGTCTCTGGAGGTGCCGATCTGGTGATTGTGTTGACCAACGACAACTCCACAGGCAACGACCAGATTATTGCCGCTGAAGGCATTAATAGCATCGAAGATTTGCGCGGTAAGAAAGTGGCGGCTGAGGAAGGCACTGTCGATCATTTCCTCTTGCTCCTGGGCTTAGAAAAAGCAGGGATGACCCAGGCAGATATTGACTTCCAGCCTTTAGAAACGGGTGCGGCAGCAGCGGCATTTGCGTCGGGTCAACTGGATGCCGTCGGTGTGTTTGCACCCTTTACCACCACTGCCCTGGCTCGTCCGGGTAGCAAAACGCTGTTTAGCTCTAAAGACTTTCCGGGGGCAATTTCTGACCATCTGGTCGTCAGCCGCAAGATGGTAGACGAACGCCCAGACGCAGTGCAGGCATTGGTCAATAGCTGGTTCGCCACGTTGGATTATATCGACCAAAACAAAGATGCAGCCCTAGAAATTTTGGCAAAGCGGGCGGCTGTCTCCATCGATGAATACAAAGAATATGATGCCGGAACCAAGATTTTTACACTGGAAGACAATTTGAAGACGATGGAACCGGGAACGGATATGACGTCGTTGTCCTATGCGGCTGAAGAAATTACAAAGTTCCTGGTAGAGTCAGGGCTGGCAGCACAGGCACCTGACCTGACCAAGCTATTTGACGATCGCTTTATCAAAGCATACGCTGCGGCTCATTCAAGCTAAGGAGCGATCGCCATGAGTTCATCCTTCGAGCCGATTCAAGATTTTGCCAATGCAAAGGGCGATCGCCCTTCGCGGATGCTTCCCCCGACTGTCTTCTGGCGCATCGCAGAAAACATTCCCAGACGCCTTGCCCTGGTTTTAATTGTCTTGTCGATTGTGGTGCCGTTGCTGGCGTGGTGGCTTGTTTCTACTAGTGGTGTGGTGCAACCTGCCTACTTGCTGCCAACTCCAGCCCAGGTGATTGCGGCGCTCCATCGCCTCTGGGTTGATGGTATTTTGCCCAAAGACATTGCCTATAGCTTGCTACGGGTCTTAGGAGGCTTCACCCTGGCAGCTTTGATTTCGATTCCCATGGGCGCACTTATGGGTAGCTTTGCGAGCGTGCGGGCATTACTAGAACCGATCATCGGCATTGTTCGCTATATGCCTGCCCCTGCCTTCATTCCTCTGCTGATTCTCTACTTTGGGTTAGGCGAAACTCCAAAGATCTTGTTGATCTTCATTGGCACCCTGTTCTTCAATACGTTGATGGTGATGGATGCCGTTAAGTTCGTCCCCAAAGAGATGATTGAAACCACCTATACTCTGGGGGGTCGGCGGTTGCAAGTCTTGTTACAGGTGATTTTTCCTTATATCACTCCCAACATCCTGGATGCGTGTCGGGTGAATATGGCAGCGTCCTGGAACCTGGTGATTGTGGCAGAACTGGTTGCGGCTAATGAAGGCTTAGGAAAACGCATTAGTCTGGCTCAACGCTTCCTCAAAACTGATGAAATCTTTGCTGGATTGATTGTGATTGGGTTGATTGGACTGGCGATCGATTTATTGTTTCGCCTTGCTCTACGCCTGAGTTGCCGATGGTCGCAGTAAAAATGTAATGCACGTCCTAAATCTCCATCCAAGATTTGTCCGGGTTTAGCATTTGGCAATTTTCCTGTAATGCACGTCCTAAATCTCTAGCCAAAATTTGTGCGGGTTTAGCATTTGGCAATTTTCTTGTAATGCACGTCCCAAATCTCTAGCCAAAATTTGTCCGGGTTTAGCATTTGGCAATTTTCCTGTAATGCATTTCCTAAATCTCTAGCCAAAATTTGTGCGGGTTTAGCATTTGGCAATTTTCTTGTAATGCACGTCCCAAATCTCTAGCCAAAATTTGTCCGGGTTTAGCATTTGGCAATTTTCCTGTAATGCATTTCCTAAATCTCTATCCAAATGCTAAACCCCTACATTAAAACCTGTCTCTGATCCTTAACCCCAATCTCTAACTATGCACCTCGAAGTCAATCACCTCTACAAACAATTTCCGACCAGCAATGGCACGATTACGGCTCTGAAAGATATCAGTTTTCATGTTGAAGAAGGTGAATTTGTCTGTGCGGTGGGTGCATCGGGTTCTGGAAAATCAACCTTACTGCGACTGGTTGCGGGGTTAGACTTGCCCAGCAGTGGTGACGTGTTAGTAGACGGAATCAAAGTGACAGGACCCGGTGCAGATCGGGGCATGGTGTTCCAAAACTATACCCTCTATCCCTGGATGTCGGTACAGGAAAATGTCGGATTTGGCTTAAAGTTACAAGGAATTTCGGCAATAGAACGACGTCAGCGCACCTCCTATTATCTGGAAGTTGTAGGATTAACCAAGTTTGCCAAAGCCTTGCCCAAAGAGCTTTCAGGGGGGATGAAACAACGAGTGGCGATCGCCCGTGCATTAGCATCCCAACCCAAGATCTTATTAATGGATGAACCCTTTGGCGCATTAGACGTACAAACCAAAGAGACCATGCAGCAGTTCTTGTTAGAAGTATGGCGACGTACTCAAACGAGTATTTTAATGATTACCCATGATGTAGAAGAAGCCGTCTTTTTATCCCAACGAATTTATGTCTTAACTGCACACCCCGGTACAATTCAGCGCGAGATTCAGATCGAACTTTCCGAGCAACGCGACTATCATATTAAACGTCAAGCTGTTTTCCAAAGCTATCGTGACGACATCATGGATCTATTACGCGGTAAAGACGAAGAAACGATCCTTGCGAGTTAATCGTGCCAGGTAATCATGCTTTGGGAAAGCGCACGGAGTGCGCTTTCCCAAAGCATTAACAACAGGTTTGAAACACTACCAGCTTAGTTTTGATTGAGTTCGATGATATTGCCATCTGGATCTTGAGTAAATAAGGCTGGTCGCCCAGATGCACTCATCTGGATAGAATATCCTTGCGCGATTAACTCTTCTTTAGCTGCCTGAAGATCCGCAACGGCAAAGGCAAGATGGCGATCGCGTCCTAGTTTTTCAGGGTTTTGTGGTTGGCAACGATAGGATGAATCGACAATTAAATGCACCTGAATAGTGCCCAACTGATACCAGGCACCTGGAAACTTCAGCACCCGATCGACTTTTTCCAATCCTAAAACAGTGCCATAAAAATGTTCGGCGGCTTGTAAATCTGTGACCAGTACTGCTGTATGGAGATATTGAGTCAGCTGCATGACGATGTTCCTCCTGTTCTATAGCGCTTTGCGCCTGAATCGATTATGGGTGTTGAGAGAGTTACGCTCAGCACGGTTCCCTCACAACACCTAATGACTATCAAACATCAGTAGTCCTAGTGTTACGAACACTAAATTCTGCAACATGGGATGTGGGGGCTGCACCCCCACGCAGGGGTTTCACTCCTACACCCCGTTGTAAAACTTTTAATTGGGTCTACTAGAAAGATAATGATTTTTTGTGGCGCGGGCGACGCCCGCGCCACAAAAAATCATTACATAAATACCCTTACCCAACTATGAAAAACTGGGAACGTTACTGCTCTGCCAGTCCTTTAGAAAGAATGTTGAGATTGGTTTGCACGGCTTGATGCAGATGTTCAACCAGGAGCATGACCGTTTTACTGCGATCGCGTTGATAGTGTTCAAAATAATCACCCAGATTCACCGGATCGCCAATGCGGATATAAACTTTACGAAACCCTTTAGGAGGCGGTTGATCAATCTTAAATACATCCCGTTCCAGGCGAATTAGGGTATCTAAGAATCTTTCTGGGGTAGGATGATCAGCGACATAGCCATCATACATGGCATCAAAATTCAACAATCGCGCTGCCGCTTGATGCATTAATTCATACGTCCAAAAGTCTTCATTGGCAAACCGTTCAGCAAAAGATTCAAGCGTATATTGAATTCGATAAACCCGTTCTCGTGCTAAATCATTGGCTGCGGGGGTGATTCCTAGCTTTTGTTCACATGCTTGCAAAACATGATCCTTAAGGCGAGGAATCCGCTGATTCCAATCAGTTTGCGCGATCGCATCATCATACAAGCCATAATCTTTTTCAAAGCTGATCAACACTTGTTCTGCAACTGCCCGCAAACGCTCATACGAATTGCCTACAGGTGCAATCTGAAGGGCTTGCTCCAGCCGACTCAGGGTATTATGAATCACCGTATCCATATTGCTGGTATAGCGATACTTGATGCTGATGGGAACGGCATATAAATCAGGCTTCGCTTCACCCTGTTTGACCATGCGATTCATGGCTTGTAGCGCAATTTGAATCGCACCCACCCGAAATGGCATAACCGTATCATTTTGGAACGAACACCCACCTTCCGGAAAAATGACCAGACGGCTATCGGCTTGGCTAATCAATTCCAAAGTTTTGGCAACACTTTTGCGATCGCCCAATCCCCTACGAATTGAATACGCCCCCATATGTTGCAAAAACCACCCTTCAAATCCTCTGAAGCGCTCATAGGCTGCCATAAAGTGAAACACCTCTCCCAGACGTGCCGACAGCAAAAAAATAGCACTCCAGTCATAAAAAGTAGGATGGTTGGGCAGCAATAACAAACGGTGAGATTGGATCGATCGAAGCGTTGCGATACAGTTGGGGCTAACATCCAAACTCATCCGATAGCGCCAATAGCAAAAGAGCGGAGCAATTTTTTGAAACAAACGAACGGCTAGGGGATTAAGCCGAGACGGATAGAAATCGGGTAGATGTTGAGAGTTTGTCATGTAGCAATGATTGACAGTACTAAACCGAAAACCGCTGGGATTCAAACTCCACTCTAGCAATCCTTTAGCAGCTATAGCGACCCAAATCAGTTGTGCAAGTGCCCACCCGGAGGGTGGGCACTTGCACAACCGATCATTTTCACGCATTAAATAGGGTTGCTGTGTCATCAATCCTCACCCGAATTCTGCTAAAGAACCTGGGATCACACATTAAATACAACCCAGGTGTGAGTGCTGCGCTCCGTGTGGCACTCACACTAAATCTCATCGCCCAGATCCGCATCCCAAAAAACATGACATGAATACCCCTACCTGGTTTTGGGAGCGCGGCGTTGCTGCGCTTCCAAAACTAAATCTTCGGTTTTATTAAATCCCCGATCCCCAACAACTCTTTTACAATTGGTCTACAGATGTTAGTCAACTCAGGTTTACACTAGGTTTCATCTGTGAAGGTTCACATAGCCAGGTTTTATTCGTTATGGTCAATCCCACGCCCACCCAACCGCCCTCGTCTTCACCGACCCCTCAGGGTGAAGCAAGCCAAAGTTCAGTCTCCCCCTTGCGATGTTTTAGTGGGGCATCGATTTCTGGCGCGATCGCCACAGCGCTCTATTTCTTAACCGCCTCAATTGCCCAAACCTTTGCTAGCAAAGCAATTCCATCGGGTAATCAGTTTGCTGTTAAGATTTCGATTGCGGTTCGAACCTTGGTGGTTGGGTTAAGCACCATGGCAACTGCCATCTTTGCGATCGCCACGTTAGGACTCATCGCCCTGGGCATCAAACTTTTGATTCAGCAACTTGGGCAACCCCAGGAAAAATAATATTTAATCTGGCTCTACTGACCGTTATCAAACTTGGATGAGTTGATTCATCACCATGCAGGAACACCCCAAAGAACCTAACATTAACTTGAAATTGTTGGGGTTTTTGACGTTTTTATATCGGATTAAAGCGTCCTTTATCTTTGCCGTTTGCATTGCCCTGTGGAGTATTTATTACTCACCCAACCCGCTGATTTTCTTTAGCCTTTTATTATCTGGAATGGTGCTGTTTCAGGCAGCAACTAATTATGTTAGCCTTGCATCACTGTTAGTCAATGATGTCCCAGTTCAAACGATTCCAAGTAAAAAATTTGATGCTGTTTTAGACGAATTAAAGACAGAAATCGTTAAAATTGAACGTCTAGGATTTGAGGAGATTGAGCGCTACTATATTAAACACACAACTTATGAATCCCTGGTATTTATCTTTAAAGATCGGCAGTCTCCTCTCTATTGGGAGATGAATCATGTTGTTGGACGAATTCAGTATTCTACTATTTTTTCCGAGTTTGAGAGCGGCTTATATTTGAGTAGCATTTCAATTGCCGCCGGACACTTTCCTCGCCTCCCTCAGGCTTATCTACAATCTCTGCCTCAAGCAGACTACAGCACGCTATTAGAATTACACCGGGATGCCTTAGAAATCTTTGCTGATTATGGTCATACGCCGCTAGACATTCCTGCGCAACATTTTCGAGACCATTATGTAAACGTAGGCAAAAGCTTTATTCGATATATTTTAACCGTGCCGTTTTGGTATCTGAAAATGACAATTTGGGTACTCACTAAAGCGGGGAAAAAATATCAGGTTCCCATTCGAGAACAGTTAGCTAAAAATCTGATTCGTATTCCTTAATCATCCGCGATCGCTGATCTATAACCATCCCCACGGACTTATAAGAGGCGCACCCCGAAGGGTGCGCCTCTCACAACCCGCTTATCTTACACTCGGTTTGCGGCTATTAGCCCGTCATCTGACGTAATACTTGCATGGCTAAATCTGCTTTTTCGACAGGCACAAAAAGATGGTCGTGGTAGTATGCAGACACAACATTGCTGCTGATCCCATGTTCAGTCAACTGTCGAGCGATCGCTGCCAGAAAGCCAACGGCTTCTAAGCTAGAATGAATCGTCAACGTAATCATCTTGCAAACAAATACGTAATCCAGTTGCAACTGTTCCGCTTCTTGCTTCGTTATAATTAACGTCAGTCCTTCAGGTTCTCGAAACTGACAAACCGGGAGGATCTCTAGCTGCCTCACCTGGGTAACAGGAACACAGCAAAACACGTAGTCTTCTGGGAAAAGTTGAGGCTGCATGGAGCGTAGCAGCGTGGTTAAATCTTTTTCTCCAAACATTGTCTTTCCCTGAAATTTGCGATGATGTTACTCAAACGCTTTGGTCTTTTAATTGGCATAGTGCTGTTGCTGGTCTTGTCACTACAGCCCATCACCACAGCGCAGGTTTCGTCCAATGTGACGGCTCGGGTTTCTCGTCTGGAAACCGAAAATAGTACCTTGCGATCGCGTGTCAATCGCCTAGAGTCAGATGTTGCCCGGTTAGGCCGAGCCTCTGGGGTTGAATTATCTCCCCCGGTTCAAAGCTCTGAACCCTCCAGTTCAGCCGCTTCATCTGACCCCATGTTCGACCGATTAGCAACGCTGGCGATCGAACTGCGCGATCGCATTATTACACTAGAAGAAAAAGTTGCCGATCTAGAAAGCGCAACGCCCTAACCCCTTAATTTTTCGCGGATAGTACCTTCCTGATCACGAAACCCTACCAAAACCGCTGTCCCTTCTTTCACAAAAAGAGGGCGCTTTAACAGCATTGCATCTTGAGCAAACGCTTTGACCCATTCTTCTTCTGTCCAGTCATCTTTCTCAACGCCCAACGCCCGGTACGACTGTCCGGAGGTATTCCGCATTGGCTTAAACCCTAACGCACTGACCCAACCTTGGATCATGTCGCGGGTTGGGGGATGCTCTTTGGTGTCAATAAATTCGTAGTCGATCCCGTTATTCTTAAGCCAGGTAAATGCTTTCTTACAGGTGCCACAGTTGGGGATGCCATAGACTTGAATAGCCATTAGTCACACATTCTACATAACAGTTTCTAGTGTAGATGATTAATTGTTGGCTTTTAGCGATTAGCGCATCAGCAAAACAGGCATTATGGGGCTTTGAATGCGATCGCCTGCACCACAGCTGCCATACCTGTGTGATAAATCCCTTCTACCACATTCCGCTCAAGCTCAACTAAATGCGTAAACGTTAAGCCCGCTAACTCAAGGCTTAAAGATTCTTGCGATTGCATCAAATCGACTGAATTGCCGCCACCCGTGCCATGCTTCAACTGATCAGGCGTGTACGCTTCAAGCAAAAAAACACCGTTTTGCTTTAAGCCTGCTTCTACTTTTTTGTACAGGTGTCTTCTCACAGCCGGGGGCAAGGGACAAAAGATTGACACAATTCCATCCCACCGATTTTCGCCCAACTCATACTCTGCTAAATCAGCATGAACAAAATCAACCACAACCCCGTTCTTTTCGGCTAACTTTCTGGCTTTATTCAAACCCACCACCGATACGTCTACCGCAGTTACGGCATATCCCTGCTTTGCCAGGAAAACAGCATTTCGCCCTTCTCCTTCAGCCAGGCTGAGAACGTGACCTTTGGGAATGCGGCTGACATTCTCTTCCAAAAACTGGTTTGGATCTGTGCCATAAGCATACTCTTCTGCGCTATATCTTTCATCCCACATTCGTTTTCTCCATGGGTTGCCGTCGGTACAGGTGATTAAAGAGAATTCTAAGGGATTTGCGAGCCAATATAGCCATTCTAGATGGATTGTGGACGCGCCTTTGATCACCCAGTTGGGATTGAACTAAGGGCAACTCATCTCAAGAATGTGATAGTGCCGCAAGAATCAGATAGCGAAAGAACAAGCCATTTTCTAATCTAAAAGTGTCTTGAGAAATCACTATGGGAATTGGGAAAAACAATGGCATATTTACTACACATTGATGCAAGTCCACGCGGAGAACGCTCCCACTCTCGCCGCATGACTCGTGAGTTCATCGAACAGTGGAAACAGCAGCATCCCAACGATGCGATCGCCTATCGAGATGTGGGGCGCAATCCCATTCCCCATGTGGATGAAGCCTGGATTGCGGCTGCTTTTTCATCCCCAGAACACTACACCCCCCAACTTCAGGAAGCGATTCGCGTCAGTGATCAACTGGTAGACGAATTTTTGGCAGCTGATATCTATGTCATTGGTGTGCCCATGTATAACTTCAGTGTACCTAGCGGATTTAAGGCATATATCGACCAGATAGTCCGAATTGGGCGCACTGTTGATATTGAATCCAACGAGGCTGGCAATGTCTATAAACCGCTCGTCCTGGGTAAGAAAATGTTTATTATTGAGGCACGGGGAGATTCTGGCTTTCAACCCGGTGGACGCTACGAAACCATGAACCACCATGATCCCTACCTTGTGACCGTTTTCGGGTTTATGGGCATCACAGATATTACCTTTGTTCACGTCGAGAATGATGAGTCTGGCGGACAAAAGTTAGCAGAGTCGATCGCCAATGCTCGTCACAAAATCACGGAGCTAGTTGCTGCATAAATAGCAGGACGCCATACCTTGATGAATACCGCTTCTTGATTTTTCCAGTCATTCTAGTGTTGCAAACACCAAACTTTGCAACATGGGGTTTTGGGGACTGCGCCCCCAAGAGGGGATTTTATCCCCTCCACCCCCTCTAAAACGTTTAAGTTGGTGTACTAGGTACAGGCAAGCGGCTCTTCGACAATGTTGAAGTGCCCTCTACTCTACAACTCGTTCGTTCCAGCACAACCCGTAAAGGTACTATTGTCTGCATATACCGTCCTGCGGGTTCCCTGGAAACGGATTCATTTACCCTCGACTAAGTTCTCCTCAACCAAAACTGGGTGATGGTTATGCTTGAACCACTATATTTTCCGCTAAAACTGATTGCAGTACTTGGATGTGGGTTAATCGCTGGCGTGTTCTTTGCCTTCTCAACCTTTGTGATGAAGGCTCTGGAGCAACAACCACCTGCACAGGGAATTGCCGCCATGCAATCGATCAACATCACAGTGATTAACCCCTGGTTTATGACTGCGTTTTTAGGAACGAGTGTTGTTTGTCTGGTGTTAATTGGCTTTTCACTTCTGCGGTGGCAACAACCCGGTACGGCTTATTTACTGTTCAGTGCTTTGCTCTACCTGATCGGTTGCTTTGGAGTGACGATGGTGTTTAATGTGCCGCTGAATGATGCGTTGGCTGCCGCTAACCCCAACAGTCCAGAAGGTGCAGATCTCTGGGCTAAATACCTGACCAATTGGACATTTTGGAATCATGTTCGGACGATCGCTGCCTTCATCGCCGCCGCCTTATTTACAATGACCCTCAATGCTCCACTAAAACTGTAGAGTCTGATAAATTTACCTGAGCGGCTTGTGAGAGGCGCACCCCGAAGGGGTGCGCCTCTCACAAGCCATTTGGGATTGCCATAGCGCTGTGCGGGTTGACTCTGCACCGCAAACGTCTCAGATGATGTTGGTAAATCCGTCGTTACTCTGGCGATCGCTTCTCAAATCATTGCAATTTAACCGCAGTCATGGCGTCGTAGGATAATTTAGAGTAGGGAATGCTTCTACGGTCGGTGTGGGCAGGTTTAGCCCCCTGTTCCGGATGTGAATAGTGAGGCG
Organism: Calyptranema fuscum S582; assembly: GCF_055793305.1. Taxonomy (NCBI): domain Bacteria; kingdom Bacillati; phylum Cyanobacteriota; class Cyanophyceae; order Oculatellales; family Oculatellaceae; genus Calyptranema; species Calyptranema fuscum. The sequence continues at coordinate 63,831 of NZ_JBSLYH010000025.1, forward strand.
ATCGCTACACCTGTTCTGACTCTGTCACCTGTTTCCTGACGATTGCTGAGATCCCTATTTTCTTGTGATTGCAAGAACCTTGTCCTATGGCTGCGCAATACTTGATTCATCGGGTTATGTGTCTGTCGCTGACGCTGACGGTATTGCCAGCGATCGCTGTTTCTCGACCTGTGACGGCAGCGACGGCAGTGGATTTGAGTCTAAATTTGACCGTAAACCCCTCGACTCCACATGCAACTTCAGACCCAACAGCGGCGATCGCACGCGCATCGGTTTCTCCAGTACCCATGAATGCGATCCCAGCCGCCGGAATGGGACAGGGGTTGCTATTAAGTCAAGCTATATCTTCTGAATCAGAAGCACTTCAGCGCTATCAGAGTGGTGCCCAGCAATATCAACAAGGAGAATTTCGGGACGCATTAGCTTCGTTTCAGCAAGTGCTGACCTATATCCGGGCAGCGGGGTTGCGGTCAGAGGAAGGGATTGTTTTAAATGATATGGGTTTGGTTTATAACGCCTTAGGCGATTATCCTCAGGCGTTGGATCTATTTCAACAAGCATTGGCAATCCATCAAGCGGTGGGCAATCGAGCCGCAGAAGGTACCACGCTCAACAACATTGGGTTGATTTATACCTATCAAAGTCGCTACCCTGAAGCATTAGAGGTGTATCAACAAGCCTTAACCATTCAACGTCAGGTGGGTAATCGCTTTGTAGAAGGGACAACGCTGAATAATATTGCGTTTACGAATGAACGCATGGGGCAATATCAGCAAGCCTTAGACGTATATCAGCAAGCCTTAGCGATTCATCGAGAAACGGGCAATCGGTCGGGTGAAGGCTATGTGCTGAGTAATAGTGGCAATGTTTACTTCAACCTTGGGCAATATTCGCAAGCCTTAGATCTATATCAACAAGCAGCCGCGATCGCTAAAGAGATTGGCGATCGCGCATTAGAAGGGCAAACATTTAATAATATTGGCTTCACCCATGATGCATTGGGGCAATATCCGCAAGCATTAGATTTTTATCAGCAAGCCTTAGCGATTCATCGAGACATTGGCAATCGGCGAGCCGAGGGAGAAGTATTACTGTACACGGGCAACACCTATATCCATCTCGGTGACTATGATCAAGCACTGAATGTATTTCAACAATCATTAGCCATTCGACAAGAAATTGGCGATCGCGCAGGTGAAGGGGTGACGTTGAATAATATCGGGTTGGTCTATAACGATTTGGGGCAGTACGATCGAGCACTAGAATTTTACCAACAGTCTTTAGCAATTGTTCAAGAGCTGGGCAGTCGAGAAACAGAAGGAATTACGCTCAATAACATTGGGCTGATTTATAACAATCAGGGAAACTATCCCCAGGCGCTAGATTTCTACCAGCAATCTCTGGCAATCTTACAGGAATTGGGCAATCGTCCTGGCGAAAGAATCACGTTAGGCAACATGGGAGGCTTGCTGGCAGCCCAAAACCAACCTGAGTTAGCCATCATCTTTTTCAAACAAGCGGTCAATATTACAGAAGCAATTCGGCAAGATTTGCGAGCATTGTCGTCCGATGAGCAACAGTCTTACACGGCAACGGTAGCAGGTAGCTATCGTCAATTAGCAGATTTACTACTGCAACAAGATCGGGTGTTAGAAGCCCAACAAGTACTGGATTTGTTGAAAGTACAAGAGCTGGAAGACTACTTGCAAGATGTCCGGGGCAACAGCCAGACGGCTCAGGGTATCGACTATTTGCAACCCGAACAACAGCTGGTGGACTTGTATGATCATGCGATCGCTCAGGGTCAAGAACTATCGCAACTACGAGCTATCCCCATGGCAGATCGCACCCCTGACGAACAACAGCGTTTAGCAGAATTAGTGGCAAATCAACAAGAACTGGCACTGAGTTTTGATGATTTCCTCAACCGCGATGATGTGATTGCCGCCGTCACCCAACTGACCCGCAACGCTCGCCGCCAAAATCTTGATTTAGAACAACTGACTGCCCTGCAAGATAATTTGCAAAACTTGAATCAAAATGCCGTATTGCTCTATCCCTTAATTTTGGATGATCGGCTGGAACTAGTATTGGTGACGCCCTACTCTCCCCCGATTCGGCGTACTGTTGCTGTCACCCGCGAAGAATTGAATCGGGCGATCGCCCAGTTTCGGACTGACTTAACCAGTCGCACCAATGATGCTAGAATTTCGGCACAACAGCTTTATCAATGGCTGATTCAACCGATTGAAGCAGATTTACAACAAGCCCAGGCTGAAACCATCCTCTATGCCCCCGATGGGCAATTGCGCTACATTCCCCTAGCCGCGCTGTATGACGGCAATCAATGGTTGGTACAGAGCTTTCGCATCAACGTGATTACAGCGGCTTCTCTGACTGATTTTGACACCACACCGCAAGGTCAATTACGAGTTTTGGCAGGAGCATTTACTGAAGGTAGCGTCGATTTTCAGGTGGGTACCCGGCAATTTAGTTTTAGTGGCTTGCCCTTTGCAGCGGTTGAAGTCAGCAATATTGCCGCTGAGATTCCTGATACGACCGAATTGTTCGATCAAGCCTTTACCCCGCAAGCTACCATTCCCCAGATGGATGATTACACCGTCGTACATCTGGCAACCCATGCCGAATTTGTCCCCGGTCTACCCGAAGAATCATTTATTCTCTTTGGCAATGGCGATCGCATCAATTTACGCGATATGGCAACCTGGTCACTCCCCAACGTCGATCTGGTGGTGTTAAGTGCGTGCAAAACCGCCGTGGGCAGTGAACTTGGTAATGGCGAAGAAATCCTCGGCTTTGGCTATCAAATCCAACGAACCGGAGCCAGAGCCGCGATCGCATCCCTCTGGTCAGTTGATGATGGCGGCACCCAGGTATTAATGAATGCGTTTTATGCAGCCTTAGAACAAAACATGACCAAAGCTGAAGCGTTGCGACAAGCTCAGATCGCTTTGATTACAGGTGATTTTACCGAATTAGGTGTAGATCCCCCGACACAATCATCGCTCAATCGCCCCTACTACTGGGCACCCTTCATTTTGATTGGCAATGGCTTGTAAGTTCATTGAGCAGGGCGATCGTACTGAGGTTATGCACAGCCTAATTGACGTTTGCTATACCCATCAGCGAGATCGCTCCTCTTCCTCATCTGCCCCATTTCTTCGCGTAAAATTAAATCGATCGCCTGATAAGTCAACAATCATGCGTTGCTAAGAATCTACCCAGATGAAAAAGTTGCCCCTGCCCTGGCTACCTGCGATCGCTCCGCTGTTTTGGATCTCAGGCACAATCGTGTGTTTAGGGATGTGCTTAGGAATTAGAACTGAAACGGCGATTGCCCAAATACCTATTACCGGCAACAGTCCCCCTAATCTGGCGGACTCAGCAGAATCAACTGCCAGTGACGCGGTTCCCAATCCTGCTCAGACACCATCTGAACCACCTGCTACTACTACTACTACCTTGCTACGAGTTGAAGGAACTCTAGAAGCCGGGGATGCAGTGCTTGAAGAAGATAACTCCTGGTACGACACCTATACCTTTGAGGGACGAGCAGGGCAACGAGTTTCCATTGTTATGGAAAGCCTGGAGTTCGATCCCTATTTGTGGTTACTGGCTCCTAATGGCAAAGTACTGGTACAAAATGATGATTATAACGACACTCGTAACTCTGCAATCCTTTTGGATTTGCCGCAGGATGGAACTTATACCCTCTTTGCTAATGCTTATGCAGCAGCCGGGCAAGGACGTTATAGCGTCACTGTAGAAGTGGTTCCAGCAAATCAACAAGAACCACTCTTTAGTGAAACTGCTCATCGTCAGTCAGAAGCTTATCAACTTAATCAGCGAGGGACTCAGCTAAATAATACGAGTCAATATGAAGCAGCTCTTCAGTCCTATCAACAAGCTTTAGAAATCTATCGAGAAATAGGCGATCGTATTGGCGAAGGACAGATTCTCAATAACATTGGATTTATACAGGACAATTTAGGGTTATATGAAGAATCACTAGATCATTATCAGCAAGCCCTAAGCATCTCTACAGAAATAGGTAATGTTCCCCTTGAAGGTATCATTCTCAATAATATTTGTGCAGTTCATATTAGTCTTAGTCAATACTTACAGGCACTGGAAGTTTGCCAACAAGCATTAGTTATCCGTAGAGAAACAGGTAGTCGTTCTGGAGAAAGTATTACCCTCATTAACATGGGGTTAATTTATCACAAGCTTGGACAATATCCGCAAGCGCTAGAAGTTTACCAACAAGCATTAGTCATTTTCCAGGAAGTGGGCGATCGGACTCAAGAAGGGGTAACTCTTAACAACATTGGCGGAGTCTATGACAGCTTAGGAGAATATATCCAGGCATTAAGTTTTTATCAACAGGGATTAAGCATCCGCAGAGAAGTTGGCGATCGTTTAGGGGAAAGCGCTTCCCTCACCAACATTGGATCAACCTATGAAGCTTTAGGACAATACTCACAAGCGTTAGAGAGTACCCAGCAAGCCTTAAGAATCGCCAGAGACATTGGTAACCGCGAAGGAGAAGGAACTGCTCTTGGTAATATTGGTCTGATTTATAGCAATTTGGGACAATATCCACAATCATTAGAGTTTTACCAACAAGCTTTAGAAATCGCCAGAGACATTGGTGATCGCGAAGGAGAAGGTACTGCACTCGGTAACATAGGTTCGATTTATAGCAGTTTAGGACAGTATCAACAGGCGTTAGCGTTTTATCAGCAAGCATTAGAAATTGCCAGGAACATTGGCGATCGTGAGGGAGAGAGTACAACGCTTAGTAACATTGGCACAATTTACGACAACGTAGGGCAGTACTCACAAGCATTAGAGTTTTATCAACAAGCCTTAGCTATTCGCAAAGAGATGGGCGATCGAGCAGGGGAAGGAGTATCACTCAACAATATTGGAGTAACTAACCAGGCTTTGGGAGAATATTCACAAGGCTTAGAGTCTTATCAACAAGCATTGGTGATTGCTAGAGAAATTGGCGATCGCTCTTTAGAAGGCACAACACTAGGGAACATCGGGGCAGCATACATCAACTTGGGACAGTATCCACAATCATTAGCGTTTTATCAACAAGCCTTGGCTCTTAGTAGAGAAATTGACGATCGAGCGGGCGAAGGAGTGGCACTCAATCACATTGCTTCTGCTTACGACAAATTAGACCAACCCTTACAGGCGCTAGATTATTATCGGCAGGCTTTGTTAATTGCCCGAGAAATTGGTGATCGTGCTTGGGAGGGAATAGCCCTTAGCAATATTGGCTCCACTTATAGCAAGTTAGGACAATATCAACAATCATTAGAATTTGGACAACAAGCATTAGCAATTCAAAGAGATATTGGTGATCGATTGGGTGAGAGTATGACCCTTAACCATATAGGGGTGGCTTATTCTGAGCTAGAGCAATATTCACAGGCGTTAGAATTTTATCAACAAGCATTAATCATCACTAAAGATATCGGTGATCGTGCAGGTCAAGCACTTGTTTTATGTGATATAGGTCGTGCCTTAACTGCACAAAATCAACCGGAATTGGCAATCCTGTTCTATAAGGAATCAGTGAATCTTAGAGAGCAAATCCGTGGTGAAATTCAGGTTTTACCCCAAGAGATGCAACAGTCTTATGCTCGTTCAATTGCTGATGATTATCGTGATCTGGTTGATCTGCTCCTTCAACAAGATCGGGTGTTGGAAGCACAGGAAGTTTTGGATTTGCTGAAGCTGCAAGAACTGGAAGATTACTTGCGAAATGTGCGGGGCAACGAGCAGACAGCACAGGGGCTTGATTTATGGCAACCGGAGCGGCAGATTTTAGAGATTTTTGATGAGATGTTGGCAGATGGGGACGCTGAGGGAGATGGGGAAGTCGGGGAAGAAGTGCCTGATTTTGAGGCGTTTTTGACGAATCCAGAGGTGGTGGGGTTGGTGGAACAACTGCGGCGTAATGCACGGGGGCAAAACCTCAATCCGGAGCAGTTGGCAAAATTGCAAGATAATTTGCAACAGGTGGGCAATGCGGCGCTGCTTTATCCGCTGGTGCTGGACGATCGCCTGGAGTTAGTGTTGGTGACGACTGAGGGTGTGGTGCGGCGCACGGTGTCCGTGAGTCGAGAGGAATTGAATCGAGCGATTGTCCAGTTTCGCACCGTGTTGACCAGTCGAACGTCGGGCAATCGGGCACAGATGGAGGGACAACAGTTTTATCAATGGTTGATTCAGCCGTTGGAATCAGAGCTACAAGCAGCGGGAACGCAGACGCTTCTCTATGCTGCCGATGGGGCATTGCGTTATATTCCTTTAGCTGCATTGCATGATGGGCAGCAATGGCTGATTCAACGCTTTGCTATCAACTCGATTACAGCGGCTTCTCTGACCGACTTCACCCCCCGTCCATCGCAACCGCTGAGTGTGTTGGCAGCAGCATTCAGCGATCCACAGCAAACCTATACGTTTCAGGTAGGCGATCGCTCTTTCCAATTTAGTGGGCTACGATCTGCTGGGGTAGAAGTCGAAAATATTGCAGCTGAAGTGCCCCATACCCGAACACTGTTCAATCGACAGTTCAGTCGAGCTGCGGTGGAACCGCAAATGGATGATTACCGGGTTTTACACTTTGCTACCCATGCCGAGTTTGTGTCTGGTCTGCCCGAAGAATCATTTATCGTGTTTGGCAATGGCGATCGCGTTACCCTGCGAGAATTGTCTGATTGGTCATTGCCGGATGTCGATCTGGTGATTTTAAGTGCCTGTAAAACGGCGGTTAGCGGGGCATTGGGTAATGGTGAAGAGATTTTAGGCTTTGGTTATCAGGTGCAACAAACTGGGGCAGAAGCAGCGATCGCCTCACTCTGGTCGGTCGATGATGGTGGCACCCAGGTGTTAATGAATGCGTTTTATGCAGCTTTAGAACAGAACATGACTAAAGCTGAAGCCCTGCGACAAGCCCAGATTGCTTTGATTACAGGCGATTTTACCGAATTAGGTGTAGATCCTCCGACACAACCATCGTTCAATCGTCCCTACTACTGGGCACCCTTCATTTTGATTGGCAATGGACTGTAATGGATAGCAATGCTTAAGGGTGTGAATCATAAGTTGTTGAGAGAGAACCGCGTAGGGGTGCGCCTTTCATAACCCATTTAGGATTGCTATAGTTGATTCATCGCCTAAAACTAGGATGGTTATATGGGTCTTTTAGCCGATAATATTGTTGAAAAGTTACAGACTCTACCCGACTCTGTTCTTCAAGACGTTTTAGATTTTGTTGAACTCCTTCAGCAGAAAACGGCTTCTGACAAACCTTCATCTCAAACCGTACCCTCACTTCAGCAAGTGGCTACACTGCCTCTAGAACAACGTCATCAATGGCTCACTCCTTTTGTGGCATCCATGGCAGACGATTTCCGAAATGACCCCGAACTAACAGAATTTGAGCATCGCTCAATCCATACTGATTATCAAATGACACCTTGAAATTTGTTGGTGAGCCAGCCAAAAATCGACAGCGGCGACTATAGTAGGTTTGGGTTGGATTCAGACCCTTTTAACCCTCACTAGCGCTGGAGTTCTATGTCACCCACAAATCAGGTTTACCCCGTCATTTGGCAAGATGATCATGTTTGGTTAATTGACCAGAACCGCTTACCCGAAGAATATGATGTCGTACAAATTAGCCGTTGCGACGATATGGCGTTGGCAATCAAAACCATGATTGTCCGGGGTGCGCCTGCTATTGGGGTGGCAGCAGCCTATGGGATGTATTTGGGGGCAAGAGAAAGTCGAACGAGCGATCGCGATACTTTTCTGCAACAGTTAGAAGAGGTTGCCACAAAGCTACGGGCAACCCGTCCGACGGCAGTAAATCTGTTTTGGGCGATCGAGCGCATGTTAAAAACCGCCTACAAAATTGAGGGTGAGGTCGAGCAGATCAAACACGCATTGCTCGATACAGCGAAAGCCATCAATGCTGAAGATATTCAAACCTGTCTGGCGATCGGGGCACATGGCTTAGCCGCATTACCCAGCGAACCTGCTCAACTGCGGTTGTTAACCCACTGTAATGCCGGTGCATTGGCAACCGCAGGCTATGGTACTGCATTGGGTGTAGTGCGTTCGGCATGGCATCAGGATCGGTTGCAACGGCTCTATGCCGATGAAACGCGTCCTCGGCTGCAAGGGGCACGGCTAACCAGTTGGGAATGTGTGCAAGAAGGAATTCCCGTAACGCTGATTACCGATAGCATGGCAGCCCATTGTATGCAGAAGGGCATGATTGATGCAGTCGTAGTCGGAGCCGATCGCATTGCTGCTAATGGTGACACCGCCAATAAAATCGGCACCTATAGCCTGGCACTGGTGGCAAAGGCACACAACATTCCTTTCTTTGTAGCAGCACCCTTATCTACCATCGATTTTAAGCTGGTGGATGGCAGTCAAATTCCGATTGAAGAACGGGATCCGGCAGAGGTATATCAGATTGGTGAAACCCGCATCTGTCCAGATGGTGTGGAGTTTTATAATCCGGCGTTTGATGTGACTCCGGCTGACCTGATTGCTGCCATTATTACGGAGCATGGCGCGATCGCCCCTGCGGAGTTAGAACAATTTCGCTCAAAACAGTTGGGTTAAGGTATCGGGATGTATTTTTTCAGGGTGAACTGCGCCACAGTTCACCCTATCGCGCTCCTAAATTAGTAGTGAAAGCGCCTGCCCGAAGGGTAGGCGCTTTCACTATGGATTTATTGAACGTCTGGGGCGATCGCATTTAAGCGGCTTGCTCTGGTTCTGAATGTTTCTGTCCAATCCGAGGTTCGGTACCTGCCATCAACCGTTGAATATTGGCACGATGCCGCACAACAATATAAAGCCCACCGGCGATCGCCGTTAACACATAAGGGAGCGGTTGCGCCAGAACCAGCATCAAAACGGGAGCGGCGATCGCTGCCACAATCGACCCCAGCGACACAATTCGCCAGATGGCGAGTAACAAACCAAATACAGCCAGGGTGCCCAGTCCTACTTGCCACGACATCGCCAACATCACCCCTAACCCAGTCGCAACCGACTTGCCACCACTAAACTGGATCCAGACCGAGCGGCTGTGCCCAACCATAGCTGCTAACCCTGCCAGCGTTACCATCCAGGGAATCCATACGGCTAAATCAATTGACGCTGGAGCCATGCTCGTAATGGCGGGTAGAGAATAAAACCATCGGGTAAGAGCGATCGCCACAGCGCCCTTTAACACATCCACCAGCAATACAAAAACCGCAGGTCCTTTGCCCAGCGTGCGCAACACGTTGGTAGCACCCGTCGATTTTGAGCCATGTTCACGGATGTCAATGCCCTTTAAGATTTGCCCAGTCCAATAGCCCGTCGGCGTCGCTCCTAATAAGTAGGCAACGACAAACACTGCCAGAACATAAGCTAACCAAAGACCCATTCGACCGTCCCCTTGTAACGTTTTGAGGTTGAAGCGCTACGGGATTTTGCGAACCAATAATATCCCCGTTTGTAGGGTGTGTTAGGCGCTAGCCATAACGCCCCGCAGGTATTTTATGTTCGCGCAAGTCCCTCATGACCCTGGATTTAGATCATAGATTTGGAGTTAGCAGCGCGGCGTCGCCGCGCTGCCAACCCTCCTGATCCTCATCGCTGTTAGCTAACAGTTTACCCTGTCATCTTTACCAATTTTGGCAATCTGCTGGGAGACAAGAGTCAGGGTTCACAGCAACAGGTCTATTGCGCTCTTAAAGAGAATTAGGTTTTATAAACCCCCGATCCTAATACATCGGTGGATTCATCGGGTCAGCGGCGATCGCCAACCACAGGGGAAATTGCAACAACGATAAGCTAATCCGATCATCTTCGGCTTCATCGATAATGATCAGCGGCAACAGCTTTTGTTTGACTAAGCGATCGGCACGTTGCGCCAGGGGTTCAGGCGTCTCAAACAACACCACCCCTTCATTAGCACCAAAATCGGTGCGAGAAATACCCAGACAATCTTGTAAACCTCTGCGCCATTCTCCTAATCGTTCTGGAGAATCTGCCAAAACTAAGGTACGCAGGCGATCGCCATGCACTTTCCGCAAAATCGAGATCGCCGCCGAGACAACGAGAATATTTTGCAACCGCGATCCCATCGTCCGAATTGCACCCCGCCCACCCTGAGTAAAAAACCAGGTCGAAACTCGTTCTGCATGGACAGGCTCAAATGTCCGTCGCAATTGCCAGGGCGGTCCATAATAATCAGGCGACATCCGGTATTGATCGAGCAAATAACGAATTTGCTTCGATTCGTCTTGAAAGCTCTGTTGCGAAAATCGTGGAGCTGGGGCATCGGCTTCAACGCGCTTTTCAACCGGCGGCGCAACCCGCTTCTGTTCCTGGAGTTTGGGTGCCAGTTCCAACTGCTCTGCCGTGGCTGCCAGGTCTTGCAGACTCCCTACGAGATAATCTTTAAACCCCTGCACCCGAATTGCCAGGTCTTGAGACACTCCCGCAAAACTGGTTCGCATTTCCGACTTGATCCGATCTTGCCGCCGTTCTAACTGCTCAACGGTAATCTGCAACGTTTGTCGGCGTTGTTCAAGATCGCTCAATCCTTCTTTGATCAAGCGACCGATCGCCGTCTGTGCATCAGTCACCTGGTCTTTGAGCAGGGCTTGAGACGATTGCAACATCGCAATTTCTTGCTTGAGGCGTTGTTCTTCCTGTCGCAAGCTGGTCAACCGTTGTTCTAACAGGGCAACCTCAGAAGTGGGTTCAGTCGCAGACAGGCTGGAAAGGGTGCTGCTAGAGATCGGGGCAGAGGATAGCGAACTGCCAAATAGACTCCCTGATGCGTCCGGCACAGGCGTCGATGATGAAGGGTTGGTCGGTTCAACAGATGCGGCTAAAGTTGGCAATTCGTCAGCATTCATGAGTATCTAGGGTGCGAGAAATGACTCAAATTCATTAAACCGTCAGCAGGGAGAACTACTCCCCCATACCCGTTCAATGGATATCGGCTTTGGGAACACGGTATTCAAGACAGTGTTTAAGCATCTTAGGATCAAACAGGACAGGCAGAAAGTGGATGCTTTTAACTTCTTTGAAATAGAACAAGATGGGTACGGGTGTCCAAAAAATTTCCCAGTTTTGCCAGTCTTGATAAGGAAATCGGCGAATTAAAGTATCCCCTCGATAGACATCTAAAGCGTCGGGGGTGAACAATAGCCGCAGACTAACGGTTTGAAACAGCAAGAATAAGCCAAATAGGGCGATCGCCCCGCCAACAAAGGGCTGCAAGAATGCCAATGGAATTGCCAGGATCACCAAAGCAACTGGCAAACTAAAGCTGGGGCTGAGTTGCACACTCTCGGCCGGATTGAAGAGCGGAACCTGGGTCGAAGAAGATTGAGTCACGCGTACTCCAAAAAATTAAAGGCATCACAACAACGAACTTCACTCCTATTTTAAGGGGTTCCTGAGGGCAGGGATGCCGAGTTTGAAGATGTTTTGGGGTGTGAAACCGCAGGTTTCATACCTCAAAACATACCGGCTTAAAACCCACCCATGACCGCACTACCCAGCCCCTGGAACATAATCCACGATAAGAAAAAGTTAGTAATAAAAATTGCCAATAGCGCTGTTACCACAGCCGTTGTGGTCGATTGCCCGACTCCCTTGGCTCCACCTGTGGTGGTTAACCCCCAGCTTGAGCCGATGATCGCAATTAATGCCCCAAAAATAAAAGCTTTGATCATCGGACTGATGAGATCCCAATTGGTCAAGAAATTTCTTGCCGAATCTAAAAACACCCGTTGGGAAATGTCATATAAATAGCTGGCAACGAGCACTCCCCCTGCCATCCCTGTGACAAATGCCAATACCGTTAAAATTGGCAACATCAAACAACAGGCAATGACTCTGGGAATAACGAGATAGTCAATCGGGTCCGTTTTGAGCATTTGCAGGGCATCAATTTGCTCAGTCACCTGCATCGTGCCCAATTCAGCAGCAAAAGCAGAGCCAACCCGCCCCGTGACAATTACAGCAGTGAGCACGGGTGCAAGTTCTCTGGCTAACGCCAGCGCCAAAACCCCGCCTACCGCCGTTCCGGCACCCAGGTTAATAAACTCTCGGGCAACCTGAATGGTAAACACCATGCCAACGGTGGCAGCGGTTAGCAACGCAATCAGCAGTGATCCGGGCCCAACCACCGACATTTGCTCGATCACATTGCGGTAATGGATCTTACCCCGCAGCAGATGGACAATCACTTGTCCGCCCAGTAATGCCGCAGAGGTTAAGCGCTGGCTCCACAAACCCAAACTAGTATTTTTGAAAATATCGCTCAAGGGTATATCACCTGATCCAAGTATTGTGCGCTGTCAGCGGCAGACACCGACCCATTCATAACCGATGTCACAAAGTATGTTAAGTCTGCTCTAGCTTATAGCAGTACAGACTACAATTTGGCGATAAGAAGCCAGTTAATATAGCATCAACAAGTTTTTTTAATAAAGATTTAAGATTGCGACCCTGTGTGGGCAATTCTCACAATCGCCCCTTATTGTAGAAGTTGACAACCGCGTGTCAATCTCTCTCAATCGCGATCGCCATTTATCATCCGGCTATTGAGTGTCCGATTAGTGTCCGACAGAGGGTTGAAAAGCGCAGTTCCGAACAAAGATTCACCGTTCGGCAGAGGCTGACGACGACGCCCTTGTACTACGGTCTACAATAGTCTGTCTTGCAATCGTTCACCCTACAACAGTGAGCTATTGCTCAACATCCTTACATAACCATGGTCGGTTTTGGGATGTGGTTTGTTCATTATTGTTTTACCCACAGCCTGAACCCTGTCGTCCCTTCTGCTATCGAGCTTTTGTCGCATTATGGCAACTTTACCCAATCTTCTGCGATCGCTCTTGATTACGGGTCTGTTCAGTTTTTTTGCACCCGTAGTTTTAGTAGCTAGTTTGCTAATTTTTTTGATGCTAGCAGGGTTGTTCCCGATGTTCACCGACCTGAGCCAGTTCAGTATTCACGGAATCGCTCGATTTCTAGCGATTTTTGGCAGTGGGGATACGGTCAAAGGCGTGTGTGTGATCGGTCTGGTCTGTAGTTCCGTAGGGGTGTTATTTGACACCTATACATTTTATCGCTACCAAAAACTGAGTTAAGGCTCGTTGATAAATAGACTCGGTTGCTATAGGCACGGGCAGATATCGGCTGAGAGCCGCGCGAAGCGCGGCTCTCAGCCGATATCTGTATTGTCGCCCAAAAGGCATGAGGGGGGATCAAATCCATTGCTCTGACAGGCTACCAGGCAAGATCTGGGCACACCAAAACTATTTCTTTTTGAGGATTATCTTCCGTAAATTTAATTGCTATGTTTTGTGGGCGAAATGGGTTCTAGATGAAATTTTTGCTATCTTAAGTTCACCACATCTGGAATACCTATAGAATTCGTACTCAACATCTAGTAGTCTAGTTAATCCAGATCCTTTTCCGAGAGAGTGCTATCGCGCTCTTAAGCGCTGTGGCATCTGCCATCAGTCTGGGCGATCGCCTGGTCTGAGAGACTGATCTGGACGCCATCCCTTTAGAAACACGCTATACACACCCTTTATTCTAAAAATAGATTCAAGAGTCTCACAATAATATGACCTGATTGGGCGTGAGCAAAGGAGTATCTTTATTTGACAAACCTCCGATGGTGGGGTTGTTTGATCAGATTGTGAAGGTGTTGGATCAAACAGGGAGAACCATAACCGTCTGATGGCGATCGCTATCAGATGCGCTCTGTAGCTGCAAGTTACTGTTTGAAATTTGTGGTTGAGGAAGATGTTTACAAGGGTTGAGGGAGTTGGGGCATTGGACATGATTCTCGAAAGCTTCTGGGGTCAAGTGCTAGAGCGTTTACAGCTACAGCTCAGTCCGCCAACCTTTGAAACCTGGATTAAATCTGCCACGGTTGAACAGTTGGAAGATAACTCGATTGTTATCTACACACTCAACCCATTTGCGCGAAACTGGATTCAGAAGTATTACATGCGCACCATCAACGAGGTGGTGCAAGAAGTGTTAGGGTACGCCGTCGATATCCACATCAAAGTAAAGCCAGGAGCCGAAAACGAATGGAATGGCGATATCGGTGCTGGAATGTGGATTCCTCCGGCGGAACCGTTACCAGCAGAACCCCCACCAGTGACTCGGGAAAAATTGGCAACTGAACTGAATCCTAAATACGTCTTCTCTCGGTTTGTCGTCGGTTCCAACAATCGTATGGCACATGCGGCTGCTTTAGCCGTTGCCGAATCGCCGGGACGAGAATTCAATCCCCTATTCCTCTGTGGGGGCGTCGGATTGGGCAAAACCCATTTAATGCAAGCGATCGGGCACTATCGCCTGGAAATTGACGCCAACTCTAAGATTTTTTATGTCTCTACTGAGCAATTCACCAATGACCTGATCGCCGCGATTCGGAAAGACAGTATGCAGAGCTTTCGCGAGCGCTATCGGGCAGCCGATGTGTTATTGGTCGATGACATTCAATTTATTGAAGGCAAGGAATATACCCAGGAAGAGTTTTTCCATACCTTCAACACCTTGCACGAAGCCGGTAGACAGGTCGTGCTTGCCAGCGATCGCCCCCCCAATCAAATTCCTCGGTTACAAGAGCGACTCTGCTCGCGGTTCTCCATGGGGTTGATTGCCGATATCCAGCCACCCGACCTGGAAACCCGGATGGCAATTTTGCAAAAAAAGGCAGAATACGAAAGTATGCGTCTGCCTCGCGAAGTGATTGAATATATCGCATCCAGCTATACCTCCAACATTCGAGAGTTAGAAGGGGCATTGATCCGGGCGGTGGCATATATTTCTATCTCCGGGCTGCCGATGACGGTAGAAAACATTACCCCAGTGCTCAATCCTCCCAGCGAGCAAGTAGAAGCCTCACCGGATGCGGTCATGGCAGCCGTTGCTGATACGTTCAATGTATCGATTGAAGATTTAAAGAGTAGCTCTCGGCGGCGGGAAATCAGTGTTGCTCGCCAGATTGGTATGTATTTAATGCGACAACATACGGATTTGAGCCTGCCAAAAATTGGTGAAGTGTTTGGTGGTAAAGACCATACTACAGTGATGTATAGCTGTGAAAAAGTAGCTCAGCAGCGTGGTAATGATCTAGATATGAATCGAACCTTGAGGCAACTGAGCGATCGCATTAATCTCATGAGCCAACCCAAAAAGTAACCCACTGTTCTGTCCAACTGCTGTTGCTCAACTTCAAAGAGAAGGGGCATTTGATCAAAAAATCATGATGGTTATGCCACTAGTGTTGCAAACACGAAATTTTGCAACATGGGGGTTTGGGGGCTGCGCCCCCTCTAAAATTTTTAAGTTGGTGTACTAGCCTTTGTTTATCGACTATAGTTAACGTTTTAGCAGTGCAATGATTTTCGTTGCGATTGTTCAGCATCAACTCTCGGGGCGCATTTATACTGTTAGTTGCAAGATCGTTTAGTTGCAGATAGTTGCAGCGCTACGTTGCTAGCTTTAAAAGCAAGTTCGCACGCACTATCCTGGTTTTGTAGAGATTCATATTATTTTTTGTTCGCAAGAACTGAACACGTTGCTTTCATGCCTGTTTATAGGCTGACAGGAGTACCGCTATGCGTCGTAGTACCTCAGTCGATTCATCCACCCAATCTTCCTTGCATCCCTTATTAAAAGCTGCGCTGGGCAGTTTGGATGTGCAGCTTGAGGAAGAACTGAATCGTTATCGACGGCTGCAAAGTCGGCGTTCAGGGCGCAGGCAAGAGAGCCAAGCGAGTTCAGGTGCGGCAGTAGTCGGCACAGTCTCGACTCACACCGTTCAATCCCCCATTCCTCCATCCCCTGCGTCAGGGGAAAATCCTGCTCCAAGGCGATCGCCAGACGTTTCTAGAGCGGCGGCAGCAGCAGGGTTAATTCCACCGTTGGCGATCGCTGCCAACATGGACGAAGAAACCTTGACCAATGCCATTCTCAATAACAGGGCAGCTGAGAGTTTTGCCGAGCCAGACGCAACTGAATTGCCAGAAGATTACCTGGCATCGTCGGAACAACTGCTCAAAAGTTTGGCGGAAGAAGAAGCCGAGCTGCGAGCCGAAGAAGAACCGAGACTCCTGCAAACGCTGCTGACGCCCCTGGGCATCGGTTCCATGCTGTTATTGCTGCTGTCTAGCATTACGTTTGGTTATCTGTTTACCAATCCCGATAGCTTTAAGATGCTGGGCTTAGAGAAGTGGCTCCGTTCGGCTCAATCTGAGCCTGAGTTGGCAAGCAACCGTCCTGAAACTACCAATCCCCAAGAGCCCCAGCCGGCAATGTCTCCTGATCTATCCAGTGATGAGTTTGTCGATATTAACCTGAGTACGCTGAGCACGTTACCGGCGACGGATGCGGCAAATTCGCCGTCTCCCACCGTCTCGCCCATGCCAACGACTGCGCCCAGTGTGGTTGCCAACCCAGAAACGGCGATCGCCACAGCATCGACCTCGGGTCGCTCCTCAGCCGCATCTGCACCCACATCTGCACCTACATCCGCACCGGCTGCTTCACCCGCTTCCAGACCTTCTACGTC
Source organism: Calyptranema fuscum S582 (assembly GCF_055793305.1). Lineage (NCBI taxonomy): Bacteria > Bacillati > Cyanobacteriota > Cyanophyceae > Oculatellales > Oculatellaceae > Calyptranema > Calyptranema fuscum. Next base: position 80,503 of record NZ_JBSLYH010000025.1, read on the forward strand.
GAGTTCTCGCAGCTCATCCTCTGCCCGTCCCGCCTCTGCCCCCTCCAGTCCAGCCCGTGCTAGACAACCCCAGGCGGCACCTTCGCAAGCGGCAGCACCCCGACCGGCACCCCAGGCAGCGGCACCCCGACCGGCTACACCTGCTAGCTCTCGTCCCGCCCCCGCCCCAACAGTTGCTGCTGCCCCCGCTCCGGCACGACAAGACTTGTATTATGTCGTCACCGAATACACAGGCGATCGCAGCTTAGAGCAAGCCCGTGAAGCCGTAGGGGAAGCCTATGTCCGGAACTTCCCGAACAGAGCGGTCGTACAAATGGGAGCGTTTAGCGATGAATCTGGAGCCGAGCAACTGAGACAAGAATTGCAACAAAATGGGATTTCTGCTCAGGTCTATCAGCCTTAACGCTCCAGCGTGATGCGTTCAGAACCAGGATGGTAAAGAATTAGAGAGCAGCACTCCGAACCGCTTTTTAACCCTTTACCCGTCTTCATTTAACAACCCCAAATGGATTGTGAGAGGCGCACCCCTTCGGGGTGCGCCTCTCACAACCCGCTTATCTTACAACCCATTTAGGACTGCTATAAAGAGGATAGGGGCTGCGGCGTTTACCTCATCGCTCCTGCCAAAGTCCTGAGACTCGCGAATATTACACAATCTAATTTTTTGAGTGGGCGACGGCTTCGCCGTCGCCCACTCAAAAAAGACAGCCTCATGGATCTGGGATCTTTAACCAGGGGTTGAGCTGTTCGGGTATTACTCAATGTTCACTACGGAATTTGGCATAAATTTGGTTTAGAATCAACAACGCCCCTAAATCTTTAGCATTTTGTGCTTCAGTAAAGTACGGGTGTCGTGTGTGAGAAATTCTCGCATGCCCGTTCTCTCGTTCCTCATGCAAGTTTTTTGAAATTCGTAGCCTTTCACCGAACCCTTTCTATTTTGAACCAACACCAGTGTGTTCCTACTTTCGCCTCGGTTCTGTCGCCTCAGACCTGGCCCTTTAGCCTGGATTTTTTGCCGGAAACGGCTTATCTGGTGGGTGGGAATGTTCGAGATGCACTATTGGGTAGACCTGCCGACTATTTAGATCTAGATTTTGTCTTACCCACAGGTGTTGTAGAAACCGCGAAAACCATTGCCAGTCACTATAAGGCAGGGTTTGTTTTATTGGATGCAGACCGTCAAATTGCACGGGTTGTTTTTGCTAATGCGACGGTTGATTTTGCCCAACAGGTGGGACCTGATTTAGAAACCGATCTAAAACGCCGAGATTTTACAATCAATGCGATCGCCTATCATCCTCTGACGCAACATATTGTTGACCCGCTCCAGGGTGCGCTCGATCTGCGCGCCGGGTTAATTCGCATGATTGCACCCGATAATCTAATCGAAGACCCCCTGCGGTTACTGCGAGCCTATCGACAGGCGGCACAGCTTGGGTTTCATTTAGAAGCCACCACCCAAGCGACTATCCAAGAGTTAGCTGATTTATTGAAAACGGTTGCCGCTGAGCGGATTCAGGCAGAATTAAATTATTTACTGAGTACGTCACAGGGCAGCAAGCTATTAATCGAAGCGTGGCAAGATGGTTTATTGCATCACTGTTTTCCATGCACCACCGTTGAACAGGTCAATCGATTGCGCTTGGTCGATCAAGCGGCGATCGCCCTGGAGCAACACTGGACGGCATTTGGTGCAGAACTCTTAGCCTGGGTCAGAGAGCAGATCAAAACATCGGGTGCCCGTCGCAGTTGGCTCAAAATTGCCAAACTGGCTTGCCTGGTCGCATCCGATCCAGCCCTGGCAGAACAAGAACTGTGGCGGCTCAAATATAGTCGGGCAGAAGTACAAGCTGTGCTTGCCGTCCTGAAGGCTTTACCCAAGTTTCAGGCGATCGATTGGACAACCCTGAGTTTAGGCGATCAATATTTCCTGTTTAAGGAAATTGGCGATGTCTTCCGCTCACTGATTGTTCTGGCAGTTGCCTTAGGAACACCCATAGAAGCGATCGCACCCCTGGTCAAACGGTTTCTCGATCCCACTGACCCGGTCGCCCACCCCACACCGCTGATTAGTGGACGAGATTTGATGCAACAGCTTCAACTTCGACCGGGACCACGCATTGGGCATTTGTTAGAGCGAGTTCAACTTGCCCAAGCCGAGGGCAAAATCTCTAACGCTCAAGACGCCATTCAGTTTGCCCAATGTTTATTGATTGAGCCTGGATATCGGTAATGGCTGGGTGAAAGGTTTGCAGCAATTCTCAATGGCGTAATGTCCAAGGTGTTGTGAGAGAGCCGCGCTCCGCGCGGCTCTCTCACAAAAACGGCGTAAAGTGCTATGACCCCGGATTTGATGGTATTGCGAGTCTCCAACCTGTCTATTTGCCCTATTTTCAATCGCAAAATCCTCATGGCTGCTAATGTCTTCCGTTGAAATCGGCTTAAGAAGACCTTTTAAGGGGAAGAGAAGGGTCAAGATTGTGCTAGAGTATACCTCTTGCGGGTTGTTTGAGATAACAACCCCCATCCCTAATTCACTGTATTTCGTGTTCCACCTATTTCTATTTCCAGACCATTATTCCTAAGAGGTTAAGAATGGCTAAACGCCGAAACCTAAAGAAAGAGAAAGCACTCCGTAACCAGGCATATGCTCGTAAGTTCCGCAAGCGTCCTAGCTCCGGGCGATTTGGCAGAAGACGGTACATGGGCTCTAACTCGGCTCAAGATAATGACGATTCGATGGAAGAAGGGAGAAGCCAAGATGGTGGCGAAGGCGCTGCCGATTAGTTTCTAGAGCTTGCTCAAATGTCATTGCCAATAGATATCAGTTGTGTTGGGGTGTAGGTTTCGCTTGCACCCCAAAAATCATGACGGTAGTAGCCAATTTAACCGGGGTAAGGTTGCCCCGTTGAGCTGGCTATTTATTTTTTCAGCGATCGCCAATCCAGATTGCATGGCATCTTCCACTCCCTTACCCCCACACCAGTCACCCCCACAGACCAGACCGGGTAAGTGATCTGAGGATAAAACCGCACCCTCAAAGGGCTGCCTGGGTGTGGCATATCGCCAGCGATGCACCTGAACCATAGAAGGTTGATGGAAAGGTAGGCTCAATTGCTGCGCCGCCACATTCAGTAAATGCTGCCCCATAGATTGCACATCGGCTACGTCTAGATGAGCGTCTGCAAAAGCAGGCGTACTGTGAAAGACAAATACAGCCGGAGTGATGCCATCGCGTTTACTCCGTTCGTCACTCACCCACGCCAGATCAGGGGAATCGCAAACTCGCACCGCATGCCATGATACCGATTGAATGAGTTCAAGTTGAGTCGCATCCGTATAAACAGCCATCACAGCGAAACACGGGTTAAACTGAACCGTTTGCAACTCTGCCCAAAAGCTGGGATCACGCTCTGGTGCGATCGCCTCTATCAATGGTAAAACCTGGGGCGCAGGGATCGTGGTGGCAACCGCTTGAACCTGAAGATCGGGCAGGGGATCACTATTCTCATGGGCAAACCTGAGGTGCCAGTGTTGCTCAGGCGCAGGTGCGATCGCACAGACTCGCTGCCCCCGATAAATTGATAACCCCTGTGCCAAACATTTGGCGATCGCCGTTAATCCTCCCGCTGCCACATACCGTAACCCCTGATCTGCAACGGGATATAACCCAGTCTGGTTAAGCTGATAGAGCGCGTTTAGCCAGGGCTGTAGGAGTCCGTTTGACACCAGCGCTGTAATCAGTTGATGAGAAAGTTCACCCTGGTCGTGCAAATAAGGCAACCCATGATCTGCCCACGTTTCCTGAATTCGACGGGTGGCAATCCGTCCGCCTAACCCCCGAGATTTTTCCAGCACTACAACCCGATAACCCGCATGCCGCAACTCCTGAGCGCAGATTAAGCCAGCGATCCCGGCACCAATCACCCCGACATCAAACGGCTGGGCTAAATTATCCCCCACGGAATTGGAATCAACTCTATGATCGATCTGAGGTAGAGATGGAAACATTGCATGATCCTTCATTTAGAATGACTACAACACGTTCGGATTGCCCTTCATTCAGTAGAATATTGGACATCGGCAAGCAGCACGATAGGGGAGGACGCTGTGGATGATTTGAGAGCGGGTTTAGAGTTGGCAACAGAAGAGGAATTGCGACTGCTCACAGAAATTCTTTTTAGCCGCAAATTTAACCCCATAGACTACGTTTGTACGCCAGAGCCTATTGATGTCGAACGTCAGAGTAAAAAAGCGTGGCTTGATGCCATAGAAGAGCGCTTTCGCTTTTTAGCCGCCGATGGGTTGACGGTGCTGCAACGCAAGACTAACTATGTCAGCTATCGTCAGATTTTGATTCAGGTTTGTCGGTACTTAAAAATTCATTACGTATCCGATCTATCCACTACCGATCTGGAAGCAGAAATCTTTCTCACCTTATTAAATCGAGTTTGGCAACAGCTGCCTGCGGCAAAACGACGGCAGCTCAATAGTGACCTGCAAACTGTAATTTCCCAATCTCAACTGGCTAAACAAATTCCTTCACCCGTTCAGCAAGACCCAATGGGGCTGATCCTTAAGGGCAGTGGTGCGATCGCCGTCAGTTCCGTAATTCGTCCCTGGATTTTGCAACAAATTGCCCGTCAATTTGCCCTACATGCGGCAACCCACCAAGCCGCCGCTGAAACCTTGATTCGAGGTGGGGTCGTGGCTGCCACTCGGGTGCAAACGCAGGTAGCACTACAAACGGCGTCTCGTGGCATGGTTGTCAACGCAGCTCGATATGGTGCTGCTCGCACCGTCCTGGCTTTTTTGGGACCGGCTTTGTGGACTTGGTTTCTGGCAGACTTGGGCTGGCGGGCGATCGCCACCAACTATGGGCGGATTATTCCGGTTGTTTTTACCCTGGCTCAAATTCGTCTGACCCGATCGGATTGTTTTCAACCAGCGTAATGCAAATCATCAAGGATCAGCGATGCCAGAACAGGAGCCTAGCTCGAACTATTACGAGCTACTAGGAATCTCTTCCTCCGCGTCACCGCAACAAATTCGTCGTGCCTATCGGGATAGGAGTAAGCTCTATCACCCAGATACGACAGAGTTGCCAGCGGCGATCGCGACGAGCAAATTTCATACTCTCAATGAGGCATATGCCACCCTGAGCAATCCAGAAAAGCGATTTTCCTATGATTTAAAAAATGGATTTTCGCGAGTGCCTGTTGTTCAATCCGTGGCAGATTTAAATCGCACAGGTAAAGATACGTGGAAATATCGTTCGTCTGCCTACCTTGACCCGACCGATCGCCCCCTGTCTGCCGGAGAGATTTTTGCTTTATTTATTTTGGGTCTTACCTTTGCCGCGTGTCTGATTCTGGTCGTCACCATTGGCTTAACACGGGGCGAAGTCGCACTGGCTCCAGTCAAACCCTTGATAGAAGGTATACCCGTGCTCGAACAACTGGGAACACCAGCCCTTAAACAACCAGCGGCACCAGATATTGAACAATCGGAGACGCCAGCCCTCGAACAACCCTCGCCTCCGCCTGCGGTAGAAACGACGACTCCTACCTTGCCCCAGCCTTTTTTCTATCAGTCCCCCATCCTGCCTCTTCCAGATCCGCAGCCCGAGCCAGTGCTGCCCGACTCCGTGTCTTCTGCTAAAGCTGCTAATTCTTCTGTGGAAATTGTGCCGGACGCCCCACTCAACCACGACCGTCCTTTACAATCGAGTATAGAGACTTCTTCTGAAGCGCCCACACTCAATTCATCTCAAAATTCCATTTAAGGCATGACACTTCCTTCCGCTGATACTCCACTGTACAACCATCCTTTACCGGATATTGAGCAGTGGCTCTCTTCTCATGGCTGCCAGCAAGATGGGAATGACGTTCACTGCTGGCATGTCAAGAAAACCGATTGGGCAGCAGATATCTGGATGGAAATCGATTCGTTGATTGTGCGATATCTTAAGGCTGGCGCAGACGGTCAAGACATTCAGCGTTCATTCAAATATTCTCTTAGCCGCCAAGACTTAGACAACGCCATCTTCTCAGGCCCTTAGGATCGGGTTGAGAGAGCGACGGCTCCGCCGTCGCTCTCTCAACCCAAATTATACGAACATTTATGGTTGGACGTGCGGCGACGCTGCCTTTCCAACCATAAATCCACGTTCCTCAACATTACACTTTGCCAAAGCGGCGATCGCGTTTTTGATAATCACACAATGCCCGGTGAAATTCTGCCCGGTCAAAGTCAGGCCATAATGTATCGGTGATGTAGAGTTCGGCATAGGCAACTTGCCATAACAAAAAGTTGCTGACCCGCATTTCGCCACTGGTGCGGATTAATAAATCGGGATCACAAATTCCCGCTGTATAAAGATGTTGTTCAAATATCGTTTCATCAATCTGGTCGGGTTCCAGTAACCCTTGTTTGACTTGAGTGGCGATCGCTCGACACGCCTGCAAAATCTCTTGTCTGCCGCCATAATTGGTTGCCACTGTAAACTGAATCCCGCTGTTGTGGCGCGTTTCTTCTACTGCCCGACTAATTTCTGTTTGTAGCGATCGCGGCAACATTGCTAAATTGCCGACAAATTGAATCCTGACATCTTCCGCCATCATTTCGCGCAACTCTTGTCGCAAAACCCGCTCAAATAACATCATCAAGAAATCAACTTCTTCGATCGGTCTGCCCCAATTTTCCGTCGAAAAGGCATAAGCCGTCAGAGCCTGCACACCCCAATCTTTACAACAGCGCAAGATATCCTTAAGTGCGTCCACCCCTCGACGATGCCCCATCACCCGTGGCAACCCTTGGCGCTTTGCCCAACGACCATTCCCATCCATAATGACTGCAACATGTCTGGGCAATCGTTCACGCTCCAGATCAGCAGGTAATTCTGTTAACAAAGTTGGCTTTGTTTTCATTTTTTCTCCCGAGAAGCCGACGGTAAAAAGCGGAAAAAACGTGAGATCAATACCATAACCTTCCCGCCAAGATGGCGACCCAAACTTCGCAATTGGGGTGCAACTGCTTCCCGATCAACAGACTGAGAGAACCGAGCCATCAGTAACTCTCTCAGTTTACTACTGGTCAACGGACGGTTCAGGCCCCCTCGTTCAGCCAGTGAGATAGACCCGGTTTCCTCTGATACAACAATGCACAGACAGTTTTCGACCCGTTCTGTAATCCCCATTGCGGCTCGGTGTCGAGTGCCTAACTGCCGTGACGCCGTGCGCTCAGAAATTGGCAAAATTACGCCAGCTGCGATCACCCTGGACGCACGAATCAGTACGGCACCGTCATGCAGTAAAGTGGTCGTCTGAAAAATAGTTTGGATCAGTTCTTTAGACACCTCTGCATTCAAACGCACACCGGGAACAGAAAAGTCGCGTTCGTCGATGGGGCGATCGGTCTCCAAAATCAGCAAGGCACCTGTACGATTCTGAGAGAGTTCCTTAACCGCGTCTACAATTTCGTCGATGACACTATCGGGCTTGGGAATGGCTTGATTTGCTGGCTGAAACAGTTGAGAAATTTCACCCCGTCCTAATTGTTCTAAAAGACGGCGAAATTCAGCCTGAAGAATAACTGCCATGGCGACAGCTGAGCCGATCACTAATTTGTCTAACACGAAGCTGAGCAACCTTAAATCTAGCGTTTTGCTCAGAGCCGCAGCCAACATTAGGATAATTAACCCTCGCACCATCCACAATGTGCGACGTTCACCGATAATGACCAAAACCATGTAGGTCAAAATCAGAACTAGCCCAACATCAATCAGACGAATCAGCAAGAACTGAGTCCAGTCAAGGTTTGTCAGCCATCGCTCTAACAGAGATCCCATTTGAATTGAGCTTGGATTAACCTTGTACCCCTAATGAATCATGTTCAGAATTACGAATTCAACAAAACCTGGGAGTTTTCTTTGCAAGCGCAGCGACGCCGCGCTACCAAAAATTAATTGTCGGTTTTACTAAATCCACATCCTCAGATAGGTTTTGTAGTACTCCCGTTCATCAAATAGAATGCTGGCAGCACAGGGGATGTAAGGGCATAGACCTCAAACAAGGGGTTGACCCCCACATCCCACTTTTTAATCCTGCTTGATGAAAATCTGTACTTAAAATTCGGCTTTCCTCTCCCCTATTGTCTACAAGATCAGTCGTTCTGGTAAACGATCTTGCCGAATCAAATCTTGATAAATTTCGCGTCGGAGAATGACGCTTGCTTCCCCAGCTTGCACCAAAACCGCTGCCGGACGTGGGAGTCGGTTGTAGTTGGAAGCCATACTGTAATTGTAGGCTCCTGTACTGAGGACGACGAGAACATCGCCAGGTTGCGTTTCTGGTAATTTTGCTTGCTGAATCACAATATCACCCGATTCGCAATGTTTTCCAGCAACCGTAACAGACTGATCTAAAGGCGCAGAGACGCGATTCGCCACAAAGGCTCGATAAACCGATTGGTAGGTGATTGGGCGGGGATTATCTGACATGCCCCCATCCACGGTGACGTAGGTGCGAATATTGGGAACTGTTTTCTGACTACCAATGGTGTAAGCCGTAATACAGGAAGAACCAATCAGCGATCGCCCGGGTTCTGCCAACAATCGCGGTAAGGGCACCTGTTGATCTTGACAAGCCTGAGTAATTCCCTGGCAAACAACATTGACCCATTCATCAATACTGGGGGGATCGTCTGCTTCGGTATAGCAAATCCCCAAACCACCGCCAATATCCAATTCGCGGATAGGCAACCCATACTCTGCGGCTCGTTTCAGCCACTGCACCATGACACTGGTCAAGTCTTGATGGGGTTGAAGTTCAAAAATCTGTGAGCCAATGTGAGCATGTAACCCAATACAGTCTAAGCCCGTTGTCTGACTGATGTAAGCAAATACCTCGTCCAGTTGATCGGGATCAAAGCCAAACTTGCTGTCTAAATGCCCCGTGCGAATATAGTCATGAGTATGGCATTCAATTCCGGGCGTTAACCGCAGCATGATGCGAATCGCTGGATAGTCGGCAGCACCTGCATTTTTGTGATGCATCTCTGCCAGGGTTTTTAACTCTAGCCAGTTGTCTACCACAATCGTGCAGTTGGAGGCGATCGCCAACATTAACTCTTCGGTTGACTTATTGTTGCCATGAAAATAAATGAATTCGGGTTTGACACCGGCTTGGATAGCGGTGTAGAGTTCGCCACCTGACACGACATCGATACCCAATCCTTCACTAGCGGCGATCGCACAGACGGCTAAACAATTCCAGGCTTTCGAGGCATAAAGGACTAACGAATCTCCGGCATAATAGCGCTGGAATGCCGTGCGATATTGGCGACAAGCGGTTCTAAACGTCTCTTCATCGAGAATATAGAGCGGCGTACCGAACTGTTGAACCAGCTCAACCACGTCACAACCACCAATTTCCAGATGATCTTGACGATTGACCTGAGCCGTTAACGGTAAAAGATGTTGATTGGGAGACGGGGAGGCGGTCGTAATGGTGGGCAAATATTGGTGAGCAGAATTTTCTACCGCTGCAATGGGGGTCGATACCATTGGAAGTTGCTGTCCTTAATAAATCTTAAGAATTAGGTGGGTGCGGATGACTGATTTTGAGCCAGTTGATGAGCACAGGTGCGATGCTACAGACACCATTTCAATTGTCTGCAAAACCTTATATTAGATTAATCAACGCCTCACTACCTATAGCAACCCTGATAAAATTACGCGCTACGTGATAGACAGCGCTCATTCAGTCTTTGCCGATTCAAATCCCGCTACAGTTTACGGATGGCTTTATTAACGTTACAACCCTTAACCCCTGAACTGATCCCGGCTGCGGTTCAATTAGACCAGCAATGCCTGGGTGGACTGTGGACAGCAGACGGTTATCAAAGAGAAATTGACAGCCCTAACAGCGATTTACTGGTTTTACAGCTTGTTCTGCCAACAGCGACTGATCCCCCCACAGCGGCTGTCTCGTCCCGCCCGCATCCCAACCCATCAGATCCTGCTTCCGTTCCCGATCCCCATGCTCAGCAAGGGGCTGAACCGACATCGCTGCTAACTGCGCCTCCTTTGCCCATCATTGGGTTAGGCTGTGTTTGGGCAATTGTCGAAGAAGCTCACATCACAACCCTTGCCATCCACCCCAACTATCGCAGACAAGGATTAGGACAAATTTTATTATTTGCTCTGATGGCGATCGCCCATGCCAGAAAACTAGAATGGACAACATTAGAGGTAAGAGCCTCCAACCAGACGGCGATCGCGCTCTACCAAAAATTTGGGTTCGAAACCGTCGGCAGCCGACGCAAATATTATCAAGACACGGGTGAAGATGCTCTGATCCTGTGGCGCAAAGGGTTGCAAAAACCTGATTTTCAACAGACTTTAGACGATTGGGGGCAAGCTGTTAGCGATCGCCTGCACCAATCCAACTGGGATCTACAACTATCAAACGATTTACCCTGCATCTGGACGTTTCCCCTTGACGAGGGTGCACGTTTCCCATCAAAATCTTTCCTCGGTAAAGGCAAATAATGGCAATCCTTTAACTTTAGATAAGGATCGTAGATTTAATACGACCAAAGATTTATTTTTGGGATCGCGGCGACGCTGAGCTTCCGAAACTAAACGTTCGAGTTTCATGGTTCTCGTGACCATTGGATCGAGGATCGGGGATTAAATAAGATCGACTACTGGATTGTTTGTAGGGGCGAACAGCTGTTTGCTCCTACAGCAGATCATCGACGTTATCTAAGTCCCATTCCAAAGATCCTGAAGGAGTTGTCCTGCTCATCGATAAACCTGACTAGATCATTATCAAAAAAGATGAATTTTTTTATACTGTCTCACTCCCCAATGTTGGGGTTTTGAGGTAGGCAATGTGGAGGGTTCTTGACCGGCAAACATACCCTGTGAACCCCTCTCCTCCAAGCCTGCCCGTTGATACAGTATCTTTTCATCAAAAAATATCTAGAGCCCGATTTGAGTTTGGCATGAGTCACGGGGATCACGGCTGAGCCAATATCTTCCCAGCAATAGAGCATTTATTCCTCACCTGTTGCACCACGGTCGCAACCGGACAGATTCTCTATGCTAGAATCAGCGTACCGGCACGCAGCAGGTGATAGAAAACCGCCATGTTTGAACGCTTCACAGAAAAAGCCATTAAGGTGATCATGCTTGCCCAGGAAGAAGCACGTCGCCTGGGACACAATTTTGTGGGTACTGAACAGATCCTCCTGGGTCTGATTGGAGAAGGGACCGGCGTCGCCGCCAAAGTACTGAAGTCGATGGGAGTTAATCTCAAAGACGCCCGTATCGAAGTTGAAAAAATCATCGGTCGCGGGTCTGGTTTCGTAGCTGTCGAGATCCCGTTCACGCCTCGTGCCAAACGAGTGTTAGAACTATCTCTCGAAGAAGCCCGCCAACTCGGTCACAACTACATCGGCACAGAGCACCTGCTCTTAGGGTTAATCCGTGAAGGCGAAGGGGTGGCTGCACGAGTTCTAGAAAATCTCGGTGTCGATCTCTCCAAAGTTCGGACTCAAGTCATCCGAATGCTGGGAGAAACGGCTGAGGTTTCCGCTGGAGGAAGTCAGGGGCGCACTAAAACTCCGACGCTAGATGAGTTTGGCTCCAATCTGACGCAGATGGCTGCTGAAGGGAAGCTTGACCCGGTTGTAGGTCGCCAGAAAGAAATTGAGCGTGTAATCCAGATTTTGGGTCGTCGTACCAAAAACAACCCTGTCCTCATTGGAGAACCGGGTGTTGGTAAAACGGCGATCGCAGAAGGCTTAGCACAGCGCATCTCGAACAACGATATTCCCGATATTCTTGAAGATAAGCGTGTCGTAACTTTAGATATTGGTCTATTGGTCGCGGGCACCAAATATCGTGGTGAGTTTGAAGAAAGACTGAAAAAAATCATGGATGAAATCCGGCAAGCCGGAAACGTCATTCTCGTGATTGATGAGGTTCACACCCTGATTGGTGCAGGGGCTGCCGAAGGGGCAATTGATGCCGCAAATATCCTCAAACCGGCTCTGGCAAGAGGCGAACTGCAATGCATCGGTGCCACCACTCTAGACGAGTATCGCAAGCATATTGAACGCGATGCGGCTCTAGAACGGCGCTTCCAACCCGTGATGGTGGGTGAACCCACGGTTGATGAAACGATCGAAATTTTGCGCGGTCTGCGCGAACGCTACGAGCAACATCACAAGTTGAAGATCTCGGATGCAGCCCTGGAAGCTGCCGCCAAGCTCTCCGACCGTTACATTTCAGATCGTTATCTGCCCGATAAAGCCATTGACTTAGTCGATGAAGCGGGTTCCCGTGTTCGTCTGATTAATTCTCAGCTTCCTCCTGCTGCCAAAGAACTCGATAAAGAATTGCGTCAAGTTCTCAAAGAGAAGGATGACGCCGTTCGATCTCAGGACTTTGATCGCGCAGGTGAGCTGCGCGATCGCGAAATGGAAATCAAAGCTGAAATCCGGGCGATCGCTCAAACCAAGAAGAATGAGTCTGGTGAAGGCGACGATCATTCGCCCATGGTGGACGAAGAAGATATCGCCCAAATCGTGGCTTCTTGGACAGGTGTTCCAGTTAATAAGCTCACTGAATCTGAGTCTGAAAAACTGTTGCACATGGAAGATACCCTGCATCAGCGATTGATTGGTCAAGATGAAGCGGTGAAAGCTGTTTCTCGTGCCATCCGTCGGGCTCGAGTTGGGCTGAAAAATCCCAACCGCCCGATCGCTAGCTTTATCTTCTCGGGTCCAACAGGGGTCGGTAAAACAGAGTTAACCAAAGCGCTGGCATCCTACTTCTTTGGCTCTGAAGAAGCCATGATCCGGTTGGATATGTCGGAGTATATGGAGCGGCATACCGTCTCCAAACTCATCGGTTCTCCTCCGGGATACGTCGGCTACAACGAGGGCGGTCAGTTAACAGAAGCGGTTCGTCGTCGTCCTTATACCGTCGTATTATTCGATGAAATCGAAAAAGCACACCCCGATGTGTTCAACATGCTGCTGCAAATTTTGGAAGATGGTCGTTTGACCGATGCCAAAGGTCGCACAGTAGACTTCAAGAATACCCTCTTGATCATGACCTCCAATATTGGGTCTAAGGTGATTGAAAAGGGTGGCGGTGGCCTGGGCTTCGACTTCTCTTCCGAGAGCCAAGCCGATTCTCAGTACAACCGCATCCGTTCTCTGGTCAACGAAGAATTAAAACAATACTTCCGCCCAGAGTTCCTCAACCGTCTAGATGAAATTATCGTCTTCCGCCAACTATCGAAAGACGAGGTCAAGGAGATTGGAGATATCCTGCTGAAGGAAGTCTTCAACCGTCTGCAAGAGCAAGGGATTACGCTGGAAGTAACCGAGAAATTCAAAGATCGATTGGTTGAAGAAGGCTATAACCCCAGCTACGGTGCTAGACCGCTACGTCGTGCCATTATGCGGCTGTTAGAAGATTCCTTAGCGGAAGAAATTCTTTCAGGTCGGATCAAGAATGGTGACACAGCGACGGTAGACGTGGCTGAAGATGGTCAGGTTAGAGTTCTTCAAGGCGAAAGCCGAGCTTTACTTCCCCAGGCGGTTGAGTAAGCTCAAAATTGCCTAGTTTTTGAGCGGCAAAGTCTTTCAGACTTTGCCGCTTCTTGTTGTGGAAAAACGCAACCTGACACCCCTTTTTCGGATAGGCTGTCAGTGATCGCCGTACGTTTGAGTCAAGCTGAGAGAGCCATACGTTTATGACCGCCGCAGTTGTTCTGCAAAATATTCACAAGGTATATAACAACCGTTCCGTCGTTAATGACTTATCGTTAGCCATTGAGCCAGGGGAGATTTTTGGACTTTTGGGACCCAATGGTGCGGGCAAATCGACCACCATTCGGATGTTAACGACGTTGACCCAACCCAGCCAGGGCGACATAGTTGTTGCAGGGTACGATGTGATTCGGCAACCCTTTCAAGTCAAGCAACAAATTGGCGTGGTGTTGCAACAAACTAGCGTCGATGTCGATCTATCGGTTTGGGAGAATATGGAATTTCATGGGCGGATGCACCATATTCCCAATCCGCGTCGGCAAAAAGAGATCGACCGCTGGTTAGAGTATGTAGAGTTAAGCGATCGCCGTAAAGACCGGGTCAAAACCCTATCGGGGGGAATGAAACGACGATTGCAGATCGCTCGTGCCCTGCTCCATCAACCCCAAGTTTTGTTTTTAGACGAACCTACCGTTGGGCTAGATCCACAAACCCGGCGTCGCCTCTGGGAAATTATAAAAGGCTTAAACCAGCAAGGGATGACGATTTTACTCACCACTCACTACATGGAAGAAGTGGAATATCTTTGCGATCGCATTGGTATTATGGACAACGGCAAGCTCATTGAAATGGGCACCTTACCACAATTGCGTGCCAAACATGGCGAAGGCTTAGTCATGACCAAAATGGGCGATCGCTGGGATTATAATTTTTTTGCCACCCTGGAAGATGCCAATCTATATCTAGAGCAACAAGCCGATAAAACTGGCATTATGACCCGTGCGTCTAACTTAGAAGATATTTTTGTTGAACTGACCGGACGCAATTTAGACTAAATCCTAGTGTCGCAAACACGAAATTTTGCCACATGGGGGTTTGGGGGCTGCGCCCCCAAGAGGGGGTTTTACCCCCTCCACCCCCTCTAAAACTTTTAAGTTGGTGTACTAGTGTTGCAAACACGAAATTTTGCCACATGGGGGTTTGGGGGCTGCGCCCCCAAGAGGGGGTTTTACCCCCTCCACCCCCTCTAAAACTTTTAAGTTGGTGTACTAGTTTGTGTGGGTAGGAACTGCGTTACCATCCTCACCCACACGATTCATCTGTTTTTAAAGAGTGACTCAATGATACGGTTAGCCAGCAAAATTGAAGCGATTCTCTATCTCAAGGCTCAAGCACTGCCAATTGCTCGTATTGCCGAATATGCCAACTGCGATCGCCAAGAGGTTGAAGAAGCTTTAATCGAACTGATGACCGATTATGCGCACCGCGATAGCGCCTTAGAAATTGTCGAAACGGCTGAAGGATACTGCCTTCAGCTACGAGAAACATTTCAAGATTTAGTGCAAACCTTGATTCCGGTAGATTTGGGGGTCGGGGCATTGCGAACCCTGGCAGCGATCGCACTCAAAGGACCGATTACACAGACTGAATTGGTTGATTTACGCGGTTCAGGAGCCTATCAACATGTCCAGGAACTGGTGAGTTTGGGCTTTATCCGCAAGCGACGGCAGTCCGATGGACGTTCCTACTGGCTGCAAGTGACCGATAAGTTTCATCAGTACTTCCAGGTAGAACAACTGCCAAACATTACGAAATCTTCAACTCAAACTGAATAACTTCTAGAGATATCCTCAGTTTTACTGGTCACACTAGCGAATATCGATGTAACAATAGATCGAATAGTGACATAAATATTTAGGGTTTCTATGGTTTTCAACCCTGACGACACTAACTTTTTTGGCAGTAGTGCTGAAGAGGTTCAAGCCAACCAATTGTTGAAGTATTTACAAAATCAATCCCCTGAAGTTTTAGCCAGAGTTGCCCGGTCTGTTAGCCCCGAAATTAAGCAAATTATCTCGCAAAATGTTCAAGGTTTGGTAGGGGTTTTACCATCCGAAAACTTTAACGTGCAAATCACAACCGACCGAGAAAATCTGGCAGGTTTGTTAGCCTCTGCCATGATGACAGGATATTTTCTGCGGCGCATGGAACAACGCATGGAACTAGAAAGCAGCGTTGTAGGGTCTGTATCGTTGTATCGTGAGTCCAGTAATTCTGAGCCAACCGAGCCTTAGAAGCGCAGATTTTATCAACCCTGACTTTTTTGATAAAATCCCAGTTTGGTGGCAGCGCAGCACCGTTTACTCCTACCAAATTGGGACTTTACAGCAATTTTCAATGGCGTAAAATACACAGTTTTTTGAGAGAGCCGCGCCCTGCGCGGCTCTCTCAAAACCATACTCTCTTCAGGCGCAAAGCGCTTCTTTTTCCCGTCCCTTACGTCTACTTGAGTTGCTCAGTAGGGAAAGCACTGGGATTGACTTGAATTGTTACGTTTTCACCGGCACGATCTACTTCAATGGCTAGATTTTCGCCGATCTGGGTTGATTCTACTTTATCTTGCACTTCGGATGCTGTTAGCACCGGATCTCCGCCCACTTTGAGAATCACATCTCCGGGTTTCAGACCAGCCTGAGCCGCAGGGCTACCGCTGATGACTTGAATAATTAAAATGCCCTTATCTTGGGTCACTTCAAATTCAGCTTGACTGTCCTCGTTAATCTGCTTTTTGAGAGAAGGAGTTAGCTCAATCATTTGGATACCCAAATAGGGATGCTGAACCTGACCTGAGCTAAATAATTGTTCGGCAACCCGTCGAGCTGTTTCTATCGGAATGGCAAACCCTAAGCCTTGCGCATCGGCACGAATCGCCGTGTTGATGCCAATGACTTCACCTTGATCGTTGAGCAGGGGACCTCCGGAGTTGCCCGGATTAATCGCCGCATCAGTTTGAATAAAGCGAACTCGACGATCGGGAATGCCAACTTGAGAACTCGATCGCCCAGTTGCACTGATAATTCCAGCCGTCACGGTATTGTCTAGCCCAAGCGGATTACCAATGGCGATCGCCCATTGACCGGGAATCAGATTTTCAGAATTTCCCAGAGTGACGATAGGTAGATCATTCGCCTCAATTTTAATTGCTGCAATGTCTGTGACCGGATCAATCCCCACCACTTCACCATCAAACTCTCGACCATCCTTGAGCGTCACGGTGACGACATCTGCCCCTTCTACCACATGGGCATTGGTCAAGATATGCCCATCTTTGGTCAAAATAAACCCCGACCCTGTTCCCTGTTCGACCCGCTGTTCCTGGTCAGGAGGTGTATTTTCATCAAAAAACCGATCGAATGGTCGTTGAAACACATCGGGCACCCGTCGGGTAATTGTTCGAGCTGCATCAATGCGAACCACCGCAGGGCCCACTTTTTCAACCGCTTCTGCAATAAAATTAGGATTGGTTGAGCGATCGCTACTGTTAAGCACGGGTAATCTCGGAACCTGGGCTTGTGCTTCCGATAAACCCAGCGGTGCTTGCGCTTCACCCTGTTGAGACAACCGATGATCGGCGTTGAGATAATAGCCACTTGCCCAGCCAGCGATGCCACCGATGGCTAAAAAACTTGTATAAATAACTAGCTGCTTGACGGATAAACCCATCATTTTTGTACTCATGATTGTGTAACAGCAGGATAAGAGCAACTATAAGAAGTCAGCATGGCTCAGGAATAGGTACGAAAACTTGCTAGTAAACCTCAAGCAGGGGTGAATCCACAACTCAAGAACTAAGGAGATTGCTGAAAAAGATGTTATCCCCTGTAAGGGCGAAGCATTCGTTAGATAGGCTTTGGTAAATGCTTTTATCAAAGAGATTTACAAGCATGTTTATTTTAGCCAGCTCAATTCTAATTAAGACACATTTATAAAGTGGCGTGTAGCAGACAGGATGAATGGCGTCTATTTTTTACATAAGATGCAACACAGATGAGACAGTCATCGTTATCTTAGAAATGACAGGCATTGCTAATTGGGGTTATGAAATTTTGATATGCGTGCCGCGCGCGGCGCGGCACGCATATCAAAATTTCATAGCTAGATTCAGTGCCAAAATGGCTTACTGGTTTTGTAGCTAAATTGTTGGACTGCATGGGTAGGTATGAATCGAGTGCCTTATTTTTCCTTTCTATTTGCATTGACAGGGTTAATCATTGCAATGCCGGGTGAAGCTCGATCGATCGTGTCGTCAGCAGACCAATCCTCCCCTGCGGCGATCGCTCCATCGTCGGTTAAACAAGACCCGCAAACTGGTTTAGCTTGCCCCGACGCTGCCCTATCACGCCTGACGCGACATCGGATCGAATCCGGAGAAACGCTAGTGAGTATTGCTCAGCGTTATAACTTGATCCCGGCAACCTTGATGGGGATGAATCCATCTCTACGAACGGGAGAAGCTCGTACCGGCACAGAAATTCTTATCCCGCCCTATAACGGCATCCAGGTTGAGGCACCACGCGGCAGTACGTGGCGAGATTTAGCCGCCGCTTATGGGGTAAGAGCTGATGTTTTATTTGAGATCAATGGCTGTCAGGATGTTCCTCGAACCGTGTTTATTCCGGGGGTAAACTGGTCTCCTAACCCCGCCGCCGCAACCGTAGCAACCGAAGACAACGCCGCTAGTGGCTATCCATTACCCGAAACTGCTGCGGTACTCACGGGATATGGTTGGCAACTCGATAATGCGACCGGCACCGTCGTCTTTCATAGTGGGGTTGACCTCTCCGCAGAACGAGGCACACCCGTTTTGGCAGCCGGAGATGGGTTGGTTGCGTTCGTCGGGCAACAGGGAGCGTACGGTAATCTAGTGGTGATTAACCATGCCGATGGGTTGCAAACGCGCTATGCCCAGTTAGACGCCATGAATGTTGAGATGGGGCAACAAATCCGTCGGGGCGATCGCATTGGCAGTGTTGGGTCTACAGGGTTAGCGACTGTGCCCCATTTACATTTTGAAGTACGGTCTAATTCCGATCTGGGCTGGGTTGCCCAAAACCCCGGCAACTATGTTCGCAATATGCGGTTTGGCAGTAATTGAGCTGCGCCACTAGGGTTGAAGGTCACACGTAAATGACTGTGTCATTCTTTTTGAGAGAGCGATGGCTGCGCCATCGCTCTCTCAAAAAATTAGGTTGCATCCTCAACAGAGTTTCATGGAGCCAAAGTTGGTGCTGAGAGCGATGTTGAGATTCTCCAATGCCTCGACTAGCCAACTCACACTATCGGTCACACAGGCTTCATAGTGCGTAAACAAAATTGCAAAGCGTCGTTCCAGATGATGCTTGACCCTGCGGCAAATCAAGACAATTTTAAGTAACAATCCAATGGTCTGGGTTGTGCCCAGATTTGCAGTCAAATCATTAAAAATAAAGTGGCTTGGCTGCTGAGGACTCTCGACAACCAGATAGTTCAGCAGTTTGCAGCAGGTCGTAATCAACAAAACATTACTCATTTTTTGTGAGTCGTTTTGAGACAATAGAGTTTGTAAATATCGATATAGACCCTGGTTGAACTGGCGTTGCCCATATTTTAAATCCACCGCAGAAATGAGATAAACATAGAGGTCTTCCTTAAACGCTCCATAGCTGCGAGTGTCTCGACTGTAAGCGGTGAAATGCTTTGCCTGATCTCTCAGGGTGTTGAAACCATCGACGCGCCCTGTAAATAACTCAACGGCTTGGTCAATTTGGCGATCGCTCAGTAGGGTTGGATTTTTGATGATCTGGGGAAACCCTTCAGGAGAACCAGCCGTGCCGCTATCGGAGACAATAGCCGTACCTCGCAATTTCCGATAGGTCAGGTAATGGGAAAGCTCTACTTCAAACTTGTTTTGTGCTTGACCCCGCAGAGATCTGACCCGGCGGCGCAATTCATCCGGGCTATCTTCCGTCAACAGCGTGTGTTCGTAGAGGCAAGGGTAACGGTGAATCAGATTTCTTAGCGGAATCTCGACCTCACCCTCTTGCTCTTCAGCCAGAACAACCTGAGCTAAATGATGAAGTGCCAGATATTGTTCTGTACCCACAAACCGCTGCATCAGTTCTCGTAATCGTTGTGTAGTTCGAGAACGAGTCACCGTCGTCGGGCTTAGGTCAAGCAACGCTACCAATTCTGGAACGTAATTGCGCCAATGTGGCTGCATTAGCCAACGGTTGATCAAAATATAACAACTGCGGTTGAGAATGAACTTGAATTCGCGCTCAATCCACTTCTCGTTGACAATTATTTCCAGTGCCCGCCGTGCCTCCACGTCGGAACAAGCTGTTCCTTCAATAAACAATTGATGGAAGGCATCGAGCACGGCGGGCGGCGAAGCCATTTCTGCCCATTCAAATAGGCAATCGTATAACGTTTGCTCTGCAAGGCTAGACGGACGATTGTAGTATTGAGACCAAGAATCCATCATGAAGATAGCACCGAAATCATGAAACAGTGGGTGATGCAACACTGATGCCAACTGTGAGCTAAGATTTCTTCGGGCTAGTTAAAGCAGATAAACTCTGCAAGCTGGGGCTATAAGTTGGGGGCAAGTGTTGAAACTAGAAAAATTTTATAGCTAACCCATTCTTTCTATAGCCGATTCGGGACACTTTGCCAAGTGACCATCGTCAGAGAAAAATCACCATCTGGGTGAAATTCTATTAAACGCTGCTGATCGGAATTGTGATATTGAGTTTGGGTGTCATGCTTCGCACGACACCTAAACTCAATATCATAGCCAGATTAAGCAATGTTACTTTTTAGAATCTGTCTGAAACATGACTTTTTCTAATCAACCTTTGGATAGATGAAAAAAAGGGGGGCGCGGCAATGCCGCGCCCCCCTTTTTGCACCCTATTCCATCAGACTATCTTTGATAGCGTAAGCAACTTGCTCTTGTTGTTCTACAGAAAGTTCGGGGAACATGGGCAACGACAAGACCTCAAACGCAGTTTGTTCTGCCCTTGGCAGGTGCCCGATGGGGTAACCCAGTGACGCATAAACGGGCTGCAAATGCAATGGAATGGGGTAATAGATCGTAGAACTCACACCCCGATCTTGTAGAGCTTGGCGAATGCGATCGCGTTTTTCTCCCCCTTTAGCGAGCTGCAAATCAGGTGTATCTGCATCTGTAGCCATAATACGGATGGTGTATTGATTCCAAACACTCTGCCCACCCGAAATGCCCTGGGGCAAAACAATCCCTGGAATAGCCGACAGCAGGTGATGATAGTGGTCAGCAACTTTCTGGCGTTGCTGGTTCCAGGTATCGAGATAGCGCAGCTTGACTTGCAAAATCGCTGCCTGTACTGCATCTAAACGGCTATTGACCCCAATGGCTTCGTGCAAATATTGCTGTTGTTGCCCATGATTTCTTAAGACTCGAATGGTCTGGGCGATCGCTGCATCATTGGTCGTAATCGCTCCGCCATCACCACAGGCACCTAAATTTTTGCTGGGATAAAAACTGAAACAGCCAATATGTCCGATATTACCCACTTTGGTGTCTGCCCAGGTGGCTCCCGTTGCCTGGGCGCAGTCTTCAATTACCCATAACTGATGGGCTTGGGCGATCGCCATCAGCCGCGTCATATCCACAGGCTGCCCAAACAAATGCACTGGCATAATTGCTTTGGTGCGAGGCGTAATAGCCGTGCCAATTTTGTTCACGTCTAAATTAAACGTCTGCGGATCAATATCCACAAAAACGGGAGTTGCCCCGACAGCACTAATCACCTCTGCTGTCGCAATAAAGGTAAAGGGCGTTGTGATCACCTCATCTCCAACTCCAATCTTGAGCGCTCTCAATGCCAGGTAGAGCGCATCAGTACCAGAGTTGCAGGCAACACACTCAGTCGTACCAATATAAGATGCAAATTGCCGTTCAAACGTCTCAACAACAGGACCGTTAATATAACGACCCGATGATAATACCTCTGCGGCAACGGCACTAATTTCATCACCAATCAGCTGATATTGCTGGGTTAGATCAAGAGGAGGAATAAAGTTCACTCGCTTACACCACACCTTGCTGTCTATTTTGCTGTTCTGTATTATCTTGCCTTATCGGTTTTCTAGCCGAAACCGCAACTGAAAAAGATCTGATAGATTACATCCGGAATAAGACTGAGACGGGTTGGTTTATAGATTAGACTTTGTCGAAATTGTCGCGCTGGTTTTGGCTATAACTGTGAGTTCACATTTGTTCCAAAATTCAGCCACACCTTGAAATTTATAAATTTGGTTTTTGGTGCGGCGCTTTGCGCCGCACCAAAATTTGGATGTTTTGGTTCAGATCATCTGAAGCGCCCCCATCTTCACCTGAACCGCAAACATAACAGATAGAGGTGCAGCAGACGTTGTATTGATGAAGGATGCAACCCCCCTATTCCCTTCATCATCTGTCTCTTTAACAATCCATCCAATTTGTATGGCTTTACGTAATCCAGCTAGGACATTAGGGGGGTGAGGGCGGTGCCCCCACGCAGGGGTTTCACCCCTGCACCCCGTCCTGACCCGAGTGCGTACCGCTATAACAATCTTGCGGATGCAAAATCAATCCAATTTGTAACAATCCTGCGTATCTTCCCTTAAATCAAGGGAATGTTTTAGAAGAATCCTAAAGGTCGAACTATCATCCTATGTCTGCCACATTGTTAGGGAATCGCTATCAAGTTCTGCAAACGTTGGGAGCTGGGGGCTTCGGCACTACCTATCTAGCAGAAGACATTCAAATGCCCTCCCGGCGTAAATGCGTCATTAAACAACTCAAACCCATCAACAATAATCCCCAAATCTATCAACTGGTTCAAGAGCGGTTTCAACGAGAAGCTGCCATCTTGGAAGATTTGGGCAATATGAATGGGCAGATTCCTAACCTTTATGCCTATTTTTCTGAAGGGGATCAGTTCTATCTCATTCAAGAATGGGTTGAAGGTGCAACACTGCGGGGCAAAGTCGAAACCGAAGGATGCCAGACAGAGGCGATCGTCCGCCAGATTTTGATCGATATTTTGCCGGTGCTGAGCTATGTGCATGGTAAGCATATTGTTCACCGCGATATTAAACCCGACAACATCATCCTGAGAAAACGAGATGGTAAGCCCGTTTTAATTGACTTTGGCGCAGTGCGAGAAACCATGGGCACCGTGATGAACTCGCAGGGGCAAACGGGCAGCTCGATTGTCATTGGTACACCTGGATTCATGCCCTCTGAGCAGGCAGCCGGACGTCCACTCTACTCCAGTGACTTATATAGCCTGGGGTTGACGATGATTTATCTGCTTACTGGGCGGTATCCCCATGAGCTAGAGTCTGATCCTGCAACTGGAGATATTATCTGGCGTCCGTTTGCGCCAACCCTTTCACCAGCGTTTGCTGAGGTGCTCAATAAGGCGATTCAATATCATCCACGCGATCGCTTTCCTGCTGCCCAAGATATGTTGACCGCGTTACAAAATCTTAAGGTCAGTGCCCCGACGGAAACAATTGCTCCAGGGGTTGATCCCACGATTGTTTCTCCGGCATGGCATACGGATGCATCAGCTATACCCCCAACTCAGGCACAAGCAAACGTTCCGCCGACCGTAGTCAATCCACCCCGCGCCGTAGATCAGGGGGGACAGTTTGTGGCGGGAGAATATAATGCCCAAGCAGGTAGTCTGGCGGCATCTAACAACGCCTTATCTCCCTCTAGTAGAAGTGATGTTCCTGCCGAGATCCTGGGATGGAACTGGGGCGCATTCTGGCTACCGGGATTGTGGTGCATTAACAACCAGGTTTGGATTGGATTACTCAATTGGATTCCCTATGTCGGCTTTGTCATGGCATTCGTTCTGGGTGCAAAAGGCAACGAATGGGCATGGAAAAGCCGCCAATGGCGCGATATAGAAACCTTTAAACGAAATCAAAAACATTGGGCGATCGGAGGGTTTGTGACGTGGGGAAGTTTGGTAGCACTCATTGTCAGCGTTGCAATTTTTATACCCACCGAAGAAAACCCAGAAGTGAGCGCAACCTCTAACGCAACGGGCACCTCACCGGAATCTCCTACCGTGCCCAATCCCCTTTCTGGGGTTGCATCTTCCGGGTCTGACTCAGGTACCCAACCCACCCAAGCGCCAACCGCATCTCCTATCGCCCCCAATCCTCTTTCTGGGGTTGCATCTTCCGGGTCTGCTCCAGGTACCGAGACGTCAAGCAATGTCTATCCCGATGCAGAAGTCAAGAGTTACATGACCAGCTGCATTGACTCAGCGCTTGATAACGGAGCAACTCAGAGTCAAGCTCAAAGCTACTGTGGCTGCACGATTGACAAAATTCAGCAGCAATATACTTACCAAGAATTCGTTCAGTTAGTTCAGGAGTTGTCCCAAGCTGAACAACTCCCGCCTGAATTTAGGGCAATTGTCGATTCTTGTCAGGCAGGTTAAACTCAAGCGTTTCGGTAACTCATCCTTATAAGTCTGTTATTTGTAAGATCCGAATTATTATGGGTGTTGTGTGAGAGCCGCGCTCTGCGCGGCTCTCACACAACACCCATAATCATCGCGCTAGCGATGATGTTTTACCCCATGCTCCACGCGCAGACTCCGGAAACATCAAGCGTTTCGGTAACTCATCCTTTAAGTCTGCCATTTGTGTAAAAATGAAGTAAAAGTAAAGAAGTTCTAATCTTTTGGGCTGATTACAGGTCTGATAGTACAAGCTAACGCTTTTGAAATGTAGGAATGGGAATTACAGCGCTTTGCGATTGAGTAAGCCATCGTTAGTTTTGTGAAAGCTGCGCGGAGCACGGCGCTCACGAAACTAACCCGGTTGTAAACGATTGAAAATCGCTGTCAATAACTATTGATGATGTGTTGCAAAGGCGAACGGTCGTTCGCCCCTGCAAACGATTCAATCGTCGATCTCATTTAATCCATGATCCTTAACAAAAGCCAGCGGTTGCGTCCCTCGTCATTCTGACCAACCGGACTTAAGACGTGCACAACCCACGAGTTCTAGAACAGGCTCTATCACATCATAAATATTCGCTGCGGATAGACTTAGTTTGTTGGCGCTACTTAAAAAAATCGGGGAAATTATAGGACGCTGGTGGTCTGAGTTCACACTTCAGACTCGCCTAATGGCTGCTGCAACCCTGGTTGTTTCGCTCATTATGAGTGGTCTCACCTTTTGGGCAGTCAATTCCATTCAGCAAGATGCTCGCCTCAATGACACCCGCTTTGGTCGAGATTTGGGGTTGCTGTTGGCTGCCAATGTTGCACCTCTGGTGGCAGAAAGCGATCGCACAGAACTTGCCCGCTTTTCCCATCGGTTTTATAGCAGCACGTCTAGCGTTCGCTATATGCTGTATGCCGACGAAGACGGCAATATTTTCTTTGGCATTCCTTTCTCGGACTCCGAAGTCCAAAACTCCCTGACA
Organism: Calyptranema fuscum S582; assembly: GCF_055793305.1. Taxonomy (NCBI): domain Bacteria; kingdom Bacillati; phylum Cyanobacteriota; class Cyanophyceae; order Oculatellales; family Oculatellaceae; genus Calyptranema; species Calyptranema fuscum. Next base: position 105,602 of record NZ_JBSLYH010000025.1, read on the forward strand.
ATTCGCCGACGAATGCAACTTCCAGATAACTACATGCAAAATCTGGAAGAGCCAATGGTACGGCAGCATATTACCCCTGATGGCGAAGTCACCGATGTATTTGTTCCGCTGCTGCACGATGGCAAATATTTGGGTGTATTGGCGATCGGCACCAATCCCAATCCCACCGTTGTCACCTCTTCTCACCTGACTCGCGATGTCACGATCGCCGTATTTGTTTCGATCTGGGTCATGGTGATTTTAGGAGCGGTGTTTAATGCCCTGACAATTACTCAGCCGATCAAAGAGCTACTGCTGGGTGTTAAAAACATTGCCACAGGCAACTTTAAGCAACGCATCGATTTGCCTCTGGGCGGAGAACTGGGGGAATTAATCCTCAGCTTCAACGACATGGCAGAGCGGCTGGAACGCTATGAAGAACAAAATATTGAAGAATTAACCGCCGAGAAAGCCAAATTAGAAACGTTGGTGTCTACGATCGCCGATGGTGCCGTGCTGCTGGATAGCAATATGCGCATCATTCTGGTAAACCCCACTGCCCAACGGTTATTTGGCTGGGAAAATCAGGACGTGTTGGGTAAGGATGTCGCGGATTATCTGCCGGAACCCGTTAAAGCAGAACTTACCTGTCCGCTCTATCAAATTGCCGCCGGTGAACCGTCACCCGAAGCGCTGCGCGAGCGGGAAGGAGCGGAGTTTTGCATCACCATTCCTGAGCCGACGCGCCGAACGGTACGGTTACTATTGACCACGGTGCTGGATCAGCATCGAGAAAATGTCAAAGGCATTGCCATTACGGTGCAAGATATTACGCGCGAAGTGGAACTGAATGAGGCGAAAAGCCATTTCATCAGTAATGTTTCTCATGAGTTGCGAACTCCCCTGTTTAATATCAAATCCTTTATTGAGACATTGCACGAGTATGGCGATGATTTAACCGAAGAAGAACGGCTCGAATTCCTGGAAACAGCTAACCGGGAAACCGATCGCCTGACTCGATTGGTTAATGATGTGCTGGATCTATCTCGGCTGGAGTCAAACAAACGCTATCTATTTGATGCGGTTTATATCCCTCAAGCGGTTGAACAAACGATTCGGACATATCAACTCAATGCGAGAGATAAGGGGATTGAGTTAATTCAAGATGTTGATCCAGACCTGCCCCCTGTCCTGGGCAACTATGATCTGTTGTTGCAGGTATTTTCCAATTTAGTTGGCAATGCCCTCAAATTTACCCAATCGGGCGGACGCGTTGGCATTCGAGCGTATCTCGTCGATCCCGACCCGAGAAGTCATATCCCGTCGTCGTTAGTGCGCATTGAAGTATCGGATACGGGAATTGGAATTGATCCAGAAGATCAGGAAGCAATTTTCGATCGCTTTTTCCGGGTAGAAAATCGAGTTCACACCCTCGAAGGCACAGGCTTGGGGTTATCTATCGTGCGAAATATTATTGAGAAGCACCACAGTGCCGTTCAATTGATTAGCGAAGTTGGCATTGGCACAACGTTCTGGTTTGATCTAAGCATCTTTCAAGACCATGCCTTGCCCGTTCAATCGATCCAATTAACGGACGACCCACCCGAAACGGCTCCCGTCACGGAACTGGTGCTAAGTCCTGGCATAGATCCTTAGGATTGGGGATTGATAAAATCCAATTCTTCTTGAGCGTGCGATGGCTTTGCCATCGCACGCTCAAACGTAACGATCGCTTCATTAATCGATGCGGCTTAACACATCATCCTCAACCGGCAGTTCAGTTGGGTTGCAGAAGACCCAGTGGGGCAGGGTTGATGTTTTCAACTTCTGTTTGTGTCAGATGAGCGATCGCCTGATCAATCAACTCAATTCCTTGCGCTGCACTTTCAATTACCGCCAACTGTCCGCGCAGATCAGCAGCTCCAGCGAAGCCTTTGACATACCAGGTCATATGCTTGCGCGCCTGACGAATACCGCGATCGCCTTTGTAATTCCATAGCATCAGTAAATGTTCCTGCGCACATTGGAGCAACTCAATCACCGTGGCAGGTCTACGAACCTCTCCGGTCTTGAAAAAATGGTCAATCTCACCGACCAAAAATGGGTAGCCCAACGTACCTCTCGAACACATCACCCCATCAGCACCCGTCATTTCCAGACACCGCACTGCCGACTCGACCGAAAAAATATCTCCATTGGCAATCACAGGAATCGATAACACCTGTTTGACTCGACCAATCCACTCCCAGCGAGCCTCACCCGTATAGCCTTGTGCCCGTGTGCGCCCGTGTAGCGTCAACATTTGTGCCCCAGCATCTTGCATTTTCTGGGCAAATTCAATTGCATTAATGTCGTCATCATCCCAACCAATGCGGGTTTTGACCGTTACGGGCACATGGACGGCATTAACCACCGTTTGCACAATGGCGATCGCCATTTCCGGTTGGCGCAGCAGCGACGAGCCACCCCCCTTTTTCGTAATTTTGTTGACCGGACACCCCATATTGATGTCTATCGTATCGGCTCCCTCTGCAACGGCTTTTTGAGCCGCTTCTGCCAAAAAATCAGGACGACAGTCAAATAGCTGAATGCTAATCGGACGCTCGTTGGGGTCAATCTCCATAATTTTGGGCAGTTGCTTAACATGGTGCAACTCGGTCGCACTGACCATTTCGGTATACATCATTGAGTCTGGCGCATAACGCCGTACTAACTGGCGGAACACCAGATCGGTGACACCAGATAATGGTGATTGCAGCACACGACTGTTGACCGCAACCGACCCAATCTTCAGCGGTGTAGCCAGCCTATCCCGAAGTTGAGGAGACAAAGAGAGCATGGAACGTTGATGAGGTTTATAGCAGTACGTATTGGGGTAAGGACGGGGTGCAGGGGTGAAACCCCTGCGTGGGGGCGGTGCCCCATCCCCCTGATGTCCTAATACCAATCTTTTATGAAGTTGCGCCAAACTAGAACCCCCTGTAGTCCCCCTTGGCAAG
>NZ_JBSLYH010000026.1:0-105612 GCF_055793305.1 Calyptranema fuscum S582
GTGGAAGAGATAGAAAGTTCGCCAAAAACGTTGTTCAAACTCTAATTGAATTAATGCGGTCGAATTTTTTTACACCAGAATTGTTTAAGGCACTTGAAATCTTCACCCCTGGTGTAGGAAAAGATAAGGTTAGTGATGCAATGGCAAACATTGTTAAGCGTGAATTAATTGAGTACACTTTGGACGTTTGTAAGAGACATCCTAAAATTAAAACAAAATGTTTCCCAATCACAAATGTTGAGTTTGATTATGATACTGGCTATTGGGATGATCAATGTTTTTACTTACCAATTAATCCTTATGAATTGAAACAACCAACAGCAGTAATATTAGTCCCAAAGGTTTTCTTATGTACAATACAATCTATCAGTTCTGATGAACTAAGCAACTACCTTATAGGCAAGCCTAATGAAGAATTAAGAGCGTTATTGAATAACACACTTGGGAAATCTCTTAAAGATAAGGACAATAAAGTACTTGAAAAATTTAGAGATGAGCTTAAAAAGAAGAATACCATCCTAAATCTTGTTACTAAGAAGCCAGACCTTATAACAGAATTCTTCAATTTTGTGGAAGATCCAAGCAATGAAGAATACTTCGGTTCATACAACTTTGAGCAAGATCCCAATGGGTTATATAACCTGCCCAAGGCAATATATGAATTTATATCTGGACAACCTCCGCTCGATTTAAAAGCCTCAAACAAGAATGAGGTTGTTGAGTGTATCGAAAAGATAATTGTTCAGTTTAAAGAATTTATTGAGAAATATGATGGATATAAGCTTTTTTGGCTTGAAGATAATAAAGATTCTTCCAGTAAAAAACGGCACTATAATGAAAACGTTGTACAAGATATATTTAGATATTTTGTACGATATCACTGTAAAAATAACGAAATAAAGATTGAAAAAGACATAACTCATTTAGGAGAAAAGCCTGTTGAGTTTATCTTTTCAGATAATTGCAGGCATAAAGCTTTGATCAGGCTAAAACTTTTTGCCAACATTCATCTTGAGAAAGAGGAGTTAAAGAATTCATTTGATAGTCTCAAGCAAAACTCTATACCTTCTTGTTATTATTTAGCTTTTCTTTATGAAAAATCAGAGCGTGAAAAGCTGTGTGAAAAGCTCAAGGAAGTTGAGTCGGTTGATACTAAAGGAATACGATTCAGTCTAATTTCTATTAATGCATCTTTAGATAGGTCAGAAATATCCAGCTTACCAGCAGAAAATTTGGCATCAGCGGAAGCACAAGAACCTACAAAAGTTTTTATTAGCTATAGCTGGGACTCCGAAGAACACAAAGACCGCGTGCTGATGCTGGCAAATACGCTACGCAACCCTGGGGGAATAGAAGCTGATATAGATCGGTACGTTAGAGCTAAACCTCCCTATACTCCAGAGCAAGGATGGGATCTATGGATGGAAAAAAGGATTGAGTGGGCTGAGTTTGTTCTAATCGTTTGTACTGAAACCTATAAGCGGCGATTCAGAGGAGATGAAGAGCCAGGGGCTGGTCGAGGAGTTACTTGGGAAGGAACAATCATCAGGCAGAACCTGTATAACGACCAATTGAGAAACACGAAGTTTATTCCCGTTGTGTTTTCTGCCAAAGACCTGGTTCACGTTCCCATCATTCTCAATGGGAGTGATAAGTATGTTCTTGAAGATGAGAAAAGCTTTAGAGAACTGTGTTACCGACTGAGAAAAGAGCCGATTGTTGCAATGCCAGACGTTGCATCAACGACACTGCCAGCACCACCTGAACCCAAGTTTTTCTCCCCACAAAAGCCCTCGACAGAACCTCCACCAGTCCGTTTGGAAATTCCTGAAATTCAAGATCCAAATGCTACCTCCAATGAACAGAAACCGAACGAGCAACCTCCACTTGATGCTTCAGAAGAGAATTTCTAAATTTATCTTCAAAGGGGAGTTTTTTTTGCGTAGATCGCATTCATTAACATCAATTCATCATGACCAATGGTACTTGCTAATACTTCCTGCTTACCATCAAGATTAGGCAACCGATAGTTCTCAAACCGACAGCTATAGCGATCAAACTAGGCTTCTTCTATATGCTTGCCTAGCAGGTTGTAGTGAGTTACGGAAAAATTGTTTAAACGCAGATGGAGAGGTTTTGCGTAACATCCAAAGTACGAATCGCTGTAGGGTGGCTTTGCTACGCTTCTCCTAAATTATTGCAAAATGTTCGCTAGCACTATTTCTACTTCAATATTTACTAGGTTTATTGTGGCTACGTGGATCTACTGAAAATTTTATAAGCAAATCTTATAGAAGCTTCTCAGGTTTTGTGACAAAAGCTACTTATGTTTTTAACTTCTTGTATAAGCTGAATTGATGATTCGCGTGAACTAAAGTATTTAGGACAGCAAAACTTAATAAAAATTAATATTTTGTCGCGGAATCGCCATGCTTCCAATTTGGGATTTCGGAAAAGTTATGCTTCTATCAGTGCTAAAAATGCTGAATTTGAGCATCGAAGGAATCGGAGTTCCAGAGTTTGTAGCGGAAGAGTTATGCTTCTTGCGGCGGAAAAGTTGTCGTCCTACCGACAAGCATTCAGACAATGATGTTCGCCATTGACCAAAGACTCTCTAACGGATGCTTTGCTCTTACAGGATGTAATACAGCGATTTTCAATCGCTTACAACCAGGTTATTTTTGTGAGAACCGCGCTCCGCGCGGTTCTCACAAAAATAATTGTGGCTTACTCAAGCGCAAAGCGCTGTAACTACGACAAAAATATGTCGAAACTAAGATTTTCTTAGAATCTTGAATCGTATTATAGCGGCGTGCAAGTTTGTTCAGGACAGAAACGGTGTTGTGGGGCGCGGAGCGCCCCACAACACCGTACTGAACCAACCTGCATAGCGCTATAGAGATGAAAAATAGACGTTGTGTTTAACGGCTTAAAATGCGATCGCTTCACGTCAAATTAAACGTTTGTATAACGTTTGCATATAGATAAATTATGGTTTTTGAGAAAGGGTTTCGCTCCGCGAAGCCCTTTCTCAAAAACTTGTATTTCATGGTATTGAGAATTGCTATCAGTGCGATCGCATCTACGCTTTCTATTCATAAGTTATGGGTAACGCTGAATCATAGACAGGGCTTTTTCCGTGAAACTAAGGTAAATTTAGCGCTCAATATCCTGTTTTGTTAGCAATTCCACGGATAAGGTTAATGAAAATCATTTCATAGGATTGAGTAGTTTAACTCAGACGTTGAGGATCCTGAATTTAACCAAACCCAATTCTCTGAGAGAGTGACGGGTTTAATGAATCTGTGATCCTACAGCTATATGAACTTTATTTGCATTGCAAGGAGCGTAGAGCAGTATGGCTAACCCAACCGCATTAGAGCAAGAGATGCTTGAATTGGTCAATCGGATGCGCATCGATCCCGCTGCCGAGTTGCCAAAGCTAACCAACTCCGGTGATGCAGATGTTAATAGCGCGATCCAATTCTTTGGGGTTGACCTGACGGTGCTGGCAACCCAATGGCAAGATCTAAGTCCTGTTGCCCCTCTGGCATGGTCAGATCTGCTCAAAAGTTCTGCCAGTGCCAACAATGATTACCAAATTCAAATTGACAATACAGGGCATTCTAATAACCCCTGGACTTACCCCGGCGGCGGTGGCGAAAATGCGTTTGCCGTAGTCGATTCTGTGTTTTATGGTCATGCAGGTTTTGCGATTGACTGGGGCTATAACTCCGATGGTTCCGGCATTCAAGCGGGGTATGGGCATCGGCAAAATTTGATGAATGCAGACTATCAAGAGATCGGCATCGATATTCGAGAAGAAAACGATTCGTCTACTCAAGTGGGACCGCTGATCATTACGCAAGACTTTGGCTATCGGTTTGACTACGTCCCTCAAGTGGTCGGAGTCGTGTTCAATGACAAAACGGTGGATGATAATTTCTATACGGCAGGGGAAGGGCTGGGTGATATCACTGTCACTGCTGTCGATCAAAGTGATGCCAGCAATACGGTAAGCACAACAACCTGGGCATCGGGTGGCTATCAAATAGAATTAACGCCAGGTACCTATAAGGTGACGTTTAAGGGCGATGTCGATCAGGATGGCGACGTCGATCAATTCACCCAATCCATCACAATCAATTCGGCAAATGTGAAGTTGGATTGGAATACCACCGATCAGACAGGCACGGGTGGGGGTACAGCGGGCACAGCGGGCAAAACGATTCGGGGTACGGCACAGGCGGATGTGCTGACAGGCACCGCTAACAATGACACGTTGATTGGGCTAGGAGGTAGCGATCGCCTGCGTGGGCTTGGCGGCAGTGATACGCTCAAAGGCAACGGCGGACGAGATACGCTAACTGGGGGTGCTGGCAAAGATAAATTTGTTTGCTTGTCATTGCAAGACCGGACTGATGTGATTACGGATTTTGCCGTAGGCAGCGACAAAATTGTCATGAGTCGCCTGTTCCAGACGTTTGCGTCTGAGGTTTCTACCTATCGGCAAGCGATCAGTGAAGGCTATCTCCGCTTCCGCGCGTCGGGAACTACCACAATCGTACAATTTGACCGAGATGGGTTTGATGGCGGACAGGCAGCTGTCTCCATGGTCAGAGTGCGAAATGTGTCGGTCACGGAACTCGATGCTCGCAGAAACTTTGTCGTGTAGCGTGCGATTGACCGCAAAATCCAACCTGGATAGATGACGGTTGCCGTGAGAGAACCGCGCTCCGCGCGGCTCTCTCACGGCAACTTGTGCTTTTAGGATTCATCGATGACCGCTGTACGATCGAGCAAGAGCAAGTTCCGCAGTTGGTCGGTGTCAAATTCGGTGAGCCAGTTTTCTCCAGCCCCGACCACTTGTTCCGATAAGGCTTTTTTGCTTTCGATCAGTTCGTGAATTCGTTCTTCTAAAGTTCCGGTGCAGACAAATTTGTGAACCTGAACATTGCGAGTTTGCCCAATCCGAAAGACGCGATCGGTTGCCTGGTTTTCGACGGCAGGGTTCCACCAGCGATCGTAGTGAAATACATGGTTGGCACGGGTCAGGTTTAAGCCTACCCCACCGGCTTTGAGCGACAGGATAAAGACTTTGGGAGCCTGGGGGTCGTTTTGGAAGCGAGCGACCATTTCTTCGCGTTGCTTTTGCGGGGTGCTGCCATAGAGATACAGCACCTCTCGATTAAAGTGTCTTTCTAGATAAACTTTGAGCAGTTTTCCCCATTCGGCAAATTGGGTGAAGATGAGAGAGCGATCGCCTTCTGCCAACACTTCTTCAAGCATTTCCGCAAGCCGTTGGAGCTTACCCGATTGCGTTTGAAAGGCGAATGGGTCTGAGTTGAAGGATAAAGCCGATGATGAGCTGCGGGTTGCAGTTTTGGCGTCTGCGTCTGGTTCAGAGTTGTCTTCAGAGCTGCCTTTTGGTTGGAATAGGGTGGGGTGGTTGCAGATCTGCTTCAGTTTGGTCAGCAAGCCTAAAATCATGCCTTTGCGCTGAATGCCTTCAGCAGATTCGATATCTACTAGCGATTTATCGACGATCGCCTGATATAGAGCCGCTTGCTCGGCAGATAGCCCACAGAAAACCGTCATCTCTTGCTTGTCGGGCAGGTCTTGAATAATGGTGCGATCGGTTTTGAGCCGCCGTAGAATAAAGGGTTGGACGAGCGATCGCAGGGTTTGTAGCGAAGCCCCATCGCCATATCGTTCCACCGGGATGGCAAAGCGCCGTTGAAAGAAATTTCGCGGTCCCAAATAACCGGGATTGAGAAAGTCGAGAATCGACCAGAGTTCCGACAAGCGGTTTTCCACCGGAGTTCCCGTCAGGGCGATGCGAAATTCTGCGTCCAACTGCCGGACAGCTTGCGACTGTCGGGACTCGGCATTTTTAATATTTTGTGCTTCGTCCAGCACTACTCCTTGCCAGGAGACGCTTTGCAGGTCTTTTTCATCGCGGTAGACCAGAGCATAGCTCGTAATGATTAAATCGTGGTCTTTGGCAGTTTTGGCAAATGCTTTTCCCTGAGTGCGTTTGTCGCCATGATGTACCAGCACTCGCAGACTGGGTGCAAAGCGTTTGACCTCTCGTTCCCAGTTTCCCAAAACGGACGTAGGACAGACTAGCAATGTCGGTTTAGTCAGGGTATCTTGCTCTTTCAAATGCAGCATCAAGGCGATGAATTGGACGGTTTTACCCAAGCCCATGTCATCTGCCAGACACGCCCCCAAACCCCAACGCTGAAGGAATGCCAGCCACGACGTGCCGCGCACCTGGTAAGGGCGTAACTCGCCCTGAAACGAGGGTGGAATAGGAATGGCATCTACACTTTGGTTGCCGGTCGTGAGGGTGGTAATCAGGTCTTGTAGCGCCCCCGATGCTTCGAAGTTCAGAACGGGCAATTTTTCGATCATCTGCGTGTCGCCCGTACTAATCCGCAGAGCATCTTCCAGCGACAGCGACATCTGATCTTTGCGGCTTTGAAAAAAGGTCTGCGCTGATTTGATATCCTGGGGGCGCAGTTCGACCCACTCGCCGTTAATTTCGACCAGGGGAGTGTTGAGGTTGACTAAGCGATCGAACTCTTTTTTCGAGAGGCGTTGTCCACCAATAGTCAGTTCCCACTTGAAGTTGAGCAGGTTTTGTAACCCCAACCGTTGCCCCTTAGCCAGAGACGTTTCGGCGCGGATACTCAGCCCCAGGCGATTTGCCCAGCCTTCTTGATTGGAGAGACTGGCGGGCAAAATTACGCCAAATCCGTTGTCTTGCAGTCGCCAAGCCGTCGTTTTGATAAAGTCATAGACCTGTCCGGGGTTGAGGACGCACCGTTCGGGTTGCTTAATTTGCAGACTCTCTTCGATCAGCGGATAGAGCCGCGAGGCAAGCCCAAGTCCTGCCAGCAACGTCTCTTGGGGTTGGTCAATGCTACGTCCCAGATAAACCAGACGCTCGACCGGATTTTGCCAGATCGTTTTGGCATCAATCAAACAATCCAGATCATCGGTTGCCTGAAGGAAATAGTCTAACGTCCAGTTTTTGTCACTGGCAATCTCCGGTGGTTTGAGGTGGAAGCAGGTGCGAAAGGTGGTGGTTTCCTGACTGAGTTGGCGTTGCAGCGGAGCCAACCAACTAATGAGAATGGTATGGAGCCGTTCTAACTGGTCTGGATTGGCAGTAATCGCTGCCTGGGACGGGGTGGGCGAGGGGAGGCGATCGCAAGTCAATGCCTGCAACCATTCGCGCAAGGGGAGATCTTTAGGCAGGTGGTTGGCGGGGGGCAGATTCGTACTGGAGACAGCCCGAATTTGGGCATCGATGATCTGATGTAAAAAACTAAAGATCAGCGATCGCGATGATAGTAACGCCGAAGGTTCCCCCGGATGCAGATCGTCTAAACGGTGATAGGCACGACACGCCAGCGGCATCGTTTTAACAAACTGCTGCAACCGCTCTTGATCGATGGCACTATCGACCAGCGATCGCCACTGTCCAATCGCCACACCTTCGGATACCGGCTCTAACACGGGCAAAAATTTAGACCGTGCCATTAAGTCCAAACTCCAGCGGGCAATATACGACCAAAACCGCAAATCACCTGCCACAAACGAGTCTTCTGGGTTGAATGAGCTGAGCGGCAACGAATTGAGCAACGCCATGACTTCGCTGGGCTGCACCACAATGCCCTCAACCTGCCAGGGATGAAGACTCAGTTCCGCTGTGCTGGAACTCGGGTCTGTGTCGCTGCTGAAGGCTGCTAATGCCGCCGAGTGTTGAGGCATCAGGGCAATCGTCTGAGTGTCGGGATGCTTGAGCGTATAGGTGGGCAGAGATAGAGCGATCGCCTGCCATCGTGCCGCTGTTATTTCTATCTCCGGGTCTGCTGCTTTACTGGTCTTGCGTTTGCCTTTGGTTGCCGCTGGTGCTACGACTTCGATCGGGACATCAGCAATGCTCCAGGTCAATTGTTTCGAATGATGCAGCGATCGCAAAAATGCAACCAATTCCGCTGCATTCATGGCAAATGGATGCAGCAGGGGTGCTGTCACAGTACTCGTTTCCAGTGGCTCAACTTTTCGCCAGGTTTCTCCCCAGATCAAAAAGTATGCCTCTCCGGCAGGTGATGCCCCCTGAGAGGACGGAGATGCAGAGCTTTCCTGAGGCAGATTGAGCCAGCTACCGTGTAAGATTGCCATGAACGATTAAAAGGGTGCGATCGCTGCCGGATGGATCAACACACCGCCTGAATCACCATCAAAGCGTTTGCCGCTGATAGACTTGACGGTTCAGAACGGTGTGCTACACCTGCAAGATTTGGTTTTATTGTACGCGAATCACCCAACAATCGATTGGGCAATAGGAAGAATCCAGATTTGAGTTGGTAGGGGTTGTGACATGTGCCAACCCCGTGCCCTATAGAGCGGGGCATCCACTCAAGGATTGCCCCTTGGGCATCTCCATACAGGATTAGCCCCTACGGGTTGTTAGGATGCAGCGGCTTCGCGAGCAGCGGCAGCTTCATCTGGATGAATTCCCAAGCGTGTCAGGTTGATGCGACCCCGGCTATCAATCTCGCGCACTTTGACAATCACTTCATCGCCCAGTGCCACTTCATCTTCCACTTTGCCGACGCGATAGTCTGCCAGTTGAGAGATGTGGATCATGCCTTCTTTGCCAGGGAGAAACTCAACAAAGGCACCGATGGGGATGATGCGAGTGACTTTGCCGACATAAACATCTCCGGCACTGAGTTTGCGAGTCATGCCTTCGATAATGGCACGCGCTTGCTTGGCTTTGTCGGAATCTAACGAAGAGATGGTGACGGTGCCATCGTCTTCAATATCCACCTTCGCGCCCGTTTGCTCGGTAATGCCTTTAATCGTTTTACCACCCGGCCCGATGACCAGACCGATGAGATCGGGGTCAATTTTGATGGTTAACAGGCGAGGGGCAAAGGGAGATAGCTCAGCACGCGGCTTATCCAGAGCCTCTAGCATCTTGCCGAGGATGTGGAGGCGAGCAGCTTTTGCCTGATGGATGGCGTCAGCAATTACCGAAATCGGCAAGCCACTGATCTTCATATCCATCTGCAATGCAGTGATGCCACTGTCGGTGCCAGCCACTTTGAAGTCCATGTCGCCCAGGAAGTCTTCGATTCCCTGGATATCGGTGAGAATGCGGACTTCATCGCCTTCTTTGATCAAACCCATGGCTGCACCACTGACGGGTTTGAGGATAGGAACCCCAGCATCCATTAATGCCAGCGTTGAGCCGCAGACGGAACCCATGGAGGTCGAGCCGTTGGACGACAGGACTTCCGACACCACCCGAATGACGTAAGGGAATTGGTCTTTGGGCGGTAAGACGGGTAGCAAAGCTTTTTCAGCCAGGGCACCATGTCCGATTTCACGGCGACCAGGCGATCGCATCGGTTTGGTTTCCCCGACCGAGTAAGGAGGCATGTTGTAGTGATGCAGATACCGCTTTTCATCTTCAGGATGCAAGTCATCCAGTAGATCTTGGGCATCCCCTGGGGTACCCAACGTTGCAACCGATAGCACCTGGGTCAACTCACGCTGGAAGAGCGCACTGCCATGAACTCGTTTGGGCAACAACCCGGTGCGGCAGCTAATTTTACGGACTTCATCCAATTTACGACCATCGACCCGCACCCCGTCTTCGACAATCTGACGGCGCATCAGCTTTTTGGTCACGTCTTTAAACACCGTACTCAAGGCTTTGGGGTTGGCGGTTGCCGCTACCCGAATTGCATCTTCCTCTGGAAGTTCGGCGATCGCCGCATCAATGCCCGCTTTGACTTCGTCTAATGCCTTATCTCGTTCACCTTTGGTTTGCTCAAAGTGTGCCAAGATCTCTTTAATCGCCGCTTGCGATCGCTCAGTGATGTATTCTTCCAGGGTAGAGTCCACTACAGGTGGCGCTTCTTGCACCAACTCAATGCCCAATTCTTGCATCAGGTCACGCTGTGCCTGAATCAAGTCACGAACGGCTTCATAACCAAAATCAATCGCCTCGATCATGTCTTGCTCTGGCAATTGATTTGCGGCGGCTTCCACCATAATCACCCCATCCGGGGAACCTGCTACGACCAGGTCGAGATCACCCGCTTCGATCTCGCTGTAGGTGGGGTTAATGATGAAATCATCGCCCACTAGCCCAACTCGCACGGCTGCCATGGGTCCATTAAAGGGAATCTGGGCTAACAAGGCGGCGATCGAAGCCCCTGTGACTGCCAGAACATCGGGCGGTACGCGCTCGTCTCTAGACATGGTAATGGCGACGATTTGGATATCATCGCGTAACCAGTTAGGGAATAGCGGTCGCATTGGGCGATCGATCAATCGGCTTGTTAACGTCACCTTTTCTGGGGGACGACCTTCCCGTCGGAGAAACCCTCCTGGTATGCGCCCTGCCGCATACAACCGCTCTTCGTAATCCACTAAAAGAGGCAAGAAATCAATGCCTTCACGGGCTGAGGCGCGAGTTGCCGTGACGAAAACCGCAGTTTCTTCAGACTGAACCAATACAGAACCGCCTGCTTGTGGCGCAAGCAGACCTACCTTCAGCCTAATATCCCTTCCATCAAAGGATATTGACTTATCTATTTCATTCAGCATGTGTAATGGTGTACCCTTGTTCTCGTTATTTCTTCTGTCGCAATCGTAGCACTGAAATTTAACGGTGTGACCGGATCTTGTTAGCAGAAGATACTGTTAGAGTCAATCCTTAAAATATTTCAAAATTTTATTCGCTATAAAACTGGGGATCAGAGATTAATAGACGGTTTTGAGTCTGCATTCTACAAGTTTTATTAAGTGCGTTTCCAAATAAATATAAAGCGGTCTAATGCAGTTGCTGAGATAGGGCGATATCGCCATCTCAAATAGTGTGTGAGAATCGTACTTCCCAGGGATGCAGTTCTCACAAATCACCCGCTGTGCAGGTTGATTCAGTACGGTGTGGTGGGGCGCGGAGCGCCCCACCACACCGTACACGAACTTGCACACTGCTATCGAACGGCTGTTTGCCCCTGCAAATGATTCCATAGTCGATCGTGTTTAATCCACGATCCTCAGTCTGCAAACCATTGGTTTTGGATAATGGCTATTGATGGGTGTAAGTTAATTGCAAGTGAGTTGAGCCATGAAACTATCTGAGCAAGACGCAGCGCTATTTTTTGAGTTGACCTGGGCACTCCACTTTTATCTCAATCAAAAGCTTGAGATTGTGCCGACGATTCAAACCCTCGAACACTATGAACGTTAAATTGCGTAATGGAGCGGGAATGCTCTAGCTTCTTTGGGTTTTACATAGACCCGTTGGTTGGGCTGGAGATTGAGTTCATCAAAGCGATCGCGGGTCAAATGGGCTATGACGACCTGCCCGTCATCCAGGGTAATTTCTGCCTGAATTTCCCAACCGAGATGAATCACTCGGCTGACTTTGGCGGGAACGGTGGCGCTATCGGGATGGGTTTCGATCATGACATCCTGGGGTCGCACAAAAACGGAGGGATGGGGAGATTTAAAGCCGTTGTTATGGAAGATATGGGATGTGCTGGGTAACACATTCACAGGGCCGATAAAGCCCATAACAAAGGCGCTGGCAGGGTTATCGTAAATCTCCGCTGGAGTGCCGACCTGCTCGATTTTGCCTTTGTTCATCACCACGATTTCATCAGACACTTCCATTGCCTCTTCCTGGTCGTGGGTTACGAATACGGTCGTGACATGGACTTCGTCGTGAAGTCGGCGCAACCAGGCGCGTAAATCTTTTCTGACTTTGGCATCTAATGCGCCAAAGGGTTCGTCTAGCAGTAAGACTTTCGGTTCGACAGCGAGGGCGCGAGCGAGGGCGACACGTTGCCGTTGTCCACCCGATAATTGGGATGGATAGCGATCGCCCAAACCACTTAACTGAACAAGGTCTAATAACTCTTCAACTTTCGCTCTAATTCTTGCCTTAGAGGTTTTCCGTAACTCTAAACCAAATGCGATATTTTTACGCACGGTCATGTGTTTAAACAGGGCATAGTGTTGAAACACAAACCCAATACTGCGTTCTTGTACACTCTGGTAAGTGGCATCACTGCCGGTCAAATAAATCCGTCCAGTATCCGGCATTTCCAATCCTGCAATCAGTCGTAGCAGCGTTGATTTACCCGAACCGGAGGGACCCAATAATGCAACCAATGATCCTGTTTTAACTTCTAGATCAACCTGATCAACGGCTTGAAAGTTGTCAAATCGCTTAGAGACGTTGTGAACAACAATACCCACGACTGCTTACCTGCCTTAAGTAAAAGTAAAGGATAAAAAGTGCTGCTGATTCTGTAGGGTCTTTGAGCGGAGAACCTCTGACGGGTCAACCCCATCTCACTATTCAGGAAGACCGATAAATATAGTATTCTTGTAAGTCAAATCCACACTTTGTCGAGTGACTTACTGTAGATTTATAGCACACTAATCTTGTGGATGTCTTCAGTGACAAAAATTTCTTTTTGTTGAGCGCCTATCTAAAGGATCGACAGATTGCTGCTCAGATCTTTATAGGGCAAGACTTCCGATGTTTTTGAAAACCTCGGAAGTCTCGGAGGTGATGAGAGGGGCGATCGCTTTCTACCAGCCTCATGACAAAATTGGGGCGATAAATCTACACTTGTCAAGTGTAGATTTATCGCCCGCTGGATGAATTCAATGTTTTGGTTTGAGATCGGTGTGCGGCAAGGCAACGCCTTGCCGCACACCGATCTCCGAGTCAAAGGCTGGGGTTTACATAAAGCGGGTGAGTTGAATGCGGTATCGTTCTTTTTTAGTGACCGCAATCTCGCCAATTTCCAGGCGTCCTTTGCCCCGGATCGCGACTAAATCGCCGGATTTCAGAGCATGACTGGATTGCGTGATGTCTTTCCAGTTAACCCGGACATCGCCTGAGGTGATCAGATCGACCATTTTGCTGCGCGACATGCCAAATCCAGCAGAGGCGATCGCATCGAGTCGCAGGGACGCTTCTACGGTCGTCAGTTCTTTTTTCTTGGGCGGTTGGATCTTCAGTTCGGTCAACTCAATTCG
The DNA here is from genome assembly GCF_055793305.1 of Calyptranema fuscum S582. Taxonomy (NCBI): domain Bacteria; kingdom Bacillati; phylum Cyanobacteriota; class Cyanophyceae; order Oculatellales; family Oculatellaceae; genus Calyptranema; species Calyptranema fuscum. The sequence goes on from NZ_JBSLYH010000026.1 coordinate 13,093, forward strand.
TCGAGTTTTAACGGGAACCGAGCGCACCTGGGTCAGACTCATCTCCAAAAATTCCACCAGTTCGGGCACGACAATTGCCTGTGCCCCCCGTTCGCCCAGCACCAGAATGTCGCCAACTTTTTCGCGAACAATGCCTGTGCCCAGCAACGCGCCGAGAAAATCGCGATGGCTAGCAGGGTCAAACAAAAAGTTGCCACTGATATCGAGCGCTGCGATCGCCACCTGCGATGGATCTAAGGGTAATTCTGTACGAGCGATCGCCACTCGTTGTCGTTCGGCTTGCGGATAGCCGCCCCAGGGCAGCATCTCGACATCGGTCAGCCGCTTAAACATCTGTTGCACATCTGCCCATTCGGGGGGTGAAAGAAAGTCGGTGCAGACCACGTCCCAGGTTTTGATTGCCTGTTCTGCCAGGTCAATCACCCGCGTTGCAGCTTCTCGTTCTTCGACACCCTTGAGCAATTCTTCTTTTGGCAACATATAGGAAAATTGGCTAGCCTGCGACACACACCCTAATTATGACAGGGGTAAGGGTTGACGTGCCGGGACGCCTGCGGAACGGGGAAACTTGGAGGGCGTGAGTTTCACTTTGCGGAGGTACAAACAATGCCGAATTCCCTGACTGAGCGGGGTTGTAAAGGCTTCTACGTGCTCAACAGTGCCACCCAACTGGTGGGCGGCAACATCCAGGGTTTGCTGTTCGGCGTCTGTCCATTGTCCCCGATAAAGGATAGCTACTCCGCCAATTTTGAGCAGGGGTAGAACGTACTCGGCACACACAGTGGCTGAGGCAACGGCACGAATTAGGGCGATGTCAAACGACTTGCGGTATTGCGGACTTTTACCGACCGCTTCCGCTCGACTGGCGATCGCTCGGGCATTATCCAGTCCCAACTGCTCTAATACAGTGGACAGGAATGTAATTTTTTTCTGGGTCGAATCAACCAACGTCAGCTTGGCATGGGGAAGTGCGATCGCCACAGGCACCCCCGGAAATCCGCCACCCGTGCCAATATCAATAATTTTGAGAACAGAGGGTTTTGGTGCGTGTGTGGGACGATCAGAGGGTAACGCTTGGGCGTCAGAGATCTGCTCGGCAGAATCGACGATGGGGTTAGCGTGTTCAGGGGCTAGATCTGAGGGATCGAGGGTGGGGTCAGAGAGTTCAGCGGCTATGTCTGAGGGATCGAGGGTTGGGATGGAAAGTTCAGGGGCTAAGTCGGAGGCAGCAGGGGGGGCAAACAAAGAAAACGTAGACGGGTAAATGCCGCGCAAAGAATCCCATAAATGCTTTTCCCAGAATTCAGAGGGTTCTGTAATCCGCGTTAAGTTAAGCTGCTGATTGCCGTCTACGATCAATTCATATAACCGTTGAAACTGTTGCTGCTGGCTGGCATCGGGCAACCACGTCAAGGTTTGCTGCCAGGTTTCTGTCATCTCTGGCAAGGTTGGTAAGGTAGATGGGTCAATGGACATGAGGGTTTTAGGTGTGGGTTGGGATGAAGAGGAGTCATTAATGACGTCTTTACCAAATTAATCGCGTCTCTATCTTCCCACTCCGACTTCAGATTTGGTTTCAAAGCTACTTGGGTCGGCAGGGGTGAGTTCGCCATGACTGAGCGTCCAGCAACGATCGGCGATCGCCACCATATCACTGGCATCATGGGTGACGATCAACAAACTCCAGTCTTTTTTCAACGTTGCCAGCAGACTAATCACCTGGCGGCGCATCGACCAATCCAGCCCTGCGGTCGGTTCATCGAGCAACAGTAAATAGGGTTGACGAATCAGTTGCACAGCTAGCGCCAGCCGTCGTTGTTGCCCACCGCTGAGCGATTGGGGCGACGTGTTCATGCTCAGGTGTGCCAGCCCAACGGCAGCGAGGGATTGATCAATCTTTTCTTTGCTGAGTTCGGGATGCCCCAGACGTAGTTCTTCTAAAATCGTTTTGCCACAAAAATGCCGCTCTGGAAACTGAAACACTAACCCACCCAGTTGTTGTAAGTGTTCTGGGGTAAGGTCTTGACTGCGCCATAGGATGGTACCAGAGGTTTTTTGTGCCAGCCCTGCTAAAATTTCCAGCAAGGTACTTTTGCCTGACCCACTTGGCCCCACAATTAAACCCAGTTGCTGGGGAGCCAATTCTAAATCAATGGATTTAAGAATGGCAGTTTCTGTCGCGGCTGGGTGGTAAGTCAGGTTGCGTAAATAGAGCATTCGTTAGGACTGAACTAAAAGGTTAGCTACGGGTGTGGCAAGACTCAATCTTAAGTGTAACGACCCCACTCTAGATTAGGAACCTGCAATTGGCGATCGCGTCTTGGCGATTAGTGTGGATCATCTGATAAAGACACCCTGAAATCCCCCAGCTAGACTCGTAATTAGGCTTAGTGGTATCTTGATCCGCGCAGGCTCGCATCCAAAGTTTTAGAGGCTCAATTCATGACAGATCGGCGCATGGTATCTTTGCAGTGTTTGAAAATGGGAACGTGGCGATCGCCTAATTTTACCCGTACCATTGCAGCGATCGCAGGAACTACGGCGATCGCTCTGAATTTATTGACTTTTTCGGCAGCGGCAGCTGATCCGTTTCGCAGCACCAACCCTCATGCGATTGGCGATCGCACCGAAGCTGCCTTCCGGGCTATCTTTGAGCAAGGCAATTATGTTGAGGCGGCTGAAATTCTGCAAACGGCTGAAGCCGATGAACCTCTGGCTCATGCCATGCAAGCTGCCCTTGATTATCTCGATCAAGATTGGGGAGCCATGTCTGCCAGTGCCGATGCTACCCTCAGCACCGCGCAACAGTTAATTGCAACCGATCCGCTACGAGGGCACCTCTATGTTGCAGTGGGTCAGTTTCTCCAGGGTGCTTATATTGCTTCAACTCAGGGAATTGTCTCTTCAACACCGACGCTGTTGGCAAAACTCCAGGATGTCTTTGATAGTTTGCGCGAAGCCGAACGGATTGACCCAACCGATCCAGAACTGACGCTGCTCAAAAGCTATATGGATTTGATGCTGGCGGTAAATTTACCTTTTGCTGACCCCAATCAAGCTATCGAACGGCTACGAGCATCGAATGCACCCGATTACCTGGTCTATCGAGGTATTGCGATCGGCTATCGAGATTTAGATGAAGAAGCAGCGGCGTTAGAAGCCGTCAATCGGGCGATCGCTGCCACACCCGATAACCCCGATTTATATTACCTGAGAGCCCAGATCCGGGTGCGTCAGGGTAACTACGAAGCGAGCCTGCCTGACTTTCAAACCGCTTTAGACAATAGAGCCCAGTTTCCTGGAAGATTGGCAACCCAATTAGCTTACGAACATTGCCGCGCCCAGGTTCACCTAGAGCAAGCCCGCGCACGCACCTGCGAAGCAATTTTGGCAGGTAACCCGTAGACAATACTTGAGTTCCTGCGTTCCTGCGTTTCGACTTCGCTCAACGCTCGGTCTAGTACACCAACTTAAAAGTTTTAGAGGGGGTGGAGGGGGTAAAACCTCCTTTTGGGGGCGCAGCCCCCAAACCCCCATGTTGCAAAATTTCATGTTTGCAACACCAGGTGGGCTGAGCGAAGTCGAAGCCCAGATTAGAAATGAATCTATCAAGCACTTAAACTCTACGTTTTCTGTTGAATAACCAAGTGATTCCAAATAAGCCTAATCCCAAGACTGTAGTCGGTTCCGGAACACTGGTCGGAGTCGAGAAAACTGAAGATTTACTTCTGAAAATGACGTAGTTTCCATCACTCAAGGAGTCATCAGACAACGTGTCATGCCAAATAAATTGAGATGACAAAGATATGTTGGGAATTGTCCCCCAAGGATCGCTTCCTTGGGGAGCAGAGGCTTGGGGCGTATTCCAAGTCGCGCTTGCAATCTCTGTTGCTAGGTCTAATACGGAAGGAAGAGTCCCGGTGAAGGGAGTACTGCCGCTGGCGATCGCATATTCCCAATCCGTAGTATTGGACAAGAGCAAACTACCATCAGGAAGCTGAAAGTCACCGATCCAGCTTTGTGGCCCAGCATCATCCCAAGCAATGATATATAAGTAATCTCCCGTATCTACGCTAAATGTCCATGTTTCAGGGCATTGCCAGTTAAATATTCCACTACAAGGCTCAATAGGAATAGGTGAATCGATATCAGGGATGTGACCGTTACCGCTTTCGTTTGTGCCGACGAAGGACAAATCAGAGCCATCAACCTGTCCGTAATAAATTCCATAGTGGTTATCAGCCGTTACATTAGCGGATAACTGAGCAGCTTGAGCAGGAAGGGATAGTCCAATAATTGAAAAAAGTACAAACGTGCTAACGCTAGGATATAAAGCCTTCATGTTTTTATATCTCCGTAGACGAATAAAATTGTGATTTATGGATAACCGATCCTACTGAGCCTTATGTAGATTTACCGAAAACGTTGCAATTTTTAATTCCTTGAAGAGTTTTAATTCTGGCTATTGGCTGGAGATATCCGGGACTCAATCAGGTACAGCTTGATAATCTGGCTGACGGGATCTGGAACCGTCTCGATCTTCTGCTTAAGCTAGAGGTATCGAATCTCGATCGTTCTAAATCCTGCTTAGCTAACGTTGTTGCCTCTTATGAGTACTTCCAGTCCGCGTAACCCTGTGTTGTTGATTCATGGGATTGACGATACCTTTGCTGTTTTTAACAAAATGTCTGCCTATCTCAATAATTCGGGCTGGTCGGTACATACCCTCGATTTAATTCCCTGTAATGGTGACGTCGGACTGGATAAACTGGCATTGCAAATCCGCGACTATGCCGATCGCACGTTTCCAGCCCATCAACCGTTTGATCTGGTGGCATTTAGTATGGGTGGCATCGTCAGTCGCTACTACGTGCAACGCTTAGGCGGCATCAACCGGATTCAACGCTTTGTCACGATCGCCACTCCCCATCACGGCACCTTGACGGCTCACTTTCGGCCCAATATTGGTGCAGAACAGATGAAACCGGGCGGTGCTTTTTTGGAACGGTTAAATCAAGATGTGGCAATGCTCAACAAAATTAGCTTCACCTCGATTTGGACACCGCTGGATCTAATGATTTTTCCGGCAAACAGTTCCCATATGCCGTTCGGTCGAGAGGTAAAAATTAATGTCGCTGCCCATCCGTGGATGCTGACCGATCCAAGAAGCATAAAAGCGGTAGCAGACGCGTTATCGGATAAGCCCTAAGTGCGATCGCCAATTTGGGCAAATTCCGCTTCCCCAAACACGGCACTGGCATGGCGATAAAACTTAAATTCCAGCAGATTGTGAAACGGATCTTCTAGAAAAAAAGTGCGGTGTTCTAATGGCAGATCCGGAAAGCGCAGTTTGGGCTTCTGGTAAAAACTTAAGCCATGGGATTGCGATCGCTCCAACAATGCTTCCCAATCTGCTTCACTGGCAAAAACCAGACCAAAATGACGGGGATAGATCCCGCGTTGTGGCGGTATTTGGTCGTCGGTGACATGGGCGACTAGTTGATGCCCGTATAAGTTCAAAATCATTGAACTGGCATTGTTGCGCCCGACTGTGCAACCCAAGCCATCGACGTAAAATTGTTTGGTTTGAGCAATATTGCCGACCGGGAAGGCGAGATGAAATAACACTGGTTGCATAAATCGTTGACTGTTAGGCTAGTGTCTAGCCAATAGTATAGTCACCCTGATTTGCAAAATCGGGGACCCCCAATGATTTTTAGCATCCCTGCTTTCGGATCACTGATTTTTTTAAAGGAAGCGATGGCGGAGCCATCGCTTCCTTTAAACGAATTAGGTTTTAATCGTAGGGACGAAGCATGATTTATTCGGACCTCGCCATTTACCAACGACTGCCGCCATTGGAGGGTTAATCAGGACGGGGTGCAGGGGTGGAACCCCTGGCTGGGGGCACAGCCCCCACACCCCCACTGTATAAGGTCGATGATTTCAGCCCCGATCCTGAGCGAAGATCTTAAAAATCCTGGACGATCAACCTACTGGCTATCACTCTGTTACGGAGGCGAACCATGCCCTTTCAGCTTTCTACCCTCGATCCCTTGCTATTGGATATCTTCATGCCCTGGGTTATTGCCGTTGGGCTGAATACGGTATTGGCAGCGATCGCCTGGGTTGCGCCCAAAAAACTCTTGACCCCGGCTGGATTACTGCACGCCTGGGTCTTGGGGATTATTATCTGGGGAACGCTGGGCTGGCGAGGCTATAGCGTCATGATGGTCTATTTTCTGGTCGGGTCGGCGGTAACGCGAATTGGGATGGCGCAAAAGGAAGCCGCAGGCATTGCTGAAAAACGCTCTGGAGCCAGAGGCCCCGAAAATGTTTGGGGTTCGGCATTGGTCGCTACGATCTGTGCCCTGGGGTTTTATACAGTTGGGGTGAGTCCTGCTCTACCGCAGGCAGTCCTATGGTTGTTGCTATTGGGCTATGTCGCCAGCCTCAGTACTAAACTATCGGATACCTGCGCCAGTGAAGTCGGCAAAGCCTATGGCAAGCATACATTTTTGATCACAACCTTTAAGCCCGTCCCGAAAGGAACGGAAGGCGCAGTCAGTTTAGAAGGAACTCTGGCAGGTATTGTGGGTTCAGCAGCGATCGCCACTGTTGCCTGGGCAGTGCAATTGATCGATCCGCTTAGCATTGGCATTTGTATGGTCGCAGCATTTATTGCCACGAATCTAGAAAGTGTGATTGGGGCAACCTTGCAAGCCAAGGTGGACTGGCTGACCAATGAAGTGGTGAATGTGGTGAATACCTTGATTGGTGCGATCGCGGCGATCGCCTTAGCATTGCTGACGATGTGGCTGATCGGCACGACTCAACCGCTATAGGAATGCTAGGTAGGATCAACTCGCAAAACTTGATGTCGCAGGCTCCCACAGACAGCGATCGCCCCTGCTTGGGTTGGTAAGCGATCGGTGCTGGCAACCACCCAGAGCCGTTGGAAGGTTTTGAGATCAACGGCATCAATCAGGGTGTTGCCGACTGGGATCGTGAGCAATTCTTCTGTCGTTTTTACCAGAGGTAGGGGACGACCAGAGGTGGCAGCCAGGGATTGAACCACCTGCACCACACCGGGGTGGAAGTCGCTGATGCGAACCCTGGGTAGACGGGTCGGTTCGTCATCGCCAACCAGGTGAATCACGGCATGGGGATGGTAGCGAATGTGAGTGGCGGCTGTGCCATTGGGACAGGTGACGGCGCTGAGTTGGGGCAGGGGGCTGAGAGTTTTGCTGGCGATCGCACCTCCCACCGTCAGGATAACCAGGGCGATCGCAAAGATCAGAGGCAAAGGCGATCGAACGGTTTGGGTCGAGCGGGTTGAGACCTGGGTGCGTTCTTGCCAACCCAGTTGCTCCAGACAAAAATACAATCCCAATGCCGGTAAAATCGCTGAAATCGGCAGTGTGGCTGCATAAATTCGCAACGACGAGGGCACACCATCCATCCAGGGTGGGGCGAAGGGCAATGAGAGCAAAATCCCTAAACTGGCGATCGCTAAAAAGGTTTGCTTCGGCTCCTGGCGATGCTGAAACCCCACATATAGTCCTATGGCACTCAGAAGATACAGAATTCCGGTGATCAGCGAACTCAGCGCTGTTCTGCCATAGGTGCCGATGAATCCAAGGGCATTCTCGGATGCTGCCGGATTGATGTAGGTGAGGATGGCTGCCAGACTACTGCGAACGATGCCCAGCGGGTGATGCAGAAACGCAGTCCAGGTGAGTTGATAAATCCGGCGGATGGCAACGTCGGCTTGCTCGATCTGAAAGACGTCGGGATGATCAATCCAGACTTGCCGCCAGTTGGGCGATTCCACCACCTGAGCATAGAGGGTATAGGACAGGTTAGAAAATCCTAAATCGGCTCGACCCACGATCGCTAGCACCCCGTGATTGAGCACAAAGCCCAGCCCAACAGCAATACAGCCCATCGCTGCCCAGGATCTCGACCATTGCCACGCTCGTTTGTGAGAAAACGAATGGGTGGAGTGGCTGGGTTGGGCGAAAAACCAGCTGCCCCAGGCAATCAGCAGCGGTAGCACAAAAAAGGCTCCGGCACGGGCATTCAGTGCCAGCGACAGCAGCAATAAGCCGCCTAAAAATAAGCTGGATTGTCGCTGGTGAATCGATCGCAACAAGACGGTAAAGGCGATCGCCCCCAAGGCTAAGCCCAACTGCTCCGTCCAAACCGTGCCAATAAATCGGCGATAAAACAAAAATAAGACGCTGAGGCTGGTGAGGGCGGGCATGACGCCATACAACCGTTGGATTTCGCGGGTTAAGAAAAAGCAAGCCAGGGTGGCGATCGCCACTAATACTGCCAGCGTCAGTTGTAGATTTTGCTGGGTTAATGCCAGTACGGTGGCTAACAATCCGGGAAATAGCGGTCTGCCAGACGAAACAACGTTGAATCGACTGCCTGCTAAAATTCGACGGGCATCGGTGTAATAGTTGCTGCCATCGGTGAAGGGAAAGAATCCGCTAATCAGGGTGGGATACTCGCTCACCCCACTATTCCATAAACCCGCCAGCGGTAAGGCAAATAAGATGAGCGTCAGGCAAAGGCTGATGGATGCGGCAATCCGGCCGGGACGACGATAGATCGGATACAGTCCCGCAATCAGAATCAGAGCGATCGCGGGATTGTATCGCACCGCTAAACCGATCTGCCCAGGCAATGGCAAGACCAGCACAACCATATATCCTAGCCAGGGCAGGATACTGGTGATGAACCAGGAGAAGCGTCTCACGAATGATTGTTGGCAAGGGATCGTAGGGTATCGCGTGACGCACTCTGAGTGCATCACATGATGCAGGGGATGAGCGTAGTGTAACCACGCTCATCCCCTGACATTAGCGTATCGTCCCTTTACACCGAGGTGGAAGCGGCGGCTGTTTTTTCCAACAGTAGCTTCGACCGTTTGACCGGGTCGGGAACCAAAACTGGGTAATCGCCGGTAAAGCAAGCAGAGCAGAAGCTTTCAGTGTCTTCTCCAGTCGCCTTTAGCATCCCCGACCAACTCAGGTACGCCAGACTATCCACCTCGATCTGCTGTTCAATTTCAGCGACCGTTTTGGTAGCAGCAATCAACTGGTCTTGATTGTCGGTGTCGATGCCGTAAAAACAAGGGTGCGTCACTGGGGGCGACGAAATCCGCATATGAACTTCGGTGGCTCCGGCATCGCGCAGGGCTTTGACAATTTTCCGACTGGTGGTGCCACGCACAATTGAATCATCAACCATCAGCACCCGCTTCCCTTCCAGGACATCGCGCAGAGGGTTCAGCTTCATGCGAATGCCCGATTCCCGCATACTCTGGGTCGGTTGGATGAATGTCCGTCCGACATAACGGTTTTTGATCAGCCCTTCTGCATACGGAATGCCCGTATGTTGAGAAAATCCGATCGCAGCTGGAATGCCAGAGTCAGGAACCCCGATGATCAAATCCACATCGGCTGGCGATTCTTGTGCCAACTGCCGCCCCAGTCGTAAGCGATAGCTATAGAGGCTTTCCTCGTTCATGATGCTATCGGGTCGTGCAAAGTAGATCATCTCAAAAATGCAGAGTTTGCGCTTGACGGGTTCTGCCCACTGAATCGATGTCAACCCCTGGTCAGTAATCCAAAGCAGTTCACCATGACCGACATCCCGTTGATACTCGGCACCGATAATATCTAAACCGCAGGTTTCCGACGACAATACGTAGTAAGGTTGGCTGCCATTGGTGTCGCTATTGTCGAGGCTGCCCAAGACCAGGGGACGAATGCCGTTCGGATCTCGCGCCGCCATCAGTCCATCGGGCGTGCCGATGACCAGGCTAAACGCGCCCTGACACCGTTTCAAGGCGCTGATGGTGCCTTCAATCCAATCTTTACCGCTGTTGACTTCCTGGGCGATCGCCAGCGCAATCATTTCAGAATCCGTGGTCGTAAGCAATTGGAAATCTGATTTGATCAACTCCTCTCGCAAGCCAGACGTGTTCACCAGGTTGCCATTGTGTGCCAGTGCCAGCTTTCCCAGACGGGTTTCGACGACGGCGGGCTGAGCATTAACCACACGGCTCGACCCGGTGGTGGAATAGCGTGTATGTCCCACTGCCATTTGCCCTGGTAGGCTCATCAAAATCTTTTCATTAAAGACTTGAGAGACTAACCCCATCTCTTTATGGAGATGAACCTGATCACCCTCAAAGGTAGCAATCCCTGCGGATTCCTGCCCGCGATGTTGTAAAGCATACAATCCAAAATAGGTCAGCTTGGCAACATCTTCTCCCGGTGCATAAATCCCATAGACGCCGCAGGCTTCTTCGGGTTTATCGGGACGATTCAAATCGGAACCAGGTTTCACAAACTCTGAAGAATTTTCTCCAGAGGATAGATGGTCGGCAGGATGTGGCATCATGCGAGAATCTAGCTCCTATGTTGTTGCAAGTAATGTAAGGACAGGGAACAGTCACGGAGTTGAGCGATCGCCATTCACCACTACCCAATTTGGCATGGCTAAATCGGTGAACAGTGAGATGGATTTAAACGAGATCAATACCTGAGGATCACAAATTAAATAAAACCCAGACGTTTATTGATGGAAGCGTTGCAACGCAACGCTTCCATCAATAAATTCTTCGGGTTTATTACATCCACGACCCTAAACGACTCAGGATCAAAGGTAATGATCATAACAATTTCTTAATCTACTACCTCAACACTAGCGTAAGGACGAGCCGGAAAGCCACAACCTCAGATTCAAACTGCCAAACGTCGCTCGATGGCATGTAACCAGCGATCGCTGAGCGTTGCAACGTCTAGATTAATCAAACCCAATCCATCGGTCGTCGTGATAGTCAGTGTGTCTTTGACACTACCGACCCGACCCAGTTGTTGCCAATTCCTGCCCAGGTGTGCATCTAGATAAGATTCCCAAGTTTCCACCTGATCTGGAGATACGGATACTAAAATTCGCGCTCCTCCTTCTGCAAAGAGACGGTGATCCCACCGCAGAACCGATGGAGAGGCTGCGGCTGCTTGATCTGGAACCTTTAAGGCGATCGCTGCACCTTTACCTCCACTAATGCAACACTCGGCTAACGCAACGGCTAAGCCTCCTTCGGCACAGTCATGCGCCGATCGCACCCAACCTTGCCGAATCCCGTTTCGGCACACAGCTTGCACCTGCTTTTCCAGAGCAAAATCCACCACAGGCGGCATCCCAGCTACAATCCCGTGGACTGCTGCCAGATATTCCGAAGCGCCAAGGGTGAGGGGTGAGAGTGAGGGAGGTAAGGGAGGTGAGGAGGGTGAGGAGGGTGAGGAAGATGCTATGACCCCATCTCCCCCAACTTCCCCATCTCCCCTATCTCCCCTATCTCCCCCAACTCCCCCATCTCCCACAACGCCCAGCAAATAAATCACATCCCCTTCCGTTTGCCAGCCTTGACCTGCAATGTTTGCTAAATCGGGGATCAATCCAACCATGCCGACGACGGGGGTGGGGTAGATGGGTTGGGGTTTACCATCGGAATCGAGAGTTTCGTTATAGAGAGAGACGTTGCCGCCGGTGACGGGTGTGCTAAATTCCCGGCAGGCTTCCGAGAGTCCTCGACAGGCTTCTGCCAATTGCCAGTATCCAATCGGCTTTTCGGGGCTACCAAAGTTTAAATTATCTGTGACGGCTAAGGGTTCAGCCCCAACGCAACTAAGATTGCGAGCTGCTTCGGCAACTGCCATCTTTGCACCTTCGTAGGGATGTAGATAGACGTAACGGGCATTGCAATCGACGGTTGCCGCAACGCCTTTGGTGAAGGATGCAGGCGATGATAAGTTAGGTGTTTCATCCTGGCTGACTTGTGGACGGAGGCGGACGATCGCCGCATCTGCGCCTCCAGGGAGCAAAACGGTATTGTTTTGCACTTGATGATCGTATTGCCGATAGACCCACCGTTTAGAGGCGATCGTGGGGGTTTCTAATAACGTCAGCAGAATATCGTTCCAGCTAGCGTGAAGCGTTTCACCGGAGGTACCCGAGCGGGGAATTTCAATGCCTTCAGGGGCGCAGGGGGGTAAATCGGCTGCTGTCCATGCCCAGGCTTGACGGGCATAATCGGGTGGTTCGGCTAACAATTCCCGATGGTAGATTGGGGTATTGTCTGCCAATGCTGTAGCCGGAATTTCGGCAGCTACGTTGCCCTGAAACAAAATCCGGACAATTGGTTCAGGAATAACGCGACCTGCGACCACCGCATGGAGTCCCCAACGTTCGAAAATATCGATGAGTTCTTGTTCGCGCCCTTTTTCGGCAACAAACAGCATCCGCTCTTGCGACTCGGATAGGAGATATTCGTAAGGCACCATCCCGGTTTCGCGCACGGGAATTTTATCTAAATCCAGTTCAATGCCGACGCCACCTTTGGCTGCCATTTCTGATGTAGAGCAGGTAATGCCAGCTGCTCCCATGTCCTGGGCGGCAACTACTGCCCCGGTTTGGAAGGCTTCAAGACAGGCTTCAATCAGCGATTTTTCTAAAAACGGATCCCCAACCTGCACCGCAGGGCGATCGTCCATTGAGGCATCACTCAGTTCAGCACTGGCAAAACTGGCTCCACCCATGCCATCGCGTCCGGTCGTAGAACCGACATAGAGAACGGGATTGCCCATGCCTTTTGCCCCCGATATAACAATCTCTGGGGTTTCCATTAGTCCCAAAGCCATGGCGTTGACTAAGGGGTTGCCTGAATAGGCGGGGTCAAAGTAGACTTCGCCACCCACCGTTGGCACGCCAACGCAATTGCCATAGTGGGCAATGCCTGCAACCACACCATTGACTAACTGCCGGGTACGGGCATCATCCAATGAACCAAACCGAAGAGAATTGAGGATGGCAATGGGGCGGGCACCCATGGTAAAAATGTCGCGGAGGATACCACCGACGCCTGTGGCTGCGCCTTGAAACGGTTCGACCGCCGATGGATGGTTGTGAGATTCGATTTTGAATGCCAGGTGCAAGCCATCGCCCATATCGACCACACCTGCGTTCTCGCCAGGTCCCAATAAAATGCGATCGCCTGTCGTGGGAAACTGCTTGAGTAACGGACGGGAGTTTTTATAACAGCAATGCTCTGACCACATCACCCCAAACATACCCAGTTCGGCTTTATTAGGATGTCGTCCGAGCCGATGAACAATTTCATCATATTCATCTGGCTTTAGACCTTCAGAGGCAATTTCTTCGGGCGAAAACGGAGCAGAGGAAATGGCAGACATAAAAGCCCCAGCAACATCAAGACAAGCTCAATTCTAAGTTATAGCGCCACGCGCTCAGCACCAGAATGGTGAGGATTGGAAACGCGGCACGCCGCGTTTCCAATCCTCACCTGTCCTATCTCAATGGCGTGAAGTACAAACTATTGAGAGAGCCGCGCAGAGTGCGGCTCTCTCGCAACACCCGTAATCTAGCCACGCGAAGCGCTATACATTGGGGTGCAAGTTCGTCAAGCACAGAAACGGTGTTGTGGGGCGCTCCGCGCCCCACAACACCGTACTGAATCAACGCCATGTCCCTTCAATTTAGGGTCAATTCGATATCCAGTTAGAGTCGGGACACTGGAGTCGAAAATTCTGGTGAATCATTCGGGTTAGTGGGCTAAAGCAGTCGTATCGTTTTCGGTGTCTACCGCAGGGATAACGCTGGCATTGTGAGGACTCTTGAATGTGGTTTGGGCATTGGGTCGCTGACACGCCACCATGGTCTTCACATGTTCGATTTCGTCGTCTCGAATATTGACAAATACATCGTAGAGATTTTCGACTTTAGGACGACGTTCTTCGGGTGTTCTAGCCGTTTGAAATTCGTCAAACATATAGAGATCACCGTCGCGGTAGTAGCTGATGGCAATTTGGGGAGCCGGTTGGGCTTTCAGGTCTGCCTCTTGATCTTTCAAAAATTGGTCGTAGGTATGATAGGCGTGACCTTCAACCAGTTCCATGAAGTGGTAAGCCGAACGGGGAGAGAAGAAATAAAGGACAACAATAATCCAGTAGTACAGTAAGGCGACGTGACGCGCCAAAAAGCGATCGATCCAATACTGGCTACCGCCCAACTCTTCCATAATCAATAGGTGGTGCAGTTCGTTCCATGATTCTGCAAAGTGGACTTTCAGCCAATCTGCTTTCCGCCATAACCCGAGGGTTTCATACAAATGCAAGACAGACAGGTAAGAAAAGTAGGGCACTCGGGCTACGGTTTCCAGCACGTAAAACCGAGGAATAGGGCGATCGCGATAGACGGTATTGATCACAAAAACTAAAACGCCAACCAATAAGCGAATCATGAAAACTCTCCGAATCCCACAACTAAAGTCAGTGGTAAGCTCACCTTGATCGCTTCGATAGACAGGGATGATTGGTAGACGATGCTGCCAATCATCCCGAACCTGACGAAGTTAGGTAGTTCCCTATGACAAGACATGTGTGAGCTACCTACTTTGCATCCTAGCGATCTCTCAGGCAGCGGCAAGACAGATTCTCAACGGCTCTATAGTGGCGCAAAGTAAAAGATTTGGATGCCTGACCGACTTCGGGCTGTTCTGTAAAAAACCTTTAAATATAACTAAAGCTATTCCACTTTGTTGAACAAGCCTTTGTAATGAGGAAAACTCAGATCAAACTCTACAGTTGTGCCTTGCTGCATGCTCAACAAAGATGACAATGAATCGCACCAATCCCTGTATGGAATTCAAATGTCCGATCCAGTTCATCTTGGATTTGATCGGCAACAAATGGTCAATTTTGATCTTTCGAGAGTTATTTATGGGCGATCGCCGCACCCATGAATTGCTGGAGGCGCTACCGGGGATCAGTACCAAAACGCTGACAGGGCGATTGCGAGAACTGGAGGCGTATGGGCTGGTGAGTCGCACAGTTTATGCAGAAATTCCGCCCCATGTAGAGTATTCTCTGACCGAAAAAGGTCAGGGTCTTCAGCCGGTTATGGCGGCTCTCCATCTGGTGGGGAGTCAGTGGCTAGAGCAAGATGCCTGCCTTTGCCCATTGGATGGTGTGGTTTCGCAAGCCGCATTGCTGAATGAAACCATGAATTTAAATGTGAGGACTTGGGATGGGGTCTTAGAAGATGTCCAGGGATGAATCTGGTTGTTGATCTGGGCTTCGACTCCGCTCAGCCCACCCGACTCCGCTCAGCCTATCTTATATATCTCGAGCGTTGAGCGGAGTCGAAACGCGACAGCAGCCCAGCTCATATATCTTGAGCGTTGAGCGAAGTCGAAACGCGACACCGTGCGAATTCGGGTATTTTCGTTAGCAGTAATCTTCCCGGCTTTCCTAATTCCCTGCATCTGCATCTCACCTGCATGGCATCAGATTCCAGATTTAGCGTCCAGATAAAAAAGTGTCTGGCTCGCTGGACTGACGGACCGATGGAGCATGGACGATAAAAAAATACTTCATTCAATTCCCGGTTTTGTTCAATCGCTGATCCTGCGGCATCGCGAATTTTGTTGGGTTACAGTTTCCTGGAGGTCGTTCCCTTGCCCCGTCTTATCTCTCAAGCTCAGCCTTCTTTGGAGTTTATCGAGCCAGCGTTTAATCCCCTTGTGACCCAAGTGATGCGTCCGCTGCTGCCGCTGTGGCTGCGCTGGCGGGTGCAAATTCCTGAAATTCAGGTCAACAATGCAGCCATTTTGGCGAAGCTCTACGAGCAGTTTCAAGCCGACAAAATTCGCTTTATGATTGCGTTTCGCCATCCCAGCACCAACGACCCGTTGTGTATGGCATATTTGCTCTGGCATGAGTTGCCTAAAATTGCCCGACAACAAGGAATTGTGCTGAAATCCCTCCCCCATGCTCATTTTATTTATGACCGAGGGATTCCGCTCTGGGCAGGCGAAGCGGTGGGCTGGTTGTGTGCTCAGTTGGGTTGTACGCCGATTCGACGGGGCAAAGTTGATACTCAAGGGTTGCGCTCGATTCGTCAATTGTTTGCCAGGGGTCCATTTCCTATGGCAGCGGCTCCAGAGGGAGCAACCAATGGACACAACGAAATTGTAAGCCCGATCGAACCGGGGATCGCTCAATTCGGCTTTTGGTGCCTGGATGACCTGCGCAAAGAAGGGCGATCGCAACAGGTGTTGATTGTGCCCCTCGGAATTCAATATCACTATCTCAATCAGCCGTGGAATGCTCTAGAGCAATTGTTGCGTCAGCTGGAAGAGGATAGTGGTCTGACCAGTGCTTCCCCTCCGGATGTCGCGTCTACAGCAGAGTTCAGCACAGGCGATCGCCCTTTTACCTGCGACCAAGAAGCCCAGCTTTATCAACGGCTATATCGCTTGGGTGAACATTTGCTGACGCTGGTCGAACAGTTTTATGTCAAGTTCTATCATCAAAAACTCGATCGCTCTGCCATCCCGGTCGCAGATACTCCGGCTGTGGATCTGGGAGACGGGACTGAACCGATTGATCAGCCGATTAATCAACACCTGTCGCAACGACTGCAAGCTTTAATGAATGCGGCACTGACCGTTGCCGAGCAATTTTTTGAACTGACCCCCAAAGGCAGCTTTACCGATCGCTGTCGTCGGCTTGAACAAGCAGGGTGGGATCGGATTTATCGAGATGATCTCAAACAATTTGAATCGCTCTCTCCCGTAGAACGAGGGCTGGCAGACCGGATTGCCGAAGAAGCTAGCTTACGGATCTGGCATATGCGGCTGGTGGAGTCTTTTGTCAGTGTTACCGGGCGATATGTGATCCAAAAACCCACGGTCGAACGCTTTGCCGAAACCCTATTGCTGGTTTGGGAAATGGTGGCAAAGATTACCGGGAAAACCGTCTCTGCTCGACCTAAGTTAGCGCCGCAACAGGTGCAAATGACGGTCGGTGAACCGATTGTAGTGGGCGATCGCTGGGAGGCTTATCAAGCCAATCGCCGCAAAGCCGTTGCCGATCTGACTCAAGAGCTGCAAACGGCATTGGAGCAAATGATTATTTAAGGGACTCAACATTCAATGAAATCCCAGTTTTTTGGGGCGCGGCGGAGCCGCGCCCCAAAAAACTAAGATCTGATGAACTGGCAGATCCAGGCTCATTTAGCAGAGAAGTGGAGATAGTGCATCAGGTTGGTAACCAGTGACCCTGGCAGCGCTAACCGTTGTTGTAGATCGGTGAGATTGCGATAGCGACCCAGGCGTTGACGATTTTGCACAATGCTGCGAGCCAAAAACAAATCAACATCGGGAAGGCGCGTCAGCATTTCAATAGAGGCTGTATTGGGGTCAATCGATTGCACGTCACAAATGCTGTTGGCATCGTAATAACAAAATTGCAGCACGGGTTCGTAGGGTCTCAGTCGTTCGACGGCAAGGCTCAGCGCAGCGGCTAAGTCTTCCAGGCAATGAAATTGCACGCCGGTACGACTGAGGGATGCGAGCGATCGCGCCTGGTGGATCGAAAGCCCTGGTAAGCGTAACCAGTCATCGACAGTTGCTCGATTGGCGTCAATTTTAATGCCCAGGCTGGCGGCTACCCGCAACTCTTCAATCGACTGAAACCGATAATACGGATCGTTTAATAGCTTAGAGCGCAAGGGTTGAAGTTGGCTTTTCATACTGTCTCCAACCTGTCTGGCAGAGGCTAACCAATCGAACAGAGCCATGCATGTCTCCTAGCTAATTCGATCGAGCAATTGTCGCCGCTTTTGCTCAAATTCATATTCCGAAAGCAACCCATCTTCTCGCAACTGGTCTAAGTGTCGTAATGCAGAGGCGATCGCCTCCACTCCCGTTGGATCGCTTGCGGTTCCCCCCGTCGGTGTGGCGGTGCCGGGCATCATCCGACCGAGGTTGAAATTGCGATTGAACTCGTCTTGATGCAACGACAAATACCAGAGTCCCTCAATCACGCTGGCAATTTTAGGAATCGGTGTCCAGGATAGAACGAGGTACAGTACGCCCCATCCGGGTTGACCCAAATAAAACTTATGTAAACCTGCAACTGGCGAAAACAAGCCAGCGATCGCCAGAATAACGGCTATTTTTTGGTTTTTAGGCGCGCTCAGCATACTATTCACAGGGGTTTCCGTTGAATGTGCAGATTGAGCGGAATCTTACCGTCAATACCCTGCATAATTCAAGCCTAAAGCAGTCGTCCCGATTTTGGCTTGCGGATCGAGAACTTATTCAAAAAGGAGGGAGAAACATCAATGTCTCCCATCGGCGAATAATAATTTTGCGTAGAGTTCCCATCCGGCAAATCATGATCCGTATTTCTAGCACATCACCTCGTTAAGGATCCTCATAAAAATAACTTGAGTACCTTTTTTGGGAGAGTGCGGCGAAGCCGCACTCTCCCAAAAAAGTTGCGGGGTTTAAGGGTGTAGAGATCCTGAATCGAGCGGGAAAAACTCCGATAGGGTGGTGGTACCCTTACCCCTTATCCAAAAAAAATTGATACAGTACTCAGTAGAAGCTGGGGATACGGGGCGATTAAACATTAAAATTTAACAGGGGGTCTGTCCGTAAAGTATGTATCTTTTGTGTGTATCTTTTGGAAGATATGCCAATCTTATAGACGACTGTTAAACTAAACGTTAGAAGCTAAATATATAGCAGGTTGATGAATATCCCATCAACTCTGAGGTCAGCATTTACCGCATCCACCGAGTATTTATTGATTCTTTGAGACACCGTCTATACGGTTTGCAGTATAGATAAGTCTTTGTAAAACTTTCCGGTATGCGACCGAGCATGGCTGATACTTAAGTAAATTAAACATTCAAATCTGAAATTTAACTCTCAGAGCTTTAAGATCAACCCGCTCAAAGCCTCAATCAAAGAGCAGAAAAAATTGGTTTAGAGTCAGCCTCGATTCAGTCGGTGTTGCGCGTACCGTTTCAGGACTCACTCATCAAGTCACCTGCCCCTCAGTAGTGGATCAAAACCTACTCAGGAGAACAATTGGGCTATCTCCGTATACCACCCGTATACCGCTCTTGTTCATTTACAGTGCTAAAGCTGACTAAAAAATGTCACAGACTGTGTTTTCCTCAGACTGGCTGAGTCAGTTGTCATCCGATCCATATGCCGTGCTAGGTATCTCTGTAGCTGCGGATGATCGCCGTGTGCTGAAACGCTATCGAACGATCGCCAAACTCCTCCATCCAGACAGCTATGCCACTGAAGAACCTTCTACTAAAGAACTATCCAGTCAAATTCTGGCTCGGCTGGTCAACCCTGCCTATCAGCGTCTCAAGCTAGAAAATGGTCGGGCAGAAGCGATGGCAACGTTGCGGTTTCGAGTGCGCCGCACCAGTCGAGAAGAACCGCTCAATCCGCAAATGGATCTGTCTCGGCGATTGCTCACTACACCCGTTGCCGATATTGAAGTGTTTTATGAACAGGCGATCGCTGGTTTATCTGAACAACAATATCAACGGTGCGAGCAGATCGATCAACTAGAGCGCACGATCCAACAGTTGAGCGAACTCAACCTCGTGTATCTGCGGATGAAGATGGGAGAGCCGCTGATCCGCGAAAAACGTCTGGGCATGGTTCCGGTGACGGATGCCCCAAGCATCCAGTTTTCTCCGACGCCAGCAGAAAGCCCCTCTCGCACCAACTACGCATTACGGCATTATCGTCGGGCTGAAGAATATGTCAGAAAAGAAAACTGGCAAATGGCAGTTCAGGAATTACGCGATGCCATCAAAATTGAACCGAATAAGGGCGAATATCATTCTCTGCTAGCCAAAGTGTATTTCATGCAGAATATGGAAGGCATGGCAAAGGTGCATTTTAAGCAGGCTTTGAAGCTAAATCCTCACGACCCACTGGCATTGGAATATGCTCGCAAATTAAAAATACAGCTAGAGCAACCGAGCAATGGTAAAGAAGCCAAAGGCGGTGGTTTGTTTGGCATGTTCGCCAAAAAGCGATAATCAGCGATCGCAGATAACGAGGTGAGAGCCTTACACGAAGTACGATATAGCACTTCGCGCCTGGATCGATCAGGGATGCAAAGCCGCGCAGAGCGCGGCTTTGCATCCCTGATCCGATGGAAAATTGCTGTAAACGAGATCTGCTCAGACTCTGATTGACATATTGACATAGCATGATGGTGTGTGGCGTCGGCATCGTCCACACAAGACAACATCATGACTTTTTGACGACGACCCCATCCACATCCCCTTAGATCTTGCTGAGGGGTGACTGACAGGGTATAAACTTTGGAGTACTTGATATTCTTGTTGATGCTTGGCACTGCCTTATGAACGGGTTTGGCTTCTCTCGTCGCCACTGGCGATCGCTCCTTCAGTCTTTAGGGCTGTTTAGTTTATGTATTGCGCTGATCGTGGGCTGCGGTGGTGCGAAAGATACACCACCGACCGATGGTGCCAGTTCGTCTGCCTCAGGCAATGGTCGAGTGACCATGGGGACGACGTTGAAAGCGCGGACGGTTGACCCGGCAGATGCCTATGAGATTTTTCCGGGAATTTTGCTCTATAACCTGGGCGATCGCCTCTACACCTACAAACCAGGGACAACAGAACTGACCCCGCAACTGGCAACCGAGATGCCAACCATCAGCGACGATGGGCTAACCTACACCATTCCCTTGCGCGAAGGGGTAACGTTGCACGATGGCAGCGACTTTAATGCTGAGGTCATGGCGTTTTCGATCGAGCGGTTTATGAAAAATGGCGGACGTCCGGCATTTTTGCTGTCTGAAAAGATCGCATCGGTTGAGGCAACCGCAGAGTATGAGTTAACGATCAAGCTCAACTCACCTTTTGCCGCGTTTACCTCACTGCTGACGTTTTGGGGTGTGACGCCAGTGCCATCGACTGCCTATGCCATTGGCGATGGTCAGTTTAAACCGGATACATTTGTTGGGTCGGGTCCCTATAAGCTGGCATCGTTCACCACCGATTCGATTAAGCTAGACGTGAATCCAGACTATTGGGGTGACAAGCCGACCAACCAGGGGATTGATATCCAAATCTTTGCCAGCCCTGCCAACCTGTACAATACCTTCCGCACGGGTGGCTTAGATGTGGCATACCAGACGCTTGATCCCGACCAAATTGCCAGCCTGGAGCGAGAAGCCGATCAGGGAGGATGGCAGGTGATCGAAGCCGGGACAACGGTGATCAATTACATGCCGTTAAACCAGAAGATTGAACCGTTTAATGATCTCAATGTGCGAAAGGCGATCGCCTCAATGGTCGATCGCAACCTGATCAACGAACGGGTGTTCCAGGGGCAAGCAGAACCGCTTTACAGTATGCTGCCCAATAGCTTCGATATCTACAAACCCGTCTTCAAAGATGCCTATGGGGATGGTGATTTTGAGAAAGCCAAGCAGTTTCTCACAGAAGCCGGATTTTCGGAAGCCAAGCCGCTGAGTTTTGAAGTGTGGTACCCTTCCGCGTCTACCTCCCGTAGCATCGTTGCCAATACGCTAAAAGAATCGGTCGAAAAAGCGCTGCCCGGTTTAGTCACTGTCGAAGTCAACAGTGCCGAAGGGGCAACCCTGTGGGAAAACGTCGAAAAAGGCGTCTACCCCAGTTTGCTGTCGAACTGGTATCCCGACTACTACGACGCTGATACCTTCGTCGAACCCTTCCTCAGTTGCACCAAGGGGTCTGCCGATACTCTCTGTGAAGCAGGACAAAGTCAGGCGCAAGGCTCGTTTTATTACAGCGAAAAAGCCAATGAGCTGATCCAAAAGCAACGGGCTGAACAAGATCCGGCAGCTCGCGATGCCATCTTCACCGAACTGCAAGACATCATGGCAACCGATGTACCCTACATTCCTCTCTGGCAAAACAAAGACTATGTGTTTGCTCAAGATGGGGTCAATGGAGTGGCGATCGAGCCAACGCAACAGTTCTTGTTATGGCAAATCAGTAAGTAAATATGTCCCGATCCACTGCTCTGCGTTACTACATCCTCTCGCGGATTTTACTTGCACCGTTGATGATCTGGACGATTACGACGCTGGTGTTTTTGTTGTTGCGGGCAACGCCAGGAGATCCGGTCGATGTGGTGTTAGGACCACGGGCACCCGATAGTGCAAAGGAGGCATTGCGGGCACAGTTGGGGTTGGATGCGCCGCTGTGGCTGCAATATTTGCGCTATCTGGGCAGCCTGCTGCGGCTGGATTTGGGATCGTCGATTACCAGCCAGGGCGAGACGGTCTGGCAAATTATTCAACACCATTTTCCGGCAACAGTGGAATTGACAGTGTTGAGTATGCTGATCTCGGCAGCCGTGGGCATTAGTGTGGGGGCGATCGCTGCTTCTAGACCGAACACACCATTGGATGCGGGTGGACGGTTGTTTGGCATTATCACCTATGCGGTGCCGATGTATTGGTTTGGGATGATTTTGCAACTGATTTTTGCCGTGCAGTTGCGCTGGTTTCCTATTGGCACTCGGTTTCCGTTATCGGAAACGCCACCCGCTGCGATCACAGGGTTATATCTGGTGGATAGTTTGCTGGAAGGAAATTTAGCCCATTTCTTTACCACAATTTACTACCTCACGTTGCCCAGTCTGACGTTGGGGATTTTGCTCAGTGGCATTTTTGAACGCATTGTCCGGGTGAATTTGAAGCAAACCTTGCGATCGGATTATGTGGAAGCGGCACGAGCAAGAGGTATTCCCGAAGTTCGCATTGTCGTGGCTCATGCGCTCAAGAATGCGTTGATCCCGGTGATCACGGTGTTGGGCTTGACGGTTGCCTCGCTCTTGGGTGGCGCAGTTTTAACTGAAGTGACGTTTTCCTGGCCAGGGTTAGCCAATCGCCTATACGAAGCGATCGCCTTTCGTGACTATCCTGTGGTTCAGGGTTTAATTGTCTTTTTTGCAGCCATTGTGGCGATCGCCTCTATCTTGATCGATATCCTCAATGCCTGGGTTGATCCCCGGATTCGTTATTAAGCATGATGCTAACGATCAGCGGTGAAAGCGCCCGCCCTTCAGGCGGGCGCTTTCACCGCTGATTTAAGTCTATGGGTCAGGAAGAAACAGCTTGCTGTTTCTTCCTGACCCTATGTTTGCTCACGCCCAGGGCTTATATAGGTATCACCAGAAGTTGTGGGAGGTCAGTGCAATAGGCGTGTATGGATGCAGTGACTGATGCGGTGGCGATGGTTGCCGTTAACAACTTCCTACTTATCGATATCAGAGCTGAGTCTGACGACCTGAACTCAGTCTATTTTGGGAACTGGAGCTACCTCGTAAGGAAACTCCAGTTCCCAAGCTAAACGAGGTCTGTTGTTATCTATCTATCTATCTATCTATCTATCTATTTATTAGGGGTACCGAGAGGATCGGAGTTTACCTTTGCGGATGACTAACTCGATTGGTAATGCCGATTGAGGGTGTGGGGTTGGCGGTAAATTGAGCTTGGCTCGTAGTCTTGACCGTAGGTTTCGCCTGGAGCCTGATAGCGCCAGTTAATCACATTGGGTTTGCAATGGAGGTTGGATTCGGCGGGGGTCTGGGTGTGGACGTTGCCGCGATAGATCGATTTCATGGTGTTTCTGACTAGCGTTTAAACTCAAGTGCTGTGAGAGGAGAGTCTGGTGCGATCGAGGTATAGGAGAAGTCGATCCTTGGCGATCGCCTGCTCATTGCCTCAATCTAATGTTTTAGGGATGGCTGGTATAGGGAACACCGCGATAGCGGAGCGCAACAGGGGACTGAGCCATGTTGCTGACGGTGCGACCCATTTTCATTGCAATGCCACGATATTTGCCGGAAGCTTCACCGGAAACCGATTCAACAGTCGCTTCCGAGGGGTAGGAAAGACCACGATAGTTGAGGTGCATGGGGGTTGACTCCTGAGTTCGTTGGGCTGTGATAGTAAGTACTTCACGCTGGAACAGACAGATTTCAGGGGCAGATTCGTGACTTTCCTCTCAAGGAAATGTGATACTAATGGGCGATCGCCGTGATCGGCATCACGATCGCACTTCGCGCCTGGGTCGATTCGTCTCGCTCATAGCGCTTTGTGCTCGGATAGAACCAGATTATTTTTTGAAAGCCATGCGGAGCATGGCTTTCAAAAAATAATCTGTACTCTGCTCGATTGAAACTTGCTGTGAGAGAGCCGCGCAGAGCGCGGCTCTCTCACAACACCTTGTGCTTCATGCCATTGAGAATTGCTGGTTGGGTCTGTGCTAAGACCTGATTTAGAGTGTGATGAGGTTGAGATGTTGAGGGTTGGCGATCAGTTCTTTGGCAAGCAGATAGCCTGCGATCGTCCAGGTTTGATGGGTGCGAGCCTCTTTTCCAATTAACCGTCCGTCGGGTCCATCGTAATATTCTGGCCATTGGTCGTCGGATAAACGCCGCTCAGCAACGGCGATCGCATGATGTGCCAATTCCCCTCGATCCATCTTCTTGGCGGCTGCCGTCAGTAGCCAGAGTAAAACAGGCCAACTGCCGCCATTGTGGTACGACCAGGGGCGATTTTTGGGGTCGGCTCCCGTAACAATTCGCCAATCAATATCTTCTAATGCTGGATAACACAACTTCATCGGCATATAGCCGACCAGATCATTCCAGCGCAATTCAATCAAATTCAAAATTTTGTGAGATTGTTCTTCGTTTGCCAGCGATGCAATAATTGCCATTAAATTGCCAATCGAGAAGAAGCGGCAATCGAGTTGAGACGGTCCTAAATTACCTGCAAGATAGCCGCCGCCATCGGGCAACCATTTGGCTAACCGATAAAACGGAATGGAATCGGAATAGAGATTGAATTGGTTGAGGACTTCTTCCCCATATTCTTCTACCCGAAACCGATAGATGACATTGAGCCGCTCCGGGTCGATCCAATAATGTTCGCGCAATTGCTTAAGCAATAAGGGCAGGCGCAATTCCACAGCCTGAATCATGGTTTGGTTTTCGTCGTTGACCACCAAAAGTTCTTGACTGGCGCGCAACGCCGCATAGAACAGGGATTGAATATCTAACGGGTGCCCATACAGACCCATCCGACGGTCGATCATGCTGGCTCCATCGGGAACCAACACCATGGCATACATATCAAACCGAGTCACCAGACAAAGTTCTAAAACCAGCCGAATGCCTTCTTGAAAATCGGGACGGCGTGCCAGACTCATGTCGTCGGTTGCAATCACATAGGCACGCAGCAATAAAATCCACCAGAGTCCGGCATCGGCGGGGGCAACGCGACCGATCGCATGATCGCCAAAATCGGCTTTAAGGATTTCTTGCCCGTTTGCCAATTCCACCTTAAAGCTGGCTGGCATCAAACCCCGACTGGGTTTGGAACAATCTAAATGGCGAACTTTGGGTTGCAGGTAGAGGGTGGCTTCTAAGAAATGGCGAACAATTTCTGCTCTACCTTTGATCAAAAACAGCAGGGCTGAGGACACAAAATCTCTGACAAAACATTGGTCGTAATTGAGTGCAGCAACGTTTGAGTCACGGGCAGCGATCGTGCCAATGGGTAGCCCCCGGTAGTAAATAATTGATTTTTCCAGTGCATCCCATGCTTCTTGTTCTAACAGCGATCGCTGGTTCAACCCTTGATCCTCCTTCATTTCACGTTGAGTGCGACCGTTGGATGTTAGACACCTGGCGATCGCACAGTCATTTCAGCCGGATTGAGTTTGGCACTATCAGGAATGGCTGGAAAGAATCTCCTGGTGCCAAACTGTATTGATTTTATTCCCCTTCATTATGATGAATATCATTCGTTCCTGTTCCCCAAATATGGAGCTGGATCCCTGAATTGATACCGTGTTTAGCCAAAGAACCTAGAGTTTTCCCGGAGGGAAAAACTTTACATCCTGTAAAGGTTCTACAACGCTTCGCGCTCGGCTAGAAGCAAATTATTTTTGAAACGCCATGCGGGGTCTAGCATTTCAAAAATAATCTGACCCAGATAGGATTTTCGTGGCGCAGGCGTCGCCCGCGTCACGAAAAATTGTGATTATCACGACCCAGTTTTTAATGAGGCTGAGGTACATAGTGAAATTCAAGTCGGCTGAGCGTTAGCAGAGCGCAATGCTTAGGATCGTGGATTGAATAAGAGCGAATATTAAATCGTTCGGAGGGGCGAACGGCCGTTCGCCCGTACAACAAATCATCGGAGTTATTTAATTCCCATTCCTTATTTAATTCGTGCGATCCAGGGTGAAACGGTGGGAAGAGAGTTGCTGCTGCTGTTGCGACAGCGGTTTGGCTCGCCTGTTGGGTCTACAAGAATTTCATCACAGCGATCGCTGGCAACGTTGATGGCGATCGCCACTGAGCAACAAGAACAACGGCAGCGCAACCAACAACAAGCTGCTGAGAAAGCACGGCTAAAACAGTTAGAAGAGCTGGCTCTTAAAGCCGATGAGCAATGGCAGAAGATTATTCAGTTGATTGAGTTGAAACGACCCAAGGCGTACGATGAGGCGCTTGCCCATATTCTGACCTTACAAGAATTAGCCGTGCATCAAGGTAAGCAAGCAGAATTTAGCGATCGCGTTCGCTCCATCAAACAGACCTATGGAAATCGTCCAGCCTGGCTGGCGCGTTTACTCCAGGCTGGATTTTAAGCGAATGTATTCCTTATGCCCTACCACGCTGCTTACTTCACGGGCGGCATAAAGGTGTCAGGCGGGATGTTGGTAGGGTATTCATGTAATGATTTTTTGTGGCGCGGGCGTCGCCCGCGCCACAAAAAATCATTACTTTTTTAGACTTTTTTAGGACGACCGAGGTGTCGGGCGAAATATCTAATTTGCTTTTTCGAGTTGATCTGCGCGAAACCAAATATTTGGGGTGGGTACCAGGAACCGCACCAGCATATAGTCGCCTCTGGCATCAACAACTTCACCTGCCGTCTCAAAAATGTAGGACGGGAAGCGAGTATCGCTGGCTTTGGCTTCCATGCTGTTTTCTAGCTTCTCTCGGACGGCACGCACCAAATCACCTTTTTTGACTGCCATAGCGGTTGCTGTGAAATGAATAATTAAGAGGTTCTACGCACTATTGTAAGGTGCGATCGCTCACGGAGCGGCATTCTTGGATTGGGAAATCTTAGGGGTTGCGATTGGTTTTAGTGATGAGTGTCCAGCCTTCGGCGTTGCCTAAAACTTTGACTTCTTCTGGTTTAAGTGCCAGTTCCTGGCGGGTATCGGCGTCGAGCAAGAGAAACGGTGTGTTTGAGCGCGTCCATTGTCGCCTGAGACGATCGATATTGGGGGCTGAAATAATTTGGCGATCGCTATAAAACGCTAATGATGGACGATTCACTGGGTCGGAACTATAAATCTGACTGCCGATCGCCGTATGGGTTTGCACAATATATGCCACCGGCTTGACGGGATAGGATTCTGCCAGTTCCCAAACCCAGTGACTTGATAAAACCAGGGTCAGTAACGACAAAAACATCCCCCAAATTAACACCACTAAAAACTGTGCATTTTGTCGAGCCACCAAGAGAGCAGAGGCAATCATCGTGATCGTGACGCTGACCAATACGGCGACCACATCCGGTTCTGGGGCAACATACAGTCCACCAAACGGCACCGTTGAGAAAAGCCCCAGCCAACTATTCAACCATCCGGTAAAGAAAATGGCTCCAGCACTGCTCAACACTGCCAGGAAGGTAAAGATGCTGATCCAGATCGGTGGGTAGGCAGTTGGGGTTTGGCGCACGCCATTGTGTTCGCCACTATCCCACAATGCTGTGACTTGAGCCGCTTCCAGCAATGCCAGCGCCGGATAGATTGGCAGAATATACCAGGGCAATTTGGTCACCATGAGCGAAACGGTGATGAAGTAACCTGCCCCCCAAACCAGTGCTAACTTTGCCCAACTGAGGTTGCGGTTTTCCCATGCGAGTCGGCATCCTTGCGGCAAAAACAGCAACCAGGGAAAGCCGTATTTCACAATTTCCAGCAGGTAATACCAGGGTGGACCCGCGTGGTTTTCGACCGAGTCCCAAACCCGACTCCAGGACTGATCCAGCATATTTTTGTTGAAAAAGTCAGACCCGTAATGCTGCAACTGGATGGTATACCAGAAGCCAACGGGTGCACTGCCCAAAAACACGCCCAACCACAGGTAGGGATGAGTTAGCAATCGGGGAGTATCCCACGCCAGAAAGACAAGGGCGATCGCCGCAAATAACACTCCCAGCATTACCCCTTTGGTCAGACACAACAAGCCAAAGGCAATGCCAATGCCCAACGCAAATCGGCTATCTCGACGCGATCGCAGCACACACCACATCATCAACAGCAAAAAGCAAAGGATGGCACCATCCAACATTGCCAAGCGCCCGTGCCGGACTACCGGCAGCGTTGTTAGATAGATAAGTGCTGCAAATAGGGCAGGGGTACGGCGGTGAAACAATTCTCGTCCCGTCCAATACAACAACGGCACCGAGAAAGCCGTTAATAACGCCCCTGGCAACCGACTCGTCCACTCATTCACCCCACCCAGGTGATAGGCAACCGCAATCAGCCAATGCACCAGCAGCGGCTTATTGAGATAGGGTTTACCCCAAATGCTTGGAAACAGCCAGCTTTGGGAATCGGGTGTGCCCCGCCAGATCTCACGGGCAACCTGAGCCACCGTGCCTTCATCCCAGTCGCGCAAGGGTAATCCACCCAAGTTTGTGCAAAACAAAATCAGCGCTGCGGTTAACAAAACCCCTGTCCACAGCCAGTCAGCACTGTGTTTGCCCTGTAACCAGGTTTTTAGCGCGTGTTTGAACCAACCCAAAATAGCCGACCTCTGATGAATGAGCAAATTGTTCAGTGTTCAGATGTGAAAGCGTCTGCCTGAAGGGGTGCGCCTCTCACAACCCGTTGGGGATTGCTATAGCAACGATGCAACTGGCTCTTTGTTCCCTCTCTCCTCTAAAACGTTACACAATGGTGTGGCATGAATGCTACGTCATGGGCATTGTTTAGGTATATCGCGCTTCACAACTGGATAGGTGATGGTTTTTGTGAGAGAGCCGCGCGGAGCGCGGCTCTCTCACAAAAATTTGTACGTCACGCCCTTAAGACTTGCTATAAAACTCTCATCCGCTCTTAAATAGCAGTGACTCGCTATGCTAACTGCCCGTCGTCTTCGCCCCCGCTCGATTTCATTGCATTGGCTGTTGATTGTCCCGTTTGTGCTGCAAATTTTTACGGCTGTGGGGATCGTCGGGTATTTATCGTTCAGAAATGGTCAGAAAGCGGTAAACGATTTATCTAGCCAATTGATGGATAAGGCAGGTCAGCAAGTGGATGATCATTTGGATGATTATCTATCATTGCCGATTCAATTGGTACAGATGAATCTCAATGCGATCGCCTCTGGAGACTTGAATATTCGCGATCGCAGTGCCAGTGAACGGTACTTTTGGAGACAATCGCAGGCATTTCCAATTCTGGCGTACGTCGGCGATACCTTTCCAGACGGGAGTGAAACTGGGGTTGGTCGATGGGTCAGAGGATTGGACAGCATTATCTACGAAAACTTGCCAGGACACGATAATTCATCCGACTTTATGGTGGATGGCTATGGCAATCGGGGTGAACGCTTGCAGACCTATGACTATGATCCCCTTAGCGACAAATGGTATGCAGATGCGATTGCCGCAGGCAAGTTGACCTGGACGCGGATTTATTCTGCTGAAAACCTCGATATTTCCGTGAGTCAGCTAGGCAATACTCTAGAAGCGCAAAGAGATGTGGATTTGAGTAGCGGGTTCTTTTACGTTGCTATTTCGGCATCGGCTCCGTTTTATGACCAGAGCGGTCAGCTTCAGGGGGTCATGACCATTGATTTGTTGCTCACCCAAATTAGCGAATTTCTGCGTGATCTGCATGTTAGTGCGTCTGGACAGGTGTTTATTGTAGGGCGGGATGGTTTATTGGTTGGCAGTTCTAGCGACCAGTCCATTTTTTATCAGGAAAATGACGAAATCAAGCGCTATAACGTGCTCGACAGCCCTGAACCTGTGATTCGGGCGATCGCCCATAGTCTGCAAGACCAATCTCTACCGTTGCAATCCATTCAAACCCCACAAGACTTGACCATTGTTTTGAATGGGCAACGCCAGTATGTGCAAATCAATCCCTGGAAAGATGCCTATGGGCTGAATTGGCTTGTGGTAGTGACCGTGCCCGAATCAGATTTTATGGCACAAATTAACGCCAATACCCGCACAACGATTATGCTCTGTTTGGCTGCATTAGTGGTGGCAACGGGGTTGGGAATTGTTACAGCAAAGGCGATCGCCCGACCGATTCTGGCATTAAAGCAAGCGTCTAAAGCGATCGCCGAGAGAGCCAGTTCGACCAATGCAGTCGAATCATTAGACCATCACGTAACAACCAGCGGTATTCAAGAACTCGATGCCGTCGGGCAATCGTTTAATCACATGGCAGCCCAATTGCAAACCGCGTTTGCGGCGTTAGAGCAGAGCAATGCCGAACTCGAAGATCGAGTGATGCAACGCACTCAAGAATTGAGTCAAAAGAATACCCAACTGAACCACACACTGGCAGAACTGCGCCGCACTCAAATACAAATGGTGCAAAGCGAGAAGATGTCTGCATTGGGGCAAATGGTGGCAGGTGTGGCGCACGAAATCAATAACCCTGTCAACTTCATTCACGGC
Organism: Calyptranema fuscum S582; assembly: GCF_055793305.1. Lineage (NCBI taxonomy): Bacteria > Bacillati > Cyanobacteriota > Cyanophyceae > Oculatellales > Oculatellaceae > Calyptranema > Calyptranema fuscum. The sequence continues at coordinate 43,773 of NZ_JBSLYH010000026.1, forward strand.
AACCTGTGCCATATCGAAGAGTACACCCAGGATTTGTTGGTGTTAATCCAAGCCTATCAGCAGCATTTTCCCAATCCGCCTCAATCCCTGCAAGCTCAGTTAGAAAAGACAGAACTCGACTTTTTGACCGACGATCTAACTAAAATTCTGCGGTCGATGCAAGTGGGGACGACGCGAATTTGTGAGATTGTGTTGTCTCTCCGCAACTTTTCTCGTCTCGATGAAGCCGAATTTAAAATTGTCGATATTCATGAGGGTATTGATAATACGTTGTTATTGCTGCATCATCGCCTCAAGGCAAAAGCCGAGCGTCCTGAAATCCAAGTGATCAAAGAGTATGGTGCGCTGCCGTTGGTGGAATGCTATCCTGGACAACTCAATCAGGTGTTAATGAATGTGTTGAGTAATGCTATTGATGCTTTAGAAGACACAAATGAAAACCGCACCTTTCAAGAGATCCAGGCAACTCCCAATCTCCTTCGAATTCAAACGTCTGTGACGGAGGCTGAGCAGATACAAATTGCGATCGCCGATAATGGATCGGGTATTCCCGAAACCGTGCGATCGCACTTGTTTGATCCCTTTTTCACCACTAAACCTATTGGCAAAGGCACAGGTCTGGGGTTATCGATTAGCTACCAAATCATTACCGAAAAACACAACGGCAAACTCTGGTGTGAATCCGTGCCAGCAGCAGGCACGAAATTTATCATCGAGATTCCTGTGTATCAACCTGTTCCCCAGAAGGAAAGCGTAACCGCGTTAGCACCTGCCATCTAATTCATAAAATCCCAGTTTTGGTGTGGCGCGGCGGAGCCGCGCCACACCAAAACTGGGATTTTATTTTGTTGCTAGCCCCTAAATTCCTCAACTAAAATCTCGTTTCAAACTCTAAGACTGCCTGTGTGTCGCCAGAAAGGTTGGTAGAGCCACGCAGCAGGAACTCGTCACTCAGCCGATAGCGGATGTTGAACTGGGTGGGGATGCTGTCGTCGGTGAGAATTTGCAGGGCTGAGATGGAGATGTCGCTGGTGATATCAAAGCCAAGTTCGGCGGCAATGCCAAACGAAGAGGTGCGATCGCTCGATGAACTGATACTCGTGGGGAAGAGGCGGAAATCACTCAATCCCAGTGTATTAGCAATCAGGCTTTGAAGGTTGGTTAACAGGGCAGAACTCGCCAAATTGGCGATCGCCAATACCCCATTCCCTTGCCCCAGGGTATCGACAAAACTACCACCCAGGAGGGCAATAATTTCGTTTTCAGACCGACGCGGGCTACTGGTCAGTTCTAGATTGTCAAAAATTTGATCGGCTGGACCTCTGACATTGGCTTGCACCCGCACGGTTTCCAACGTGCCGAAATCGGTAATGGGGCGATCAGCAATTTCCGATGACGAGAGGGAGGTGGTGGTTTGAAACGGATTGCGGTTCACTTCGGGCACTGAGGTTGTCAGTTGGACATCGACATAGGGATTTAACCCAGAACTGCGCGAGAAAGTCGCTCTGCTGTCGTATCCTCTTGCCAAATTAAATTGAGTCGTAAACAAGTTGACCTGACCACTCAACAGGTTAACCGTTCCTTCGGGACGCAAATCATCGAAGCTGCCATTGACGTTGAGATCGCCCCGCACAACAAAGTTGAGCACGGGTTGGCGGGTGACGAGTAGATTATTACCCAGAGTCAGGCGGAAATTTTCCAGGCGGGGTGAAAAACCGGAATCGGCGTCATTCGTGGCTGGCGCGGCGGTGGAAACAACGGTAGTACCGCTGGGGATAATCACCCGACCATTGCTTAAGACCAGCCGTCCACCAATCAGCGGAGCAAAAGCACTGCCCGTTACCAACACCCGACCATCGGCTTTGCCTCTGTAGAGGTCTTCTCCATTGGGACCCGGATAGTTTAAGACCAGTCGATCCATGCTCACCAAGAGCGGCTCTAAGCTGGTGCCATCGTTATGAACAGCACCCGGAAAAATCGGTAGATCGCCCTGAATCGCGACTTCGCCCCGGCTAAACTGCCCTTGCAACTGGGCAACGTGAATGACGGTGGAATCAAACAAAATTTGCCCATTAATCGCGGTGATGGGTTCGGGTAAAGCCTGGACTCCGAGTTCGGCATTGCTGAGTTGGATCGTGCCAGTGACCGCAGGGCGCTCCAGGGTACCGGCAACCACGACATCCACCGCTCCTTCTCCTCCTCCCCAGGTCAACTGGCGACGGCTGAGAACATTGAGCAGTGCCAGCCCTTCATTGCGAACATTGATATCGAGAGCCAGGTCAGGGGTGAGATTAATGTCTGGTAGCAGGTTAATTCCTTCCTGTTCTGGATCGGTATCCATGAATGCCAGCGGATACGGGACACTGCCGACAACCTGAAGCGGTTCGGGACCACTAATTGCCATTCTGCCGTTGAAGCTGAGGCGGGCGTCGTCGTATCCAAACGTGGCTTGGGCTTGTTCAACCGGGGTTTCGTTGAGGGTGGCATCGCTGAGACCGAGTTGACCGATGACTTGAGGATTTTTGATGCTGCCTGCCAGGGTGGCGCTGCCGTTGAGATTGCCCGTCAAATCTACGGGGAGATTGATTAAATCTTGAAGCGGTTCAACTGGAATATTTTGTGCCCGTAGCTGTCCCGATTGTTGGTCGCCCCCCACCTGCCCAGAAAACGAGAGGAAGCGATCGCCCGTTTGCAGTCGCACCGGAAATAGCGTCAGAATGCCATCGGCAAAGTTCCCATTGGCAACCACTTGAGCCACTTGATAATCGTCGCCCCAATTCCAGTTTTCGCCGTTGATATTGAAATCTAAATTCACCCCTGTTTGCACCGACCCGCCCAGCTGAATGCTGCCGGTAAAGGTGCCTTGCAGCTTCGCCAGTGCCGGAAGAATTTCTGCTTCTTCCTGGCGATCGCGTTCTTGTTGCACCAGGGCAACGATTTCAGAGAATCGGCGCAATTGATAGAACAACGGTCTGCCTGTGACATCGATCGGCACAGTTGGCACATCGGCGGCATCGTTATAGGTGGGCGTTTCAACGCCTCTGCCAAAGTCACCGAGGTCAAAATATTGCAGCGCCGTCAATACATCCTGAACATCACCCCGATCGACGATGATTTCTCCTCGAACATTGGGATCGGCACTGGCAAGATTGACGCCGACGTTAATCAGATAGCGGCTATTGTCCAACAACAATTCGCCTTCGGTGACGCTGGCAACGCCATTGACATAGCTGATTCTGCCCTCAAAACTATCCGCATCGATATAGCCCAACGCTGGATTGGCGATCGCCACTGCACCGACAATCTGAGGATTAGACAGGTCGTTGATATTCACAGCAAAGTTGCCGTTGACAATGCCACCGATGGCACCGAATCCCTGTTGGGCAGCCGGGGCGTAATTGAGCGCCAGCAACGGAAAGTTGCGGACTTCTGCCTGAAGAATATCGCCCTGACGCCTGCCTTCTGCGGTGATGTCGCCCTGGACTAAGGCGAAGGTCACCGGACGGTTTTGGTTATCGAGATTGACAGCAATGCGATCGCGATCGCCCCTGAGATCGGCGTTTAACCCGCGTTGGGTACCGTAGCGAATTGCGCCGCTGAGCAAGGGTTCAAAGGTGATCTGATTCACCTGTAAGCGTTCGAGTTGGAGATTCCCGGCAACGAGCAGATCATCCAGTGTCCCTGTGACTTGACCTGCAAAATTTGCCTGCCCTGCCAGTTGCAGTTGGGGTGGCAGCGTCACGGGTAAGGATGCCAGACTGTAATCGTTCAGGCGCACGTCAAGATTAAGATTGCCGATGCCGGGGGCACCTTCTCCCTCCAGCCGAGCCGCAATAAAGCCGCTGGCATCCAGTCCGGGAGCGGTTGCCCGATCGATCTGCAAGCCTTCGCCTGTCCACTGAAGGGCGGCTGTCAGGGGGCGATTGAGTCCGGGCAGACCGTCCGACAGCCGTACATCTCCCGTTGCCCGAATCGTACGGGGGCTGAGGTTAAATAAATTGCCTGTGACTTGAATGGTGCCGTCAAATAAACCCGATAGGTTGCTGGCAAATTGGTTCAGCCGCACCCCGGCAATCGTCACCGCCGCCTGTAAGCGTCCGCCAATCGAGTCGGCTCTCGCCGTGACGGTGCCACCTGCCACTTGCAAGGTTGTATTGCGAGCCTGAATGCGATCGCCTGCGATCAACAATTCCCCTTGACCGGGATAGGTGCCTTCTGGAGCACGCCATTGGATCGTTGTTTGAAAGTTAGAGTACGTCCCTGCCACACGCACATCCGCTGCCACCCGACCGAGGCGGACGCTGGCATTGTTGAAGCCGTAGGGACGAGCGACGGTATCTCCGGGGATATCGCGGGCGATCGCATTAAATGCCAGGGTTTGGGTGGCAAAGACGATCTGTCCATCGCCGACCACCTGACCTCCGGCAGTCGGAGTTGCCAGAACCTGGTCGAAGGTCAACCCTTGCGGCGTCACTGTAAACTTGGCTTGTACCGATCTGAGATCGACCCGATCGACCCGCACCGTTTGCGTATTCTCAGCGGTTCCTGTCAGAAGCGGTTCCGGCAATGCCCCGGTGAGACGAATGTCGGAATTGAATGCCCCACTCAGGGCAACTGGCGTGCTGAGCGAAAAGGTTTTGAGAATATTGGCAACGGGTACACCTCGAACCTGGGCAGTCAGATCATAGCCCTGATCTAAATCGATTGACCCGGCGGCAGTTGCCGGAATTTGCCCATAGATAGCCTGCACTTCTTCTAAGCCGATGCGTTTGCCCTGAAACCGCAAGCGTCCGCTGGCATCGGTGAATTGGCTGGGTACCCCTTGAATTGTGGCGATCGCATCTTGAAAGCGTCCTGTCCCATTGATACTGGCAATTTTCCCCTCATGGAAGGCAAGCTCTAAATTACCCCAGACTTTTCCTGCCTGAAGCGCTAGCGGCACCGGGATCAACGTGAGGACGTCTGAACCCTCCAGATTTTCAGCCTGGATTGCTAGTTTAATATCTTGCGATCGCAATAATGCTTCACCGCCAAGTTCGACTCTGCCGCCTTTTTTCGGTAGGGCGATCGCCTCAAAGGTAATGTGTTTGTTGTCATCCTGAAACGATGCCCAACCATTCACCTGCTTAAACACAACCTGGATCGGAACTGGCGCGTTCCCCTTAATATCGGTCGAGGTTGTATCTTCGGTAATCGCTTCGCCCGTGGGGCTGTTTCCATTCGGGTTTGCTTCAGCTGTGGCTTCCGGACGGTCTACTGTATCGGTATTTCCAGCCGCATTGCCATTTGCATCGCCACTCGCCGCAGGCTCTGAGGCATCCGAGGCGTCCGGCTGTTTCTGGGACTTTGGAAACGGAGCCAAGATGACCTCAGCATTGTCCACCTCAATCCTATCGAGCTGGGTTTTAATAAACCCAGATGATTCTTTAGTCTGGGGCTCAATCTCGATCCAGCGACCATCCTCAGTTTGATCGATGTACACCTGGGGATTAATCAGCCGGATGTTGAGACCCACCCGTCGCGTCCATAAACCTTCTAGCAGATTAAATTGCACCTCGACAGCTTCGACGGAAGCCTGATCGTGATCGGTAGCCGTCTCAGGCAGACTGGAAGGACCCAGGCGCAAACTCGATAAACTGACGCGTTCGACCGTTCCTAACTCGATCGGGCGATTCATTGTATCGGATAGACTGCTTTCGACCTCGGGCACCAAATCTTCGTAGATAAACACCCACCCTCGCCATGCCCCGACAGCAATGCCAACCAGGACAACTGTACCCACGCCCAAACCGATGCGTCGCCGACGGCGGCGACGACGCGATCGCCGTTCCCGTAAGGCTTCTGCCTCATTTACCGATTCCGATTCATTCTCTGGGTTAGGAGAGTTGGTCATGTTCGCCCTTATCCTGCCGATTCGAATGACTGCTATGGCTACCCTGATCAGACACTAAAAACCTACAGTAGTTTCCTCCAGAGTTCAATTAGCCTGGAGAATTCAATCGCTAAATTGCTACACCGAGTGAAATTATACGGAGGCTGATCCCTGATCTCCATTCCCCATTACCATAGACAGGTGAACGACATTTCGACCATCTTGCCAGTCCGCGCAGTCGTCTGTGCCATCCTCCGCGATCGCCCAATGACAACCCGGCAAAATGTAAATGTCAGCCGTTATTGTGAGCTTGACAGCCTCTAAAAGCGTATGCGCGTATTTGTTTTACTGTTTAACCTCGGAACCGTGAATGAGGGCATACATACCCTCAAGCTCAAAGATACGGATCGGAATGTCGTGCTGATGTTTGAATCAGAAGACGACGCCATACGCTATGGGCTTTTGCTAGAAGCGCAAGATTTTATGAGTCCGACGGTCGAAGCGATTGAATCGGAAGAGGTCGAAGAATTTTGCGAAGAAGCCGATTACGATTGCGTGTTGGTGCCCGATGGCACGCTGGCAATTCCGCCAGAATCAAATGTAGAAAATCTCGATTGGCAACTCGAATCGACCCCTGATCAATCTCCGACTGATGGCAAACCCGATGGCAAACCAGACTTGTCTGCATCTGAGTTAGAACAAATTCGTCGCCGTTTAGAGGGGTTGTTGTGAGCAATCAACGTTTTGAGTCGGCGCATGAGTTAGAAGAACGCGGTCATTTGCTCACCGAGCAAGCCAATCCTCATAGCCAAAACCTCGATCAACTCAGCTCTCTGGAAATCGTTGAGCTATTTAACCAGGAAGATGCCCGAGCGATCGCCGCGATCGCGGCAGCAAAAGATTCTCTGGCGGCTGCGATTGACTGTATTGCAGCGGCACTGCGTCATGGTGGACGCCTGTTTTACGTCGGTGCTGGTACCAGTGGGCGTCTGGGGGTGCTGGATGCTGCCGAATGTCCGCCCACATTTTGCACCTCTCCCGAATTGGTGCAGGGCATTATTGCGGGTGGAGCTGGGGCACTGGTGCGTAGCTCTGAAGATTTAGAAGACCGGGCAGAAGATGGGGCACAGGCGATCGCCCATCGTCATATCACTGATTTGGATGTGGTCGTCGGCATCACTGCTGGGGGCACTACCCCCTTTGTTCATGGTGCCTTGCAGTCGGCTCGTCAGCGAGGCGCTAGCGTCATTCTGATTGCCTGTGTACCCGCAGAACAGGTGAGTGCCGAGGTGGATATCGATATTCGCCTGTTGGTCGGTCCCGAAATTTTGGCAGGCTCGACTCGCCTCAAAGCCGGAACCGTGACGAAACTGGCGTTAAATATTCTCTCGACCGGGGTTATGGTGCGGTTGGGCAAAGTCTATGGCAACCGCATGGTCGATGTCGCCGTGACTAACAAAAAACTGCACGATCGGGCATTGCGCATTCTCCAAGACTTGACGGAGTTGAACCGAGAAGCCGCTGCCGTTTTGCTCGAAAAAAGCGGTCGTCGGGTGAAATTAGCATTACTGATGCATTGGACAGGGCTGGACGCAGAGGCAGGCGATCGCCTGTTAGAGATGCATCAAGGTAATTTACGACAAGCGGTGCTGAGTCACTCCATTTAAGATTTTTATATGCTGAAATCGCTGAATGTTTCTTGAGGAAACGCTCAGTGATTTCAGCTATATGGGGAAATTTCCTTCCCAACCGTTAAATCCAAAATTGTGTCAATGCCAGTTATACCGAATCTCCGTCCGTCACTTTCCTGTGAAATTTTGCTCTATTTTTTATGAAAAGCCTTATCGAATCTGGCTTTCACAGATACAACTAGAGATTATGGTTTAACATAGAATAAATGTTGGGTGTCAGTGTATTTACGCTATTTCTCATTGCCTCCCCGTAAGTCAAGACTTACGCATTCACATCCTAATGTGCTGCAATAGCACGTAAAATAATCTCTTTCAGGGGCATCCGGCTGAGCTAGATCCGGCAAGCACTTGTTGAATCTGGCGGTTTATATCTATCTCAGATAATAAAAAGTGCTTTTTTGGGGCAAGTCCTTGGTGCAGGTCTGAGTCAATAGAGTTTGAAACTTAGGATCACACATCCAATAAAACCCGGACATTTGTTTTGGGAAGTGCGGCGACGCTGCGCTGCCGAACGTGAAGTTCTGGTTTTATTCAATTCACGATCCTTAGAAGGGTTTGGTCAAGCTCGCCTTTAGGGGAGGGTTTTACCGCTTTGACCCGACGTTTCGAGATCTATTTTCAGACACATGGATGACATTTACTCCCATCCTGGTTTAGACGTGTCGCGCGCTGCGTGCTACTTCTAGACCAGGGTTGCAGATTTATTCATGAGCATCTGGGTCAGGCACCGAACCTGTTTTTCATTGAAGATCGGGCAGTTTGTCTGCGATGAACGGTCCGGTCTGAGAGCTTATCTGAAAAGTTGATGATTTGTGCGATTCGGGAACGAACCATCAACCCCTCTCATCACTTTTCGCATAGGCACTTAAAACAGGCTCAGTCCAAATATTGACTTTTCAAAAAAGCATTTGCATTTCTGCTGATCTTGGATGATAGCTTGATAGGTTTAGGATAGAGCCAAAGCAAACATTGGGCTGCATCTACTAGTATCTGCGTACGGTCTTGGATAAGTAACTCAGTCAGATGCCATGCCTTAATTGGCTCTGTTATATAGGGCAGAGGAATGGTTGGAGATGATCACCACATTAATTTTATTAGCAGCATTGGGCATTTTGGGTTGGGGGTTTTATCGCGCCAGACCCTTTGGTAAGTTGGGCATTTTGGCTTGGCTTCAGTCATTCACTTTAATGGCTCCCTGGCTAATTATTTTTGGTTTGACCATAGTTGGGGTCTATCTAAACCTGGCAGGAATTTTATTTCTATTTGTAACGTCGATCGGCTTATACATTTTCTTAGGGAAGCGGTTGCGAGCAATAGGGGCAGATGCCGGTGTGCCCAAGACATTTTCCACAGCTCTTTCGAGTGAAGAGTCCGATCTGCGATCGCTTGATCCGGAGGCTAGCTCTGATTCATTTGATCCAGAGGCAGTCAAGTTTGCAGATGGCAAGGTGGATGACACCCTAAAAGAGACGCAGCCAGCCGATGCGGCACCTGAGCTATTGCCTATTCCCGCTGAAGATTTGACTCTGATCAAAAGTATTTTTGGGATTGATACCTTTTTTGTCACCGAGACGATTCCCTATCAGAATGGGGCAATTTTTCGAGGAAATTTGCGGGGAGAAGTAGAAGACACGTTTACCCGACTTTCGAGTCATCTTGCGGATAAATTGAGCGATCGCTACCGTCTATTTTTGGTAGAGGGACCCGATGGTAAGCCTGTGGTCGTTGTGTTGCCGAGTGCGAATGATCCAAAGCCAACGACCGTTTTGCAAGCCATGGTTGCAGCCATGCTGGCATTGGCGACGATCGCGACCTGCATGGAAGCGTCCGGCTTTTTATTAGGGTTTGACCTGATTGGCAACGTCAGTCGATTTCATGAAACATTGCCGATCAGCCTTGGCATTATTGCTATTCTGGCGGCGCATGAGTTGGGGCATCGTGTATTGGCGGCACGACATCAGATCCGGCTAAGCCCACCCTTTTTCATCCCAACCTGGCAAATTGGGTCATTCGGTGCGTTAACCCGATTTGAATCGTTACTCCCCAATCGTTCGGTCTTGTTTGATATTTCATTTGCCGGCCCCGCTGCGGGTGGTCTGGTGTCCCTGGCAATGCTGGTGGTCGGGTTATTGTTATCCGGTCAAGGCAGCTTATTCCAAATTCCGTCTGATTTTTTCCAAGGGTCAATTTTAGTCGGAACGTTGGCGCGAGTGATTTTGGGTGATGTGTTGCAACAACCGTTGGTGGATGTTCATCCATTGATGGTGATGGGGTGGCTGGGGTTGGTTGTGACGGCAATCAACCTGATGCCTGCCGGACAACTCGATGGCGGGCGCGTTGTGCAAGCGATCTATGGACGTAAAGTCGCAGGACGAACAACGATCGCAACGTTGGTGCTATTGGGGTTGGCGGCGTTGGTCAACCCACTGGCACTGTATTGGGCAGTGGTCATTTTATTTTTGCAGCGAGATCTGGAAAGACCGTCGCTCAATGAATTGTCCGAGCCAAATGATGCTAGAGCTGCCCTGGCGCTACTGGCACTGTTTTTAATGCTGGCAATATTACTACCGTTGACCCCCAGTTTGGCAGGTCGTCTTGGTATTGGAGGTTAATTTATGGCAGCTCTCCCTCCCGTGATTTTGGTTTTAGATATTAACGCTCTATCGACCGCAACTCCGCGAGAATGGTTGGAGTTTAGTCGGGTGGGGAGTTGTATTATTCCGCAGGTGGTGTATGAAGAGATGAAATTTCTCTTCGATCGCTCTCCAGACCCCGATCTAGAGCGAATCGCCCGAGAATTTAATCGATTTTATGCCACCAGTGGCTGGAAAATTAGTGAAGCCCATGCCCATCATGCTGTTTTGAAGTCGGCTTCAGGGCAATCGCTGACCAAGCGTGCCAGGGTGTCGCTGGCGGTCGGTCGTTGTGCCTATGCGATTTCTCAAAGTTTTCCTGCCAGTCTGGTGGTGTTGGTCAGTAGCGATCGCACCATGCTCCAGCGGATTTACGATATCCAGGCGTCTAATCTCTGTGCCGTGACGGGGCAGTCGTTGTTGCAATGGTGCCGTACAGGTCAACGTCCCATTGCGGTGAGTCAAAAGCTACAACGATTGCGGGTTGAAAGTGGGATGCCACCCAATTCTGGTTTTAACACAGGCTTCACCACGGGTATCAAATCGGGGATGCCGCAAGTAACATCGCAATCTCGATTGAACTCATCACCGATGCCTTCGACATCCACTACACCGTCCTCTCGCCTCACCTCAACCCACCCCTCTCGGATCACAGCGACGCGCAAAAGTAACACGATGATCCGAGAGACATCCAGCACTTCTGACAGCTTGCGGCAATTGCTTTCGTTGTTGCTGGCATTGGGTGGGTTAGCGGTCTGCGTTTGGCTGGGGTGGCTGTTGATTCGCTCGATTCGCGCCGATGATTTGAACAAGCCCATCGGTCCTTCAGCCAGTCACACTCCTGACGCTACACTCACGATAGCTACAAAACCCGACCCGGCTGGATTGATGCCGCTCTTGAGCCATGCTGTTTCATAGGGGCGCAAGCATTGATGGTGATGTGTTGAAAAAAAAAGGCGCTCTGCGCCTTTTTTTTCAACACATCACCATCGGGGTTCTGACATTACCAACCGTCTGTCTGGGCGTCGGTGTCATACCAAATCTCTAGATCTAGCTCATTGAGATACATCAGCGCACTCTGAATCTGTTTCATCGGTCCCTTGATATCTAAATCAAACCAGCCATCAGCCCGCGCATCTGCCCCCAATAGGGCTGCCAAAATATTGACTGTCACTCCATATTCAGAAATGAGATGGGAGATCACGGGTTCCTGGCAATAATCTTTGGGAATCCGAAGACGGATGCGAGTTTGAGCGTAACGATTATCGTCTGCGTCGGCAGGACGTTGGGGCGTCGAACTCAATATTTTAGTGACGTTGGGGTTGGGTTGGGTCGCGTTGTCAGATTGAATCATCGCCAATGCCTCCTGGCTAAGATTAGCTCTCCATCGGAGTCGCGTTTTGCTGGATGAATCTCTTCATCGTACTCTATTCAGGTCATAAAGTACAGTAAATCTATCGGCAAACCGTATTTTACCAGCCCCAAGTGCCTGTACTGCCTTTAAACGGCCCTACGATGTCCTGGGTAATCCAGCCGCCATAAAAGTCTCCGGGTTGCGCCTGCACCAACTCGCCATCGACATAACAAGCTTCCATGCGACTGGGGTAAACTGCCACGTAATCTTTGATGCCAGCAAATGCATGGGTTGGGTCGGGGTAATACCAGGCAACATTTTCAGCCCGTTGATCGCCAACGGTCACTGTGTAATAGGCAGCCTGTCCTTTCCATTCGCAAAAGGTTGAGCGGGGCGTTGGGATGAAACAGTCAGGTTTCAGGTCTTCCGGGGGAATGTAATACACGGGCGGATGGCTGGTTTCCAAAACCCGCTTGGCACGGTGAGTATCGGCAATAACAACGCCGTTAAAAACGATCTGAATATGTTTGGTCGAGTCTTCTAATCGAGGGGGGCGGGGGTAGTCCCAAACAGATTCTTGTCCGGGCTGAGGGGGAATGCGTTGCGGTCTCATAGGGTTGTTGATGAATCGGAAGAACTGATTAGACCTCTTGCAGATTAGTTTGGGCGGGGGCAAAGCCCCCGCCCAAACTAATCCAAAAAACTTAATTTTCGAGAGGTTTATTATAGGGTAGTGCGAAAACAGGGGTTGGGGGTGGGGTAGACCTGTCTTGCCTGTGATCCCTACCTATCGGTCTACAAAACCTGTACCCGCTTCAAGTTATGATTGGCAAATGAGTATTTGATCCCCGCTTTTTCTGCTGAGGTTTTATGAAAAGATTTTTGTCTCGCCTGCTTGCCCTGACTTTGATGCTAGTCGTTGGCTTGATGGGTTGCTCTGCCTCACCCAGCGGACTTACTGGTAGCTATCGGGAAGATACTCTAGCCGTGGTGAGTAGCCTGAGAACTGCCATTAATCTGCCGGATGGTTCGCCTGATAAGGCAGCCGCGCAAGCAGAAGCACGGCAGATGATTAATAATTTTGCATCGCGCTATCGCAGTAACCCATCGCTCACTAAATTAAGTTCTTTCACGACGATGCGGACGGCTCTAAATTCGCTGGCAGGGCACTACAGTTCGTATCCCAATCGTCCCGTCCCTGAAAAGCTAAAACTTCGCCTGGAGCAAGAGTTTGCTCAGATCGAATCGGCACTGAAGCGGGGTTCGTAGCTCCCACAGGTTAAATCGTTAAGGAAAAAAGGGAGTGTTGCTGCGCAACACTCCCTTTTGCGATCGGACTTAAGTCTCTAGGCTCTAGTGCTTTGTCCAGTATTTTCTGACGGGTGATGTGCCGCGTTTCGCGCGGCACATCACCCGTTTTAACCGTCAATTTTTAATGGACAGACCACTGGTGGGTAAGCTGAGTGTCATCCATCCCGATCCATGGCTGTTGCGTTGGCGATCGCATTTTCCTGAGGAGCGTGAATTAAATAACATTGACCATGGCATCGTTTTCAGGAGCGAACGACCGTTCGCCCCTGAAATAAATCATCGACGTGATTTATAGCAATCGTCGAGATGGTTAAATCAGGAGGTTGTGTGAGAACCCGCGCGGAGCGCGGGTTCTCGCACAATTTCTTGAAAGTCTCTAATAAGCGATCGCGCTGCCCTGAAGACCGATGTACAAAAATGCCATCAGTGCGAACAATCCGCCCAGGATCAGACTTTTGCGAAGAGTGCGAGGTAGTTTCATCGGGATATTGTCAAACGGTTATTGCGGAACGGCTACTGCGGAACAATAACTTGCAGTTCTTTTTCCATTTGATACCGACTGGTCAATTTATTCAACTGTTGCACCAGCAGACTGAGGAATAACCCCACATCCGTCACAACACCAACCGATTCTACAGAACCGCGATCGCTCAGCTTGGTCACAACTGCCGGGTTAATATCGACACACACCATCTTGACACCCGCTGGCGTCATATTGCCGACGCCGATGGAATGCAGCATGGAAGAGAGCATCAGAATCAGATCGGCTCCTTGAATCAACCGAGCATAGTCGGATTGGGCTTCTAGTAGATCCATTTTAGTATCGGGTAGGGGCCCATCATCCCGGATAGAGCCTGCAAGAGAGAAAGGCACATCGTGCTTGACGCATTCATAAAACACGCCACTGGTAAGAACGCCTTGCTCGACGGCATTGGCAATACTACCGCACCGCCGAATGGTATTAATGGCTTTGAGATGGTGCCGATGTCCGCCGCGCACCGAGACGCCCCGCTTCATGTCCATTCCCAAAGAAGTGCCCATTAACGATTGTTCGATATCGTGAACGGCGATCGCATTGCCACCCAAAAGGGCTTGAACATAACCATCTCGGATCAACCCAGACAGATGCTCGACCCCTCCCGTGTGAATGACAACGGGGCCTGCTACTACGACCACTTTGCCACCCTGATCGCGGATTTTACGAAGTTCCCAGGCAATTTGCTCGACTACTAATTCCACACGCCGTTCACTGGAAACGCCAGAACCCATGAAGCTAAATTCTTGGGCATTGCGTTGCTCACGCGATTCGGTCTTGCGAATGGTGCGAATCCCTTCTACCCCAACAATGACGCGATCGCCCTGTTTGAGATCGCGCAATAGTTTACATTCTGCAACCGCACCCTCGGGTGAATCAGAGACGACGATCGCGCCATCCATGCGCTGATTGTTGACCTTGATCCACTGACAGTTAACCCGCACCTCTGTCGGATAAATCGTTGTCACGTAGAAGTCATCCGGTGCCACGCCATCTTGCAACACCACTTCTAGAGGGTTGTCGCACACTTCTTGAGGTCTGGGCACAGCTCCCATATCAATCAGTTGCATCATGATGGTTTCCATCACGTCATGGGAAGGAGCCAGTACCTTCACTTCTGCTGAAGACGTACTTTGCCGTTGTTCTCCCAGGCTGAAATTGAGCACCTGGAAGCTACCGCCCCCTTCCACAATCAAATCGAGTGCCCGGTTGATCAGCCCGGAGTCGAGCAAATGCCCCTGAAGTTGAATGGTGCGGCTTTCTACGGCAGCAACCGCATGGTGAGTCGGTTCTAATGGCTCTGTGACACGCAGCGTCAGACATTTAGCAGCACCCCCTGCCTTCATAAATTCGGTCAAGGGGGTTTCAATCACCTCAAAGCCAACGTCTTCTAAACGTGCCCTGAGGCTACTGCTGACCTGATTGACCACCACAATTCGATCAATATTGACAGCATTGCAGGCAAAATTAACGGCATCCGATTCATCAATGGCAATCCGCTTATTTGCAGGAACGCGCATTTCGATCAGACGGTTAGAGTAGGCATCAAAGGCAGGTGGATAGTAGAGTAAATAGCCGCCGCCTAGCGGACAGAAGCAGGTATCGAGATGGTAGAACCGTTCATCCATCAGGCGCAAAGACAGCACCTCAATATCTAGCCACTTGGCTAACAAGGGATGGGAGTCGAGTTCAGAGCGGAAGCCGTAGCCTGCCCATAACCAGCGTCCTTCCCGATCGAGCAGCGCATCGCCCGCCCCTTCAAATGGTAAGTCTTTGGGTAGCTCATGCACTGTATAGCCCTGCGACAAAAACCATTCTTTAAAGAAGGGTTCTTCTCCCTGACGCTCTTTGTGGTAGAAGCGGCTGAGAACGACTTGATCGCCTAAAACCAAGCCTGCATTGGCAGTGAAAACCATATCTGGCACACCAATTTGAGGCTCCACCAGGTCAACAACCGCTCTATCTTTGAGAACGTGAAATAGTTTCTGCCATTGGTCTACAGCGCGATCGCGAGAGGATTTGTGAACATTTCCCTCCATCCAGGGGTTAATCACATAATCGACATCATAGTGTTGAGGAGAGCACATTAGAAAACGGATCGGAGCACTCATAAGAACCTTTTGGCAGATTTAGATGCGGTAGAACGACAAAGAATAATAGATAGGACTGACGCGGCTTTGATATGAAGGGGTGAAACCCCCAACCTCCATGCTGCAAAATTTAGTGTTTGCACCACTAGTTGTCAAAGACAGTCTTACATTTTAAGTCGGCAGGTATTTAATTTTTCTATACATCCGCTTTACAAAGTCAGGTCATGTAGACAAATCAACTAGATTTAGCCTGATCCTAGATCAGGTATGGGTATGGTGCAGCTTCGCCGCGCCACACTATATGCTGTGCGGGTTCTATGCGCCCAGCAATGACTATCTCAATCCCATTTGCACGCGCCATAGATTGGTATAGATACCCTGACGGTCTAACAAGTCTTCGTGTCGTCCTTGTTCGATCAACGTGCCGTTTTCCATGACGTAAATGCAGTCCGCATTACGAATGGTTGAAAGGCGATGGGCGATCGCAATGGTGGTTCGATTTTGGGTAATGCGCTCCAGCGATCGCTGAATGGCAGCTTCGGTTTCATTATCGACTGCTGACGTGGCTTCATCCAAAATCAGGATGGGTGGGTTTTTCAAGACGGCACGGGCGATCGCCAGCCGTTGCCGTTGTCCGCCCGATAATTTTTGTCCCCGTTCGCCCACGATCGTGTCATATCCCCAGGGTAATTGATCAATAAACTCTTGAGCTTCTGCGACTTTCGCCGCTTCTATGACGTCCGCCTGTGTCACATCAGGGCTGCCATAGGTGATGTTGTCCCAAACGGTGCCATGAAATAAAAACACGTCCTGGCTGACCAAACCGATGGCACGTCGCAGCTCGGGTAATTTCAAATCGCGCAGTTCAATGCCATCAAGTGTAATGCTGCCCGATTCAATTTCATACAGCCGCAGTAATAGCTTCACCAACGTACTTTTGCCCGACCCTGTCGAACCGACGATCGCCGTTGTCTTTCCGGCTGGAATGTGGAGAGATAAATTGTGGATCACAGGGGGGCGATCGCGATAGGCAAAGGTAATATCAGTGATCACTATTTCACCGGGAATGGCATGGTGAGAGGCGTGAGCCATCTCCTCTTTGCTTTCAAGCGCTGTTCCCTGACGTCTATTCAATGCCAGATGCCCGGAATGAATGGCGATCGGGGTATCCAGTAGATTCATCACACGGGTGGTTGACGCCATTGCCCGTTGATATTGATCCAACGTTTCACCCAGGCGTGTCAGCGGCCAGAGCAAGCGTTGGGTCAGAAAAACCAAGACGCTATAGGTGCCCACCGAAAGCGCACCATCCACCACTTCTAACCCACCAAACAACAGAGTGGCAGAGAAGCCAATCAGGATAATAATGCGAATTAACGGAACAAAGGCGGCACTTAAGGCGATCGCGCGTCGGTTGCTCTGGCGGTAGGCTTCACTTTCGTTTGTCAGGCGTTGGACTTCATAGGCTTCTGTGGTGAAGCTTTTGATCGTCATAATGCCGCTGAGATTGTTGGAAAGACGACTGTTGAGCAGGCTGACCCGTTCTCGCACATCGGCATACCGGGGGGCAAGCAGTTTTTGAAACGCAATTGAACCCCAGAGAATAAAAGGCATGGGCAGCATTGCCATCCACGCTACACCGGGTGCCAGGATAAAGAACGCACCCCCAATGACAATCACCGTCACACCTACCTGGATGACTTCATTGGCACCATAGTCTAGAAAGCGCTCAAGTTGGTTAATGTCATCGTTCAAAATCGACATCAAGCCGCCTGTGCTGCGTGATTCAAAGTACTCTAGCTCTAGTTCTTGCAGATGTGCGTAAGCATCCAATCGCAGCTCATGTTGAATGGTCTGTGCCAGGTTGCGCCAGAGGCGATCGTACGCATATTGAAACAACGACTCTAAACCCCAGATGATGAAGCTGAGGACGGTGAGGACAATCAATTGCGATCGCACATCCTGGATGCCAAACTGAGCAATTAATGAATTTTGTTGTTGCACCACCACATCCACGGCAGCACCAATCAAAGCCGGTGGAGCCAGATCAAAAATTTTATTCAGAATCGAACAGGCGATCGCCTGTTGTATTTGGCTGCGATGCGATCGCCCATATTGCATCAGTCGCTGCAAGGGTTGCTCAGAGTGCGGTGTGGTTGAGCGAGTGGTTGATGCGGGGTTGGGCTTGCGCCAACCGTTTTGCAAGTGTTGGTTTGCCAATGGATCAAATTCCCCCAGCCGCGTCTAGTGTTTGGCGTTGCTTAATCCAGCGATGGAATTGAGTGTGAGTGCCGCGCTCTGCGCGGCACTCACACTCAATCTCATGAACCAAATTAGCAATGTTTAGTGTGTTACCATTCTCGCTGTTTTGGCAGAAACCTTGCTGACGAGGATATTGTGATCTGCGATCGCGTGGAGTCTAGATTATTTTTTGAACGCCATGCAGAGCATGGCGTTCAAAAAATAATCTGGATCTAACCGCACGTAATGCGCTATTGCAAGTTGCATTGGTTTACCGGGGAAGATGGCGATCGAGCATGACATTGTCTGGGTTGTAGACTTCAACGGGTAATTGAAAATCAGCGGCAATCTTTTCTAACGTCTTTCTGAGGTTGAGTTGATGTTCGGCGACAATGGCTTGCAAATTGCGATTACCCGTCTCTCGGGCAGCGGCGATCGCATCAACATACGACCCTGCTAATTGCACTCGAATACTGCTGTTCACCGATAGCAAGGTACAAATTTGTAACTCGCCCGTACAAACTTTGGCTAACTCCGCTTCAACTCGGTTGGTGGCATCGAGGCGTTGTTGTGCCGCATCGCGTGCGGTTTTGTAAGTCGTGATGCGCGATTCCACAGCTACGCGTTGGGAGGTGCCTTGTGGAACTGTTTGCACATAGGCGATCGCCGCTGACCAGCCTGAAACTGCTTGCTGCCAGTCATATCGTTGTTCGGCAGCTTTTGCCCGCACGGCTTGCTGGTCTGCCTGTTGCAAAATTCTTGCGGTGGTTTGTTCTTGCTCAACCCGTTGATTGGCGGCATCTAATTGCGGTTGGTACGCGGCTTTGAGAGTTTGCGCCGCTTCTGCCGCCAGGGTGTGGTCTGAAATTTCATCCAGTCGCATCATCACCACCTGCCAGGTTGCTCGCACCAGTTGCCAATTGGCTAGCGATTGGGCGATCTTCTGCCGTGCTTCCGCCAGTTCTACGGTTTGTTTGACGTTGTCTAATGCTTGTTGGGCGTTTTGTTCTAGCTGCCGTTGATACTCAACTTCGGTTAAAGAGGCTTGATAGGTTTGCGATCGCTCTTGGACAAACTCATACACCTGACTCTCAGGCTGAATCTCTTCGAGTTGGGCGATCGCTTCTTGTAACAGTGTCTGGATCTCTTGCCATTCTTCTACAGAATGGGGCGCACTTTGAATTCTTTCAACCGCAACAGCGGCTTGATTTTCTGCATGAATAATGTGTTCTAGGGCGATCGCCTGCTCCTGATACGTCTGCATCAAGACCTTGGCGTTGTGCCCCTGGCTCGACCAGATGGGTATTGTTTCCAACAACGTCACGGCTTGCGTCAGATGCTGCTGGGCCAGTTCTAAATCCCCTTTGGTTGTTGCTGCTTGAACCGTCTCAATCGATTCTTGGCTAAGGGTTTGGGCATTTTGGATCTCGGGACACGTTGCCAAACTACAAGGACGAGTCAGCACGTAAGCGCCTCCTGCCAAACCCAGGACGGCTGTTCCTGTCGTCCAAACGGCTTTGCGATGCAGTTTTGTTATCCAGTGGACTTGAGTCGATCGCCCCGAGAGGGCTAGAGTTTGAATGGCTCCATAAGGCACCAGACCAACGCCAGCCTCAGACGAATGTTGGGGATCGATGTGGGGATCATGCTGGGGATCGATATCGGGATCCCGTTGGGGATCGATGTAGGGATCGAGATGAGGATCGCGAGGGATGGCAAGATCAGACCCAGACGCCGTCTCTACCGTGGGAACTGAATCCAGCGGCGTGTCAGCGTCTACATAGGGATTTAACGCAATCAAGTTGGCTGACGGTATCAGCTGACTCAATAGCGTATCCAGTTCTTCATCTCCCACCAACCACTCATCTTGAGGAATGGAGTGGGCGGCATTTCCCGATTGCCCTCGCACTTGGCATAATACCGGGTTCGGTGGCGGTGGTGGTGGTTGGATAACAAATCTACGGTGGGCGTATGGGTGTTTCTCGCCAAATATCCGGAGATAGAGAAGTACCTGTTGGGCAAACTGAAGTTGCAATGACTGGATCTTGCGTTCTAGCGTCCGCAACATTTGTTTTGAATCAACCGCGATATCCGCACTGTGCTGACCCAAAACAATCAGTCGCCCCTCTCTAAAAACGCACTGAATTCCAAGAGGACTATCTTCCAGCAAATATTGCAGCGTTGTATCTAAAGAGTGCAAATCTTTGCCGGGTATCGTCGTTTGCATATCGGTCTGTTTTCATCGAAGCAACTGATCGCTCAATTCTTCAGATGGCAAACCTGGCTTCCGGACAGTTTCAATAACAGGTCTTTTTTATGCTTAGGCGCTACGTAGTTTCCGTAGGGTACGGCTATGGATGAACTATCAAACCCGATCCATCCCTAACGATGAGTGGATAGAGATTCATTTCTCCAAGGGTTAATCGTTATCCCACTCTTCGTGACCAATCAGATCGCCAATCCGATCTCTCAATAAGAAGTCACACTTCTCTAATTCACATTCGACATATGCCCATTCCCGCGCCGGAATGTATTTGCACAGAGCATAGATGGGTTGATGACGGCTAATGGTGCCTTTGCTAACTAGCTGACGTGCCTCATCTTGGATAACGTCCATAGAATACTGAACAGACTGAAGCATGATGACTCACCCTCTGTGATTACGATTCGCTAAAAATGTAAAGGCCTGAATGCTGCAATTTGCAACTAAGTATAAAGATATATTAACTTTTAATCCTGTGGCGTGCGCGTTTGTAGTTCTCTATACTGAATCTTTCCTATTTTCACGCTAACTCATGACTTGTGACATTAATTAAGATTGCAAAAGTCACAAAATCCTGACATTTTCGATAGCTCTACCTCTCATTCAAGCAGATTTGAGCAACGGTTTGACTGATTTTAGACCTGGTGATTTAGTCAGTTTTTTTCGCATTAGCTGGATGAGTTTACTGCTATTTCACCGTCATCTCAAGTACAGAGCGCTACATCCCGTCGAGCAGAGCTAATTAAATCGCCAGTTGTTCTCCGTAAGTTTCATGAGATTTCATTGCGAACTGTATCCAATTTAGCAAATAGGCAAAACAGGACTATTCTCTGAATTTTCTGGGATTCGATGGAGTTCAGAGCTTTCAAGCCCGTGTTTGTACGGATGCAATACTCACATTTTGTTGATCTGACGTGAGGTGATGTTGATAGCGATGGCGCTGATGGACGAGTTCGGCTGCCAGTTGGATTGAGGTTTTTAGGCTAGTGGCATCGGCGATCGCCTGTCCGGCAATATCAAACGCTGTACCGTGATCGGGCGAGGTGCGAATGAAGGGTAAGCCAATAGTGGTATTGACGGCTCGATCAAATGCCATCAGTTTGACGGGGATCAAGCCCTGGTCGTGATACAGGGCTAAATAGGCATCGTGTGCGTGTGGATCTTTCTGGGTATTTGCTGGGGTGCCATACCAGGCTTGTCCGGGTCTCACCCACATCGTATCGGGGGGAATGGGACCCTCCAGATGAACGTGAGGTAAGCGATCGCCCATCTGCTCTATCCAGGGGATCAGCCAATCCAGTTCTTCTCGTCCCAGTTGTCCTTGTTCGCCGCTGTGGGGATTGAGTCCGGCGATCGCAATCCGTGGATGGGTAATGCCAAAATCTTGCTGCAAGCAGTCTGCCAGCAGTTCTAACTTCAGGGTCATCAATGCCGGGTTGAGGGCATCGGGCACCTGACGCAAGGGAATGTGGGTGGTTGCCAACAGCGATCGCAACGTCCACTGAGTATGGGGCGATCGTGCCACAAATAACATGCCAAACCGCTCTACGCCTGCCCGTTCGGCTAACAGTTCGGTTTGTCCGGGATAGAGGTGTCCGGCAGCTTTCCAGGCAGATTTGGCAATGGGTGCGGTGACGATAGCTTGAAACGTGCCTGACAGAGTTTGTGCGATCGCAGTGTCTAGCCATTCATAACTCACGGCACCACTGGCAGCCGTACCCTGTCCCAACGTTAATTGCGCCGCCGTGTGGGCATCCAGATCCAGATCCAACACCGACAGACTATCGGGATCAGCCAGTGCCAGTGGATTGGCTTGAGAGGCGTGCTGACGCAAGTGCTGATAGGTCTGTTCGAGTAATCCCCGATTCCCGACCAGGGTAATGTCACTGTTCTCTGCCAGGGTGGGATCTGCCAGAGCTTTGAGAACGACTTCCATGCCGATGCCGCAGGGATCACCAAGGGCGACCGCCAGACGAGGACGAGCGATCGCCTCTTCGATCGGACGGGCATTCATGGGCTGGGTGGTTGCTGAGTTTGCGATCGCGATTGCCATAGGGATATGTCACCAAACTGCCTTAAAATACTTTATGCGGGCTTACCCTCGTGGATCTTAAACGTTTGAGTAGTAAGGAGAATTCAGCACAATGGGCGGCGAAATGTTCAATGCAGCGATCCTCTCGTTTACCCTAATCCTGGTCGGCTTAAGCCTGGGTTTTTTACTGCTGAAGCTCCAAGGCGGCGAAGAATAATCCAATTGTGTTGGTATTTTATTGTTGGGGATGGTGTATCGCTCGCAACGCGAGCGATACACCATCCCCAACGACGTCTTTAGAGCCGGATATCTAAATTAAAAGTAATTAAAGTTTTACGGCGGGGTGCAGGGGTGGAACCCCTGCGTGGGGGCGCAGCCCCACCCCCATGTTGCAACATTTAGGGTTCGCAACACGGGGATCGGCTTAACTATCGTCGGGTTCATCCAGGTGCTCGGCAACTTCTCGATACAAATTCAGCACATGTTGATCGTTGAGATAGTAAAAAACATTGCGGCCTTGTTTGCGATAGCTCACCAAACGCATGGCTCGCATCGTCCGCAGTTGGTGAGACACCGCCGATTCACTCATTTTTACCAGAGCGGCGAGGTCGCAGACACACAGTTCTTGTAGGGCTAACGCCGACAGAATCCGCAGGCGGTTGGGATCGCCCAACAGCGAAAACAGTTCTGCCATGCGTTGGGCTTTTTCGAGATTGAGGATTTCTTTGTGAAGCAGCCGCACGTTATTGAGATCAACGGGGTGCTGGGTTTCACAGTTGATCACATCGCGTTTGGCAGATGAGGAAGCCATGGGCAGATGGTCTACAGGGTCTAAGGGCATAGGTATGGCTCTAACATCTTATTCAAGCGTAGCGGTTTGCTGAGCCAGTTGGGCGATCGCATCTCCCATGACCATACACATCCGCCAGTCCGGTAAAATATCGGCTCCCAGGCGCTCATAAAAGGCGATCGCCGATTCGTTGCCTAACATCAGCAACCACTCCAATCTGCCACAGTCTCTTTCGACGGCAAGGTGAGCGGCGTAGGTGAGTAAGGCTTTACCAATGCCGTTACGGCGATAGGACGGCACTACATACAAATCCTCAATGTATAAGCCCGGTTTGGTCAAAAACGTCGAATAGTTGTGGAAGAGGACGGCACAGCCTGTAATATCGCCGTCGTCTTCAGCGACAATGGCTTCGGCGCAGGGATGCTTGCCGAATAACGCGCTTGCCAGTTGCTCTGGTTCACCTGTAAACCGATGCAAGTAATGGTGAACATCAGCATTAGCTTTTGCCAGGTCATAGAGAGTTGCCAGATCGTCCATTGTGGCAGCACGAACGGTGGCAACCGTTGGATCTGCCATCTGGGTCAGGGCTTTACCGGCAACCCGACAGATGCGAAAGTCTTCTGCGATTTCTGCACCCATGCGGCGATAAAAGGCGATCGCAGGTTCATTCCAATCTAAAACCGACCAGGTCACTTGACCGCCCTGCTGTTGATTAACCAACCCAGCCAGATAAATCAGCAACGCTTTGCCAATGCCCCAGCCGCGATAGGCGGGCAAGACAAATAAATCTTCTAAATACAACCCCGGACGCATCGACAGCGTCGAATAGTTGGGAAAAAATAGAGCAAACCCGGCGGCTTCTCCGTCACATTCTGCTAACACAACCTGGGCAAAGGGATGATCGCCGAATAAATGCTGGGTCAGCAATGCCTCAGTGCCGCTCACAGAGTGCGATAGCTTTTCGTAGTCGGCTAAGGCTTTGATTAAAGAAAACACCGTTGGAATATCGTCCGGTGTAGCAGCACGAATGCTGAATTGAGCAGAGGCGCGACGGCTAGTTTGGGTCATGCTCAGGCTAAATGATTCCTTTTCCAAGTCACTTGGAAACTTATCGTAACCAACCTTTGAGTCTTGCCGCCACCTGCGGACGCCGCAATTTCCGCATTGCCTTCGTCTGAATTTGACGGACTCGTTCGCGAGAAAGGTTAAATAACCCACCCACTTCTTCTAGGGTATGGGGTTCTCCGGTGGTTAGTCCATACCGCAGAGAAATAATATCTTTTTCTCGCTCAGTTAGCACATCCCCCAACACGGCATAAATTTCCTGGCGCATCATAGTTTCGCTCATTTGCGCTTCGGGCGATCGCGTGCTGTTATCTTCTAACAACTCCATCAACTCAGTATCTTCACCTTTGCCGACTCGGTGGTTGAGCGACAGAGAACGCCGCCGCACCTGTTGCAGGTTGCGCAGTTGATCGGGCGTCAGGTCTAAAATGCCAGCCAGTTCTTCTTCGGTGGGATTGCGATTTAATTCCTTGCGCAATTCCCGATGGGCTTTTTTCAGCTTATTCAGCTTTTCAACAATGTGGATGGGTAGACGAATGGTGCGAGCATCATTGGCAATGGTGCGGGTAATGCCTTGACGAATCCACCAATACGCATAGGTAGAAAATTTGTAGCCTTTATCGGGGTCAAACTTTTCAGTCGCTCGGTTTAGCCCTAATGCACCTTCTTGAATTAAATCCAGGAACGGCACACCCCGATTGAGATAGCGTTTGGCGATCGAGACGACTAACCGAAGATTGGAACGGATCATCTTTCGTTTAGCCGTACGGCTTTTGTGCAGCCGATGTTCTAATTGTCGCTCGTTCAGATCTAACGATGCGGCGATTTCTGCTTTGGAAGGGCTGCGTCCTAACTCTTCTTTCAGGCGATCGCGCAATTGTTCAATTTCAACCAAAAACTTAACGCGACGAGACAGCTCGATTTCTTCGTCGGGTTTGAGCAGGGGATACCGTGCCATTTCTTTAAAGAAAGCCCCAACAGCATCGTCTGAAATCGTCTTGCGATAACCCGGTGAGTAGCCCGTTGGTGACTCTTCATCGTCTTCCTCACCTGTTGCCAGCCCCATAATCACACCGACGACTTCTGACTCAATCAGTTCATCGCTCTGATCGCTACCAAACACCTCTTCTTCACCAACCAAGTCCTCAAACTCTTCTAGCTCAGGAGCTTGAACATCAGTGTCGAGAAAGTCGTCCGTCGGATTGGGTTCCATCTCCGCGTCAGTAACCAAATCAGACGAAGTAGCTATCAATGATGGGTTAGATGTTTCAAATAGCGGTGCCATAAAAGGTGGTTTGTCCTGATTTTGAGCTTGGGTTCATCAATTAATTAAAATGACCAACTTCAAAGAAATAGTTACAAAATGGAAAAAACTTGAGTGCCAGC
The DNA here is from genome assembly GCF_055793305.1 of Calyptranema fuscum S582. Taxonomy (NCBI): domain Bacteria; kingdom Bacillati; phylum Cyanobacteriota; class Cyanophyceae; order Oculatellales; family Oculatellaceae; genus Calyptranema; species Calyptranema fuscum. The sequence goes on from NZ_JBSLYH010000026.1 coordinate 69,036, forward strand.
TCTCCAAAGTTCTGATATCGCCTGATCAATTGAAATTTCAGCGTGCTTCTTCCCGATACTCTTTCAAGCACATCTGGTTACAGGAGATATATTCAGTTAGCTTAAACATCGTCTTTAGCCCAAAAGTCTACTTGATAAAGACAAAATCGGCAACTAATTAATCCATAGAGATACAAATCATAGAGTATTTTTTGCAAAACGGTTAAAAAAGGGCTTTTCCTGTTTGCCTGATATCCCCGTGAATTCAACACAACTGTCGTACTTCTAGGGGAACTTCCTAAGAAAAATTAATCTTCGATCGCTCAGTTTTTACAAGAAATGCGTTGCCTCATCCGTTATTTCGATCCAATCCCCATGAATGCGACTCAGAGCTATACGGAATGATTGTGAGGATGGCTAATTCGTCAACTCCAGACTATTTTTGGTCAGTGTAACAACACGATATTGCTGAACGTAACGGTTCAGTTTCCTGACCCCTTCCTGACCCCTCTGTGACCTTTAGATTGCGACCCTTATAAAAGCGTGAACGGGATGAACTCTCTGTTTCAGACTCCGCCCTTATTGCGGAAAGTCAAGACAGAATGCCGTCAGCAGCCGTAGTTCAGTGACGTTGCCCAAAGATGGAAGGTTCAAGTCTCATCAAGCTTCTTACAGAATCAAGTGCATATCAATCTACCGACAGGCGTAAAAAATCCAGCTGAAAGGTTTTAGTTCAAAATGATCTGATTGAATGCCGATCAAACCATTCCGAAATCTCTAAACCTCTGTCTAAGGAATAGCCTGCAATTGGAGCTACTTTGTAGCTCAGGAGTTTTGCTCATCGAAAAAATCGAGCGTGCCCAATCCGTAGACCTGAGGTGGAACCATCGAATAGACGATGGCGGTCAGATAGACCTGTACCAATCTGATTCAGAGCACCGATCTTTTTTGTAAAACAGGGAAAACAGACGTATGTCTCGATATCTAGAATTCTAAAGAAATAATTACACTAGATTGTGTTTCAAATCACACCACAACCCTAGCTGATCATTATTAATTTGGCAATTGAACTATTGCAGGGTGAATAAGCGGTGAAATGATTGATCCGACCTCTATTTAGTACGTTGGGTAACTCTACTTTTTGCTAGATAAATCGTATCGAAATACGACAATGTTGTATCGATTCAGCTCAGTAGATATGTATCTGAGAAAACCCTTTTCGGTCAAAATTGTACGGAGGGAAGTAGAATTTTTAGGGTGGCTCCGTCTCTACAATTCATTTTTCGATGGCTACCCGGTAGGGGTTGGGTATGACAGCTAGGCGAGTGAATACGTTTTGCTTCATCACCCGTATCTCAATGGCAGCTTCGGTATACAGTTGGCTGGTATTCATGCGTAAACAACAATTACAAGATCGACAAGATCTATCGGCGATCGCTCAAGCCGTTCAGGGTTCAAAACCATCCTTTATCTGGCGCTGGCTGTTGGCTACAACTCTGACAATGGGAGCAGGTTTAGCAACCGATCCGGCATGGGCACAGGTCATTCACCGTTCTGTTGCCAGTCACGAACGGTCGCATACTGCCCAAGAAATTGCCCAAAACCTTGCCCAAACGCCAGTCAGTGCCAGGGTGCTGTATGTAAATCCGGCTTTGGGTCAAGACGTGCTGGGGCGTGGTAGTTCTGATGCCGCACCTTTGAGAACGATTACCTATGCCCTTCAGCAAGCTCCGGCGAATACGGTTATTCAGCTTGCACCCGGTAGTTATACTCAGGCATCGGGAGAGCAGTTTCCGCTGGTGATCCCATCGGGCGTGCTATTGCGGGGCGATCGCTCTAATCAAGGTCAAACGGTTGCCATCATTGGCGGTGGTACCTTTATCAGTCCGACGTTTGCTCGTCAAAGTGTGACGATTCGTCCGCTCGACAATAGTGAGGTTAGTGGGGTAACGGTGACGAACCCCAATACTCGTGGGACGGGGATTTGGGTGGAATCGACAAACCCTCGCATTGCAAATAATACTTTTTCAAATAGCTTGCGCGATGGGGTGTTTGTAACAGGTACGGCTGACCCGACCATTGCCGATAATGTGTTTGTCAATAATGACGGCAACGGTATTTCTGTTGCTCGCGCCGCACGCGGAACGATTCGGGGCAATATTTTGCAAGATACGGGCTTTGGGATTGCGATCGGCGATACGTCTGCCCCCATTTTGCTGAATAACCAGGTGATTGCCAATGTTGATGGCATCGTTGTGTCTAATTCGGCGCGTCCGGTGTTGCGTAATAATCAGATTCAAAATAATACACGGGATGGTTTGGTGGCGATCGCCGATGCCCGTCCCGACTTGGGAACCACGGGCGATCCGGGTGGCAATGTGATTCGCGATAACTATCGCTATGACCTTTACAATGCTACTCGCAGCAATACGTTGGTAGCCGTGGGCAATGAGCTAAACCCCGATCGCACCTCTGGGTTAATTGAGTTTGTTGCGGCGGATCAAAATCCTTCTCGATTTTCGGATGTGCAGGGCAACTGGGCGCAGGGCTATATTGAAGCTCTGGCAGAGATGGATGTCATTGGTGGCTTTCCCGATGGGTCGTATCGCCCGAATGATCCCGTCACCCGTGTTCAATTTGCTGCCATTATCGAAAAAGCATTTGCCCCTTCAGCCGAGCGATCGCCGATCTATTTCACCGATGTTGCCAATAATTTTTGGGGATTTCAGGCGATCGCGGCAGCATACCAGGGCGGGTTCATGAGCGGCTATCCGGGCGGCAGTTTTCGTCCGAATGACAATATTCCGCGCCTTCAGGTGCTGGTGTCGTTGGCGAGTGGGCTTAAGTTAGCCGCTGACAATCCGTCGATTCTCAATCGGTATCAAGATGCCAATCAAATTCCCAGTTGGGCAGTCAGTGGCATTGCTGCTGCGACCCAAAATAATATTGTGGTGAATTACCCCAATGTTAGACAGCTCAATCCTGCTCAAAATGCTACCCGCGCTGAAGTAGCTGCGTTGGTCTATCAAGCGTTGGTCAATGCAGGTGCCGCAGAACCGATCTCATCGCCCTATCTCGTGAGTCCGTAGCGTCTATCGGTCAAGGAGCAAGTACGGTGTGATAGCAAGGTCTGCCCGAACCGTCCTCGTTTGTCAGAATAAAACTTGTCGAAAGCAACACTCTGATGCTGTCTTAGCGGCATTTCAAGCCAATGCTCTGCCTGATGTGACTGTGATTGGCAGCAGTTGTTTAGGCGAATGCGGCAACGGACCCATGGTGCTGGTGTTGCCGGATCAGGTTTGGTATGGAACTGTTCACCCTGACGAAGTTCCAACTCTGATCCGACAGCATTTACAGCAAGGAATCCCAGTTCGCGCCATGCTCTATCCCAAATTTCATCCTCAGCATTAAAGATCATGAGTGGGCGACGGCAGAGCCGTCGCCCGCTCAAAATAAACTGACAGCTAAGGATCGTGGATTTAATAAAACCGAAGATTTATTTTTGTCAGCGCGGCGGAGCCGCGCTGACAAAAATAAACTTCCGGGTCTTATTCAATATTGTGATCCTAAGGAATGGGAATTAAATAACTCCGATGATTCGTTGTAGGGGCGAACGGCCGTTCGCCCCTACAAACGATCCAATATTCGATCTTATTTGATCCACGATCCTAAGGTAATCTGTGACCCTACAGAACTGAATGCAAAATTTAGGGTTTGCAACCCTCGTTACTTAAATTGGAAGCTGTTGATTACCTGATCATAGGCAGCAGCGTACATATCCCCGGCTTCACGCCCTACGGTAATTAAAATGATACGGTCACCCTCTGGACTGGGGAACGCCACATGATCCATTTCATACAACCCCGTCGAGTGAAAGGCGATCGCCCGTTGCCCTGCAACATCCATCGGTTCATAGTTGTCGGGCTGGACAAACCATTCATTCCCGGCAATCCAATCGCTGACTGATTTGCCTTCGGGATTGGGGTTGATCGTAATGCTGGCATTGGGCGGATATTCTGTGCCACCTTCATAATCCCCTGCTTGAATAGCCTGATGATCTGCCTCACTCCATATCTGGATAGCCGCCAGGGGTCGTCCGTCAGACCCATCTGAAGCCTCGGCTTGATCGACGACGACGAAATCTTGGGGATAGTTGAACTGGAAGCCAAACGGTTGATTTTCGTAGACTTGCTGGTTGGCTCCCGCTGGTGACTCTGCCGTTGTGGGGCGATCGCCGGGGATGGACTCTCCAGGGGTGGGGCTGCTTGTTGCCTGGTTGGGGTCAGGCGTCGCCGTGTCTGAAGACTGCGGTTCACAGGCGATCGCACCGGCTGCCAATAGTCCTAAACACAAGGTATACAAACCAGCCCGTATAAGATGACGAGTTTGAGTTGGTCGAGAATATTCGTCGGCAAATTGGCGTTTCTGTTGAATAGACATGATTCTGTTGAATGACAATCCTAAGCGTATAACTTCTCGACCCTGCTTGCTGTTTCCGCAAAGGAAGGGGATGGAATTGCGGTGCATCCTGCGTTGTAGCCCTGGTAGGGGATGAAGTTAAGAATTGCTTCTTTACTCTCTTGCTAAATGAATATAGCGTTTTGATAGATTCGAGAGTAGGATGACAACTAGACATTTCCGGGAATTCCGCTCTCTTGTAGACCTGGCAATGGTTTCAAGTTATTCGGAGCGTCGGTGGGAGAGTGAAGTATGACGAACGATGGAGAATCTAAAAACCATCAGCCCAAATCCGCTCAATCTGGGCATTACGAGAAACGTCCGGGCAATCCCAAAGTAATAGTGCCTCGTCAACGTCAGATGGGGAGCAATCCGCCTGTGGCACCCTATCGTCCGGCGATCGCTCGTAATCCTGCTCCACAAACCGTTTCTCCCTCTTTACCGCCGATCGGCGAGCCGATACCTCAGCCCGCTCCTGCTACGTATCACCCTCAAGCCGCTCAAGCCACTCAGTCCGCTCAAGCTTCTAAGACCGCTCGCACGGTTCCGTCTCCACCCCCGCCCCGAACCCGACACATTCCTCCGGCAAACCCCTCTGTCCGCAGGACGAAAGTGGATGCTCCGGTTCAACCGACTCCGCTTAAATCTCCCAAACCACCTAAACCACCTAAATCTCGTCGATTACCCAAGTTCCGATTGCCGTCCAGTTGGCAGTTTTGGTCGATTTTAGCCGTTCTTGTTTTTAGTGGCACTGGGGTTTTTGCGCTGGCGTTGTTGCTCAAACTTCCAGCCCTGCCAAATTGCCCAAAAATCTTTTGGCCAACTGCGTCTGCGTCTTTGCGGCTCTATTGTGCCGAGCTGGCTGCCAATAAACAAACAGTGAATGATTTGCTAACGGCGATCGCTCTGGTGGATAGTTTGCCAGCCGATCATCCCCTGCGCCCCGAAATCAACAGCAATATTGAGAAGTGGGCGTTGGCAATTTTAGAACTCGCAGAAGAAAAATTTCAGGCAGGAGATTTAGACGACGCGATCGCGGTTGCTCAAAAAATTCCGGCTGATACCACGGCGCATCAACAAATTGCCGACCGCATCAAACGCTGGCGATCGATCTGGGCAGATGCTGAAAAAATCTATCAAGACGCCGAGCAAGCCATGCTCGATGAGGATTTGCAATCTGCTTTTTCAATTTCAACTCGCTTATTGTCGGTGGGCAACACCTACTGGGCAACCATAAAATATCAAGAGCTGACCGACCTGATTACGGCTTCCCGTGAAGACGGCAATAAGTTGGCAAATGCCAACCGTTTGGCGCGTCGGGGCGGATTAAGTAATTTATTAGAAGCCATCAAGATGGCTGGAGAAATCAGTCCCAAAAGTCCTGCCTATGCCGCTGCCCAACGGTTGATTGGTGAGTTTGGCAAGCAAATGTTTGATCTGGCGGAAGCAACGCTGGAGGCAGGCGACTCGGAACGAGCGATCGCCATTGCCCGTCAGATTCCCGAACAGGCTCAGCTGGAAAAGGATGTGCAAGACTTCATCAATCTGGCGATCGCAGAAGCCCAGGCATGGGATGGTACTGTTGCTGATTTAGAAGCTGCTATCGTTCAGGCACAACGGGTCAGCAGCGATCGCCCACTGTATGACCGTGCCCAAGAGTTGATTCGTCGCTGGCAACTCGAAATTCAGGGGGTGAATCATATTGAGCTAGCGCAACAGATTGCTGCCAATGGCGGCATCGAAAATTTATCAGCCGCGATCGCAGAAGCTCAGTCGGTGTCTGCCGGTAACCCTCGTTATGATGAAGCCCAAGACTTGATCAATCAGTGGAGTCGGCAACTGCAAACGTCTGAAGATCAGCCCTATCTCGATGAAGCCAAAGCTCTGGCTCAGGGAGGGAACGTCTCTGCACTGCAAGCGGCGATCAACCAAGCCAGCCGCATCCGCGAAGGGCGTGCCCTCTACAGCGAAGCCCAACAACAGATTCGAGAGTGGACGAGTCGGATTCAGCACATTCAAGATCAACCGTATCTGGATGAAGCGAGACGGTTGGCAAATGCAGGCAACTTACCGGCGGCGATCGCTACGGCTGAACAAATTCAATCGGGGCGGGCGTTGTATGAGGATGCGCAGTCAGAAATTCGTACCTGGCGTGCCCGTACAGAAGGGCAAAGTCGCCTCCAATCTGCCTATGATCTGGCGACCGTGGCAACGCCGTCTAACTTACTCAGTGCCATTCAGACGGCAAGCCAAATTCCGCGTAGCAGCCCTGCTCGGGCTGAAGCTGACCGGATGATCAATCTCTGGAGTCAGCAAATGTTAGAGATTGCCCAGCGGCAAGCCTCTCAAGATCTCCAAAGTGCGATCGCGATCGCCGCTAGTATTCCACCCCGCACCGAAGCCTATGCGGCAGCTCAACTCCAGATACAATCCTGGCAGCAAAGTCAAGGTACGCTTACGGAAGAAGGAGTAGAAGAGAGACAATAAAGGACAAGGGTCAAGTCGTTCTGTATCAGATACTCGTGCAGCGGCTCTAGAGTTTGTATCCTGCTTCTCTTATCTCTCAAGTCTCTTCTTCCTTATAGCAATGTTCAATTGCGTGAAGTATAAGTTTTTGAGTGAGAGCCATGCGGAGTGCGGCTCTCACTCAAAACCCGTAATCTACCCCGGCGCGCAGCGCTATATTCCCATCCCCAACTTAAACTTATGGAAGCAAAACCGATACAACGGAAAGGTGCAATCGTGTGGCTCACAGGACTCTGCGGGTCTGGAAAAACCACGATCGCGAAAGGAGTCGAGAAAGCCGTCCACGAGCGTAGCTGTTTAGTTGAAGTATTGGATGGCGATGTGATTCGCAACAGTCTGTCGAGAGGCTTGGGGTACAGTCGAGACGATCGAGAAACAAATATTCGTCGGCTGGGTTTTGTCGCCAACTTACTGTGCCGAAATGATGTGATTGCGATCGTGGCAGCTGTGAGTCCTTATCAATCTGCCCGCGACGAGATTCGCAAAATGTCAGATGATTTTGTGGAAGTGTATGTCAATGCTCCTTTAGACGTGTGCGAAAGCAGAGATCCGAAAGGCTTATATGCCATGGCAAGAGCGGGTGAAATTATTGCCTTTACGGGAATTGATGATCCCTATGAAGCGCCTCAGAACCCCGATCTGGTTTGTCATACCCATGAGGAGACCCCGGAACAAAGTATTGAAAAAGTGCTGGCAGAATTAGAACGACGCCAGTTCATTCCGCCCAAACCCCACGTTGAATTTTTTATCTAAGGCTCTATCTAATCATGCAAACACTAAGGATCACAGATTAATTAACCTGTAATTCTTTTTGAGAGAGCGACGGCTCTGCCGTCGCTCTCTCAAAAAAAAATCGGGTTTTATTAAATTCACGATCCTAAAGAGTGGGAATTAAATAACTTCGGTGATGGGTTGTACGGGCAAACGGTCGTTCGCCCCTCCAAACGATTCCATAGTCGATTTTATTTATAGCAGTATGCAAGTTCGTTAAGTACAGAAACGGTGTTGTGGGGCGCTCCGCGCCCCACAACACCGTACTGAATCAACCTGCACAGCGCTATAATCCACGATCCTAAATTTTGCAACATGGGGGTTGGGGGTAACACCCCCAACCCCCTCCAAAACTTTTAGTTTGGCGTACTGACTCGGTAATGGTTTTTGTCTTATGAACAGGAACCATCATTGCATTATTGATTCGTTAATCCCTAATTCCTAACCCTGAACCCCTCCATGAGATATCGTCGGTTTGGCAAGACGCATCTCCCGCTTTCCGTCTTTTCACTGGGAACCATGCGGTGCTTAGCATCCCCAGAGGTGGCTTACCAAACCATCGAACGAGCGATCGCGTTAGGCATCAACCATCTGGAAACAGCTAGAGGGTACGGCAGTAGCGAACACTATCTGGGTATGGCATTACAAGGTGGGTTAGCGTTGCCCCGTGAGCAGCTCTATATCACCAGCAAGCTAACGCCGACTGCGGATCCAGAAAGTATGGAACGAGGGATTGAGGCGTCCCTGACCACATTGGGAATTGATTATCTCGATTGCTTGGCGATTCATGGGCTGAATACCTGGGAGCATCTGGACTGGATCGAATCACCCAGGGGTTGTATGAAAGCAGTGTGGCAAGCGGTTGCCGATGGGCGGGTGCGTCAGGTTGGGTTTTCGACCCATGCTCCGTTAGAGGTTATTTTGCGAGCGATCGCCACCGATCAGTTTGCCTTCGTGAACCTCCACTACAATCTATTTTTTCAACGCCATGCGGCAGCACTGGAACTGGCAGCCCAAAAAGACATGGGAATTTTCATCATTTCCCCTGCCGACAAAGCCGGATTGCTCTACACTCCATCACAAACGCTGGTAGATCAGTGTTATCCTGTTTCGCCGTTGGCATTAAACTATCGGTTTCTATTGAGCGATCGCCGCATCACGACGCTGAGTATGGGCCCCGCTCAACCCAGTGAACTCGACCCGTTACTGACCCTTGCCGATGGCGATGAGCCACTGACCGCTTCAGAATTAGACGCCATCCAACGATTAGATCACGATCAGGCAACTGCGTTAGGCAGCGATCGCTGTCGCCAATGCTATGCCTGTCTGCCCTGCCCGGAAACCATTAACATCCCCGAAGTGTTACGATTGCGCAATTTAGCGATCGCCCATGACATGACCGCCTATGGCAAATATCGCTATGCCATGTTCGAAAATGCCGGTCATTGGTTTCCCGGTCGTCGAGGCGATCGCTGTACCGATTGTGGTGACTGTCTGCCCCGCTGTCCAGAGCAGTTGGATATTCCAACTTTATTGCGCGATGCCCATACCCGCCTGAGTGCGCCACCCCGACGCCGACTCTGGGACAGTTAGGCAGGGTAACTCGTTGTGGGAATCTATCCACACACGAAGTGCGATATAAAATCCTGGTCTTTAGGTGATTTCTAAGAATAAATCTACCCTTTGATCTGGGCTTCGGCTTCGCTCAGCCACCAACTCCGAGCGTTGAGCGACGTCGAAACGCGGGAATTCAGATATTTTCTTAAGCAGAAATCTCCTTAGGAATGGGAATTAAATAACTCCGATGATTTGTTGTACGGGCGAACGGCCGTTCGCCCCTCCAAACGATTCAATATTCGATCTTATTTAATCCACGATCCTTAGCACTTTTTTGAAATATCACCCTCAGGGCTGACCCTGAAACCATCTTTTGGGAGTAGACAAACTACGCAGAATACAGATTCATTTTGTTAAGGGTTTTTAGGAATTCGCAACAAAAGTACATGAATCCAGGTAGATCAAATCTTAAGGAAATCTATGATTTCCATGAAGTTTCCATGAAGTTGTTTTGAGGCGCAAAAACAGGTTAAATCTTTGCCAGGAAAGATTTTTGCCTAAAAACCGATTGTGAAGGTTGTATGAAGTTATACACCTAATCTCTGTATTCCTGATCCCCCGGACGAAAAAATCGTGCTAATCTGTTGCAGTCCAAAACCAAAAGTGAATACGTAACGAGTACGAGTTAGAAAAACGGGCGGAAATGTAAATTTTGCGTAACACTGCGCAAAATTCTTTGAAGCTCTTGCGGGGTTCGCTCAGTCGAGTTGACCTTCTACAAAGCACCGTTCGCTTTGCAAGAGGTCTAACGTCGTCTCCCACTGTCCTTCACGTTAGGTTATATGAATCAACGATTTTGGAGCAGTTTAACAATCGCTGCTTTAGTGACTTCGACATTAGGTGCGGCAACCGCAGGTTATGCTAGCCAACCTGGTGTAGAAGACGAAAACTCAATCCCTGCTGTTCCTGCTCAGGAAAAGCAAGATCAAATCGCGTCTGCATTGCCCACCCCTGACCCGTTAGAGCTTCAGCTCGATGAGGTTTCAAAGGTTGGTGAATATCAATCTCAAGACGAGGAAATTACCCCGGATGCCGCCGCGATCGCGGTTATCCTGCCTCACCCAATGAATGGCAGACAGGCTGCCACTCTCTATGTCAATGACATTCCCGTACTGACGTTTCTCGGTTCCACTGAAACGACCGCTGAATCTCTAACCACAACCGAAACTGCCAGTGCCTCTCCAGAACCTTCTGAAGTGAAAGTCGGTAGCCTTCAGAACACCTCAGCTCAAACTCCTCCTCCAGGGTCTTCTCCCGAAGCAGCTAATGTGACACCTGATGAAGATGCTTCGAACCCTGTCTGGCGTGCATCGGCGATCGCCGCTAGAATCAACCAGCTTTATCAAAACCGTGTCGATGCAGACGCTGTCATCGCACGATGGAATGCAGAACGCGGACGATACCAAATTGCAGTTAACGACGAAGAACTAGTCGAATTTGATCCGCAAACTATTTTGCCCGACTCAACGGGCGACGAGGCAGAAGATGCCTTACAAGCAACCAATCGTCTGCGGCGCTTGTTAGGGGGTGCATCACCGCTTAACGATATTCAGGGTAGACCGCAGCCTGAGCCAACTCAACTCTCTCTAGGGCCCGTACAACTCCAGTTCACCGGGGTAGCATCCTGGTATGGTCCTGGGTTTGATGGACGACGTAGTGCCAGTGGTGAAGTGTTCAACCAAAATGCGCTGACGGCTGCCCATCGCACCCTCCCGTTTGGCACCCAAGTACGGGTGACTAATTTGAATACAGGTCAATCGGTTGTCGTCCGGATTAATGACCGGGGTCCCCATGTTAGAGGTCGGTTAATCGACCTTTCGGCTGGGGCAGCTCGAACCATCGGGCTGGTTAGTGCTGGTGTTGCACCCGTCAGTTTAGAAATTTTGGGCGCAACCCAAACGGCTTCCAACTAGCATTGTGGCAAGTTGGCACACGATAAATCGGTGAATTTTTTTGTAAGAATTTGCTGATTCATCGTGCAGAGAGCTAATTTAGCTCTGATCACAATTGGTTAGGACATTTTATTGAGAGCTGTGCTTGGCGCGGCTCTCAATTCTTATTTAAAGGTGGATCTGGGGTGTTGCTGTTGATTGACTGACAAAACACCTAAAACTATTATTCTGGCGTAGGTTGGGTTAGCGTCAGCGTAACCCAACAAAAGCTTACTATTGTTGGGTTTCACGTTGTTCAACCCAACCTACAGAAAAGATCTGCTGAAAAAAGCGGATCTGGAACGTTGATGTTTCGCGCCTGTCCAGAAAATTTCGCGTCTGACGGTTAGAGTGGTAAAAAGCGAGATTAGCGACGGTGAATGGCGAAAGTTGCGCTGCTGATTGGTGTGAGTGACTATGGTGACGGATTGCCGCGACTGCCGGGAACGCAAACCGACATCCAGGCGATGCAACGGGTGTTAACCCATCCGCAGATTGGCGGGTTTGATGCCGTTAACCTATTGCCTAATCCTGACCCGACGCAAATGCAAATGGCGATCGAAACGTTGTTTAGCGACAACCGTAGTCGCGACGACTTAATTTTGCTGTATTTCTCCGGGCATGGCGTCAAGGAGGACGATAGCACCCTTTACTTTGCCACTTGCATTACTACCAAGAATTCGCAAGGAGGTATTCGCACCAGCACCGCCGTCTCTGCCAGCACCCTGCACCGCTACATGAGCCAGAGTCGCTCGAAACGGCAAGTGTTGATTTTAGATTGTTGCTTTAGTGGCGCGTTTGCCAATGATATGACGGCAAAATCGGTAGACGAAGCGATCGATGTTAAAGCCCAGCTGGGCAGCGAAGGCAGAGCTGTCTTGACCTCGTCTACCGCCACCCAGGTATCTTATGAAGCTGAAGGTAGCGGCATCTACACTCGCTATTTGGTGCAGGGGTTGGAAACAGGTGCGGCAGATCGCAACGAAGACGGGCACATCAGCGTTGATGAGTTGCACGAATACGCCAAAGAAAAAGTGCAGGAAGCCTCCCCCAGTATGAAGCCCGAAATTTATGCGGTACGGGAAGGCTACAAAATTTTGCTTGCCCGTGCGCCCCAGGGCGATCCGAAGTTGGTGTTTCGTAAAGAATTGGATGCCCGCGCCAAGTTGAAACGGGGCAAATTTTCGCCGATTGATCAGCGAGCCTTTAAGTTTCGTGGACACGAGTTAGGGTTGTCGGCTCCAGAGGCAGAGCAGATTACCCAGGAGATTTTGCAGCCCTATCAGGCGTTTTGGGCAAAGTTAGCCGAATTTGAGCAAACCGTTAACGAAACCTTGGAATATGACCCCCAACTCAGCGATAGCAGCCTGGATGATCTGTACTATTTTCAACGGATCTTGAAATTGCGGGACGAAGATATTGCGCCAATCATGGAACGGCTAAACGCTGTACGGGCGCAATCTTCGGCAACTGATCCTGCATCTGTACGGGCGCAGCATTCGGCAGAAAGTCCTTTATCTACCACCCAAGACTCTAAACCGAATGCCGCGCCCCTACCGTTCCCGGAATTGGTAGATGATCTAGGATCAGGGCAGGATTCGGATCAAACGCGATCGCCTGTACGGGCGCAGGATTCGGCAGAAAGCCTATCGCCCGATTCCCAAGAATCTAAACCGAATGCCGCGTCTCTACCGCTGATCGCTGACATCCCATTAGTATCGGCAAAAGGGATCGATTATCGCAAACTGCACGATTTGCTGAAAGCAGGTAACTGGAAAGAAGCTGATCAAGAAACTGCAACCCAGATGCTCAAAATCATGGGTAAAGAAGCTTGGTGGAAGGTTGAACGCGAAGACCTATTAAACTTCCCCTGCAAAGATTTGCAGACGATCGATCGCCTCTGGGTGACTCATAGCAACGGTCGCTTTGGCTTTAGTGTACAAAAGCAGATCTATGTCGAGTGTGGTGCTAAACTGGACGGAAAATATCCCGGTAACGAAATCTGGGGAAAGTTTTGCGATCGCGTAGGTTGGCGAAAGAAGGATGGCAATTGGTGTTACGACCCCGACCTCAATTCTTCGATTTTTTACCCTCAAGGATTTTTCCCTGCTGGAGGTCACGAAGGTTTTTTTGTGGGGGTGGTTGGTGGTGGTGTTCAGTGGTTGGTTGTTCTCTTCTCCCTCATACAGAGCCTCAGAATATCTTCATCATCCGTCGAAGTGGAGGATAATCTCTATATTGGAAAAAAGGATAAACTGCGCGATTTGCTGAAAGCAGGCAAATGGAAAGATGCCGATCAGGAAACCTACTTGCGAATGCTAGAAGCCGTGGGACGGGAAAAGGGCGACTGGATTCGTGAGAAAGAATTGCTAAATTTCCCATGCAAAGATTTGCAAACGGTCGATTGCCTCTGGGCAACCCATAGCAACGGTCGCTTTGGTTTTAGCGTACAAAAGCAGATCTATGGCGAATGTGGTGCTAAACTGGACGGCAAATATCCCGGTAGCAAAATTTGGGAGAAGTTTGGAGATCGCGTAGGCTGGCTAAAAGATGGCAAATGGGTGTCTAATACAGATCTCAATCCTTCTCTTTCCTGTCCCCAAGGAAATTTCCCGGCGTTGATGTTTCTCACTATCCCTTTTTGGGTTGGGTGGTGGGTGTTATTTAGTCTTTTCTCTCGCATCGAGACTTGTAAACTGTAGCAGATAGGCACTCCGGTTCGATCTACACGTTTTATTGCAGACCCTCTCAGATCCCCGGCATCTCCGAGATGCCGGGGATCTTTGTCTCATCTCAAATCTAGAGGTTTTAGACTTCGGAGGTTTTCAAAAACCTCCGAAGTCTTGGGGGGTGAGAGGGGCGATCGGGTTTAATGGCTAACGATGAATTGCCGTTGATTATCGACCATGATTAGCAAGATGCTGATGATGTCTTCTAGCCGATCGATGTAGTAATCTTTGACATCAATGAATGCCATATTTTGGTGTAATTTAAGAAATTTCCATTGATTTCCTGTGGTGACTGCGCCATAAATGATGTCAATAGGATTTGCTTTTTTATGATTAAACAGATGAGCAGCCATCATTGCTGCAATACATTGAGCTAAGCCACCTTTAATATTTTCATTCTTGGCTTCAAAGATAATGGCAACGGGGGCTTGAATATAAAATTGCTGCTCAGACAGGCTGATGATGTAATCACAAAATCCGTTGAGTCCTTGGCTGGCATCGACATCAAATTGGGTTCCAGAAAATAGGCTAATGCGATCGCCCATCATCCGTTTTAACTCAATTAAAATCGGCGCAATGATCATTTCAGATCGGGCTTTTTCGGTGCTAATTGAGAGGGCTAGAGTCGTACTGTAGTCGAGATAATGTGTGAAGGTTGGGTTTAGCTCAACCGTTTGTTTTTGGTGAGAAAACAGATCTTGATTGCTCTGAATGGAAATGCCAAAGGTTTGATTGAGTTGCTCTAGTGTGAAGTCAGTGTATGCCATGACTCAAACCCCTGGCTTAGCCTTCCTGGATCAATCGTATTAGCTCGTCGGTAGAAATCTTGCCACTCATGTCTGTGCCTTCTAGCAAACTGTCTGCCAGGTCGCGTTTGTGTTGGTGCAATTCTACAATCTTGTCTTCGATCGTATTTTTTGCCACCAGCCGATAGATGGTGACAGGGCGTTGTTGACCGATGCGATGGGCGCGATCGCTTGCCTGGTCTTCGACCGCAGGGTTCCACCACGGGTCCATGTGAATGACATAATCGGCAGCGGTAAGATTTAGCCCTGTGCCTCCAGCTTTAAGGCTGATCAAAAAGACATCGCCTTCCCCTGCCTGAAATGCATTCACCCGTTTTTTTCGTTCTGGGGCAGGGGTGCTGCCATCGAGATATTGGTAGCGAATATTTTGTGAATCGAGATGCTCTCGCAGGATGTGCAGGTGATCGACAAACTGGCTAAAGACGAGAGCTTTGTGGCGGTTTTCTAACAGTTCTGCCAGGACTTCACTAAATAACTGAAGTTTGGAACTGGGCAGAGGAATGTCGGGTTTTACCAGACGGGTATTGCAACATGCCCGCCGCAGTTTCATGATTTCTGCTAACACTTGCAGATGTTTTGCACCTGCGGCAGCATCACTTTCAGAAAGTTTGGCGATCGCCTCGCGTCGTAGGGCTTCATAAAATGCCAGTTCTTCTTTACTCAGATCAACATGCAACAAAATCTCTGTACGAGACGGTAGCTCTTGCAATACCTGGTTCTTGGTGCGTCGCAAAATGAACGGTTGAATCAGTTTTTTGAGTTGGTTGCGGGCTTGCTTGTCGCCATTGCGTTCGATGGGGTTGGCAAAACGTTGGTTAAAATGTTCCAACGAACCGAGTAAACCGGGATTGATGAATCGGAACAGGTTCCACAGTTCGCCCAAATGATTTTCGATGGGCGTGCCCGTGGTGAGAAGTTTGAAGCCACCTTGCAAATTCATGGCAGCTTGCGATCGCTTGGTAGCAAAGTTTTTGATCGACTGGGCTTCATCCAACACAATCGTTTGCCATTGCACCTTTGCCAGCATCTCAGCCACTTCTTCCTGCTGTAAGAGACCGTAAGTGCAGACCAACATATCAAACGGTTGCAGATTGTCTAACAACTTTTGCCGCTCGCTACTGCCAAACTGGATTGGGTTGAGGGTGGGGGCAAACCGTTGGGCTTCACTCATCCAGTTCATCCCTACCGAAGTCGGTGCCACAATCAACGTGGGACCTGCGGCGGCACGGGTAAGAATGACTGCCAGGGCTTGTAAGGTTTTTCCTAAGCCCATGTCATCTGCTAGACACGCACCTACCCCCCAATGGGCTAACCGCGCCAACCAGCGAAACCCGTCGATTTGATAGTCGCGCAGGTCGGCTTGCAAGGTTGAGGGTAAAACAGGATCGAGATTTTGGACTTCTCGCAGTTTTTCGATGTGTCCTTTCCAATACTTATCGGCTTTCAGCGAACCGACTTCGTCCATCCAATCTTCAACCGCTAGAGCCGCAAGCGGATGCAGGCGCATGCCTTTGCCCGACTTTTCTGAAAAGGCGCGTAACTCATCCAACCGTTTACGAAACTCCTGGGTGAGTGCCAAAAATTGACCATCGCCGAGAGGAATGAAGCGACTGGGGGTTTTCGCCATCAACTCCATCAACTGCTGCATATCCAGCACGAGTTGGTTGTTAACTTTCAACTCGCCACTGGTGGCAAACCAATCGTTTTGCCGTTTGATTGTGAGCGAGAAATTTTTTAGGGTTGCCTGGTGATTGACCCGCAGTTTTTCGCCTTCGGGCCATTCGATCACAATGCTGTCGCCCAGTTCTTGTAGTTGCAGCAACAGTTCCAGGCAGTCTTCCGGGTCTTCAATCAGCCATTCATGGTTGACAGCATCGTTTTGCACCAGAATCGAACAGGCAGCGATCGCGGCATTGGCTTGACGTTTTTCGTCTAACAGGTTGCGGTTGGTTTGAAAGCGTTTGCCCTCGATTTCGGCAATCACAGTTGCGCCGCCGCTTCCGGGACGATAGTAGGGACCGCCCTGCGTAAACGGACGCACCAAGATGGCTACCTTTAAGCCGTCTCCGGCAGGCAGCAGGTGAACGTGGGGTTTGCTGTCGGCAGGGACATCTTCGGCGCTCGCCACATCGCCCCCAATGTCCGAATGAACCGTGACAACCCTGGACACGGCATTGATGGCTGCCAGAACTTGCTCTTTGGCTTTTTCGGGTACCTCTAACCGATTTTTTTGACCCAAAACAGCCGCAATGCGGCGATGCTCTGGGGTAACTTCGATCACCTTCAACCGGGTAGGGCTTTCCTTAACTACCAGAACATTTTTATCGGGCTTGAGTTCAGGCGAAAACTGTAGCGTCAGTTGCCCACCTTTGGCTTTTTTGACCAGCAGTTCGGGTTCGCCTTTGACAATTTCTACGCGAACGGTCGGCGTACTTTCCCAAAAGACAAGAGGATGACCTGCTAATAAGGCGATCGCCTTTTCTCCAAAGGTATATTCAGTTTTATTCCAGCCATAGGAATAGGATTTGATCTGGGCGCACACCTTCAGATCTTGTGGGGTGAGATAACTAAAGTCGGTCGTATCGCTTTTCAAGCGTTTCAGGGCAATCGGGCGACCTTTGCTCCATTCTCCCTTCGCGTTAATAATTTGCTCACGCGGTTGTAGCAAGCAAGTATCAGCCATGAAGGTAATCGTCCAGGCAAGCCGTTGCTTGGTTTCGGGTTTGCTGGGGGTATCGACCTGGGGTGCTTGTTGCAAGCCAATTAAAGCATTCAAACACAGTTCCCAGGTTTCTTTGGGGTGAAGTAAATCGGCAAGAGAACGACTGTGAGTGCTCTGGCGTAAACCTGCGGCAAGTTTGCCATAGGCACTGCGCGGTTTGCAGTGCGACAATAGCTCCGCTGCTTCCAGTGCCAGCCAATGATAGCCAGCAGTTCCGGCTTGTTCGTAAAACGGTTCTAACACTTTGGGTAGCACGGTGGCAGCTTTTTTGGCATCAACCCAATAGAGGCAGAGTGACCGGATCAATTTTTCTAAACTGTTGTGTCCGGCGTAGGGGTGAGCGGCGATCGCCAGATCACGACGCGACAGATCGCCTTGCTGAAGCTTAATGAAGGTGTTGAGGACGCCATAACTCTCGCTCAGCCAATACTGACCTTGATACGCCAGAGTGCTATATTCTGTGGCGTCTGCCAAATGAGCAGGCGAACCCTGTTTCAATAATGCCAGGATGAAAAAGAGTCCAGTCATGCCCTGGAAATAGACCTTGCGTTTGCCTGTATTTTTTTTCAGGAACTGCAACGCAGTTTGGTAATGGGCGATCGCTTTTTCGTCTTCACCGTGCAAGAAACACAACCAGCCCCACAACGAGTCGAAGTTGGTGGGATATAACTGGCCCAGATGTTCTAAGACGTGATGCGCGGTTTGTAGATTGCCGCGTAACAGTTCTTGCTCAAACAAGGTAACGTACAGCGCGATCGACCCTTTGGCGTTGGCATCTGCCTGGGATGCTGCATAGGTTTCCCGGATCATTGCCAGTGCCTCGTCAGCCGGTATGGCGTCCAGCATGGATGTATGCAACAGGTTAAGTAAGATCGTTTCCTGAAGATCTGGAGGCAGGGTACGGATCCAATCGGCATCAAATGGGTTATTGCAAACCTGTTGATAGATCTCAATGACAAAGATCTCGTCTACCTGTCTGTATTTGTGGTAATCACTCATCTGTTGATGAACGAATTTCGTGTCATTCCGGTAAATGCCAATCCGGACTTCGCGAATCAGCTGACCGACATGCGCAAACGATCGCGGTCCATCTTTCCAACGGCGGGGAATAGGAAGTTGCTTTTCAATGGCTGCGACTATTGCTTCAAAGCGGTTGACCTGGACGGCATGTCGAGTCGCAATTTCTACCAAGAGAAAATGACACTGGGGTCCTTGTCCCTGATCTTGGGTTAACAGCCCCAACTCCAGTAAGCGATCGATCTGGGGCTTTAAGGTTTGTGCCGTCAATAGATTGCCTTTTGCATCCGTGGCTTTAATCTGGTTTAAACAACTGAGGGCGGTAGTGCGATTGACGGGTGTATACGCTACCGCAAACAGTTGCACAATCTCTTGCTCGCTCGGCGACAGGTCGTCATACAGCTCTATCAACTGCTTGCGGAGCGCAGCGCTGCGGGGAGATGTGAGAATTTTGAGATCGACAGGCATGGCTAGACTGTTAGGGTAGGGCGATTGCCTCGAAGATTGCTGTTGAGAAGTACGGCGTTGCGGCACGTTCCAACAGACCTTCCAGGGTTTGTGTCATGTTGACTCTCACTCCGGCGATCGCAGGTGGATATCAACCTGATTAGATTTGGCAATAGAGCGTTGTCATGAGCAACGCGTTGCAATCCTTAGGAGAAAGGATATAACGCACCATTTTAGAGTTACTTCAGCCGTCCTGAACGGAGGATGCTGACAATTAACCAAAGTCCAAGAAAGCTGGCGACGGCAAAGAGTGCTTCACTTAACCAAAACACCCGATTAATCGGGGCATTGGATGACACGATCGCTGCTCCCATAATCAATGACCCGACGACAATACTAAACGATAGTCGATTTGCTGCCGAGTCGATGGTGCGGCGGACGGCATCCAATCCGCGTAGGTTCAGGTTCCATTGCAACGTTTCGGATGTCACCCGATCCAAGAGCAACTCGACATGGCGAGGCGATTGCAGCGTCAGGCTTTTTAGATCCAGTAATGTTCTCAAAATGGTTGGTAATGGAGCATTTCCGGTCAGTTGTCGCTGAAACAGATCGCTCATTAGCGGTCGCACTTGATCGGGAAAATTAAAGTCCGGATCTAAAGATCGGGCAACGCCTTCTAAATTGGCGATCGCTTTAGCACACAAGCCCAACGTTCCGGGGATGCGAATTTTGTTATCTCGGGCGGCTTGCAGGACTTGATAAAACAATTGGCTAAAGTTCAACTCCGATAGCCGTACGCTGTAATACTGCCGCAGCAATCGGTCAAAGTCATTTTGCAGTTGAATCAGATTGATGGGGTGCGGCGGAGGAGCCAGTTGTAGGGTGAGTTGGGCACAGCGTTGGGCATCTAAACTGACGATTCCCAAAATTAATTCTAATAAAATTTCTTGGGTTCGGGGATCGAGCCGTCCCACCATGCCGCAATCCAGCAAGGCAACCCGCCCATCCTCTAAATAAAACAGATTGCCGGGATGGGGATCGGCATGAAAAAAGCCATCCAAGCAAATTTGTTGAAAGAAAGCCTGGAGCAACAGTTGGGCGATCGCTTTTCGTTCTGCGATCGCCGATCCACTGCTATCCGTGGTTTTGAACCGCGCTGTCAACAACGGTTCACCTTCCAGCCACTGCATCACCAATAGCTTATTGCTGGTCAACTCCCAGTTGATTTCTGGAATTACCAGAGCATGCGGATCAAACCACCGACTGGTCTTTAAGTTGGTGCGCAGTTGCTCGGTATATTCTGCCTCTTTGGTAAAGTCGAGTTCAGCCCGCAGAGAGGAGGCAAACTCATCTGCCAGAGCTACCGTGTCATAGTATTGCCCGAAGTCTGTCTGGGCGACCAGACCTGCCACGAGCTGAATCAGCTTAATATCTTGCTCGACGACGATCTCTAGCCCCGGACGCTGAATCTTAAGCGCTACTTCCTGCCCATCTTGCAATGTGGCGCGGTGAATTTGGGCGATCGATCCCGCTGCCACAGGTTGAGGATTGATTGTGGCAAATAGTTCATCCAGGGGACGGTGCAGTTGCTGCTGCATTGCCCGCTCAATTTCGACCCAATCAACTGGCGGCACGTTGGCTTGTAAGGTGCTGAGTGCTTCAATGTATCGGGGTGGCAGCAGGTCAGGGCGAGTGCTTAAAAGCTGTCCTAATTTGACATAAACCGGACCCAATTCCACCAAAATCTTGCGTAACACGTCGGGGGTCGGCAGTTTAGGCTCACTGGCTTTGCCTCCGGTCAATAACCCCCGCATATAATCCCAGCCATTACGTAGTACGACTTCTGCGATTTCGCCTTGCCGGGAACTGGTCTGAACGAGATTTGAAAGCATGGGCAGCGTATGTTGGGTAGTTGCGCAACAGCCTAATTACTCAACGCTAGCAGTTAATCTAACGAAGTGTATGAACCCTATCTATTTTGGGATAGTTCCAGAAACGTCATGATTTTTTGTGGCATGGGCGTCGCCCGCGTCACAAAAAATCATGGCATGAATGCTGCTTTATTTTTGGAACGGAGGAGGTCTGAAAGACCTCCTCCGTTCCAAAAATAAAGCGGTATAAAACAGAGTACCGATTCTCTGATGACGGTCTCACTCCCAAGAGGGGAGTATTATCTCAAATGAGTTGTTAAATCTAAACTTGTGATCAAACCGTTAAATTCCCAGGTTGCACAATTTAGCGTTGGTCATACTCATGGCAATAACCCATAATTTTTATCCTTAATTTCCTTATATCCAATGGCGATCGCCCAACTGACCCCTTTGCTGGGAGACATCCGGCTCGATATTTTGGTGTTGATCTCAATGCTGGCGCTTTCGGCTGTGTTCTCTGGCTCAGAAACTGCCATTACAGCCCTCGACAACCTCAAACTCCGATCTCTGATCAAAGACCAAGGAGATCCCAGTGGAATTTTTACACTAGTTTTAGAAAAACGTGCCCGGTTTATTACAACGCTGCTGATTGGCAATAATCTCGTCAATAACTTTTCGGCAATTTTAACCAGTAACCTGTTTGCCGTTTGGTTTGGTACTGCCTCTGTGGGAATTGCCACTGCCGTTGTAACGCTGCTGGTTTTAATCTTTGGTGAAATCACACCCAAATCGTTGGCAATCAACAATGTATTGCCCATTTTTAAGCTGGTGGTTCGTCCCATTTACTGGTTGTCGCGACTGTTGTCGTTTACAGGTATTACCTATGCCTTAGAGGCGATCGCCCAGTCTGCCATTCGACTGTTTCAGGGCAATGTCGTGCAACAAGGGGAATCCGTCCGCGACTTGCAATTGATGATCGAAATCCTTAGCGGCAAAGGACAACTTGACTTAGACAAACGGCAATTACTTAACAAAGCACTGACCCTGGACCGACTGACTGCCCGTGATGTGGTCAAACCCCGCATTGACATGCGCACCATTTCCCATACCGCCAACCTGCAAGATTTTGTCAATCTCTGCCTGGAAACGGGGTATTCTCGCATTCCGGTGCAAGAAGAATCCAAAGATCAGATTGTCGGCATTATTCATCTCAAACGAGCCTTGCAAGTCCTCAGAAATCCTAACCCTGATGAGCAGACAGACGCTCCCTGCGTGACCCAGGCGATGGATCCGCCCGTCTACGTCCCCGAATTTAAGCGAGTTGCAGATTTACTGAAGGAAATGCTGCAACAACGGTTGCACATCGCGATCGTGGTTGATGAATATGGCGGTACCGTAGGGCTGATTACCCTAGAAGACATTTTGGAAGAACTGGTCGGCGAAATCTATGACGAGAGCGACTTTCCGTCTCGCATCGGCGCGAACTGGCAGGGCAACCGCAGCGGTTTGCGACCCCTGGGGCGAGGGGGGAACTTCACTAGCGGTCGAAATTAACCCCTGGTTTTCTCGCTCAACCACGTCAAAAAAATTGGTAGTGGTATTCATGTAATGATTGTTCGCGGCACGAGCGACGCCCGCGCCACGAACAATCATTACTTTTTTAGGACTACAAAAAAATTCACTCTTTAAAAATTGCGTTAGTGAGCAACAGAGTATGCTACTATCATTATCCGTGGGTGAAGCGGGTCGGTGCCCGAGTGGTTAATGGGGGCGGACTGTAAATCCGCTGGCTACGCCTACGCTAGTTCGAATCTAGCCCGGCCCATCCACGACGTAGTTCGTAATCTATAGTTCGTAGTTCGTAGTTATCTGTTGCAGGTTTTAATTACGAGCTACGAATTGTGAATTACGAACTATCTAAAAAATTGCCCGTGTAGCTCAGTGGTAGAGCACACCCTTGGTAAGGGTGAGGTCACGAGTTCAATCCTCGTCACGGGCTTAGGCTACTGCAAGCGTCATCGGAAGCTCGATTGAAAATTCCGTACCTTCGCTCCACACGGAATGGTAAGAAAGTTTACCCTGATGCATTTCTTCGATAATTCTGCGGCAGGTGACTAACCCTAAGCCAACGCCCTGTCCGGCGGGTTTGGTCGTAAAAAAGGGTTCAAACAGACGATCTTGGTTGGCTTCAGAAATGCCAATGCCGTTATCTTTAATCTGAATTAAAATGGTCTGCTCTGCGGTTAGCTGAGTGCTAACGAAAATTTGCGGGTTGGTGTATTGAGCATCACTGTGATGCAGTTTGGTTTCTACCGCATCGATGGCATTAGAAATCAAGTTAAAAATAGCCTGGTTAAATTGATCGGCATAGCAATTGATACAGGGTAAATCAGCATATTCTTTTTGAACGTGAATGATGACAGGGTTCTGCTTAGATTCCAGTCGATATTGCAGCAGGGTTAAGGTATGTTCAATATTATTTTGAATATGAGTTTGTTTAATGCCCGCTTCGTCTAGATGAGTAAAATTTTTGAGAGCTGAAATAACAGAATGAATCCGGGCAGCACCCTTTTTCATCGATTGCATCAGGTTATCTAAATCTGCAACGACAAACTCTAAATCCGCTTCGTTTAATAGTGCTTGAATTTCAGGCGGAGGTGTCTGAGGTAGAGCTTGTTGATAATGGTCGATCAGCTTGAATAGATAAGTAATATATTGGCGGGCAGGTTCTGTGTTGCCTAAGATAAAACTCAGGGGATTGTTGATTTCATGGGCAACACCTGCCACCACTTTTTTCAGGGTTGCCATTTTTTCTTGTTGCACTAGATGGGCTTGTGCAGTTTTCAAGCTGCTTAAGGCATCTTCTAGTTGTAGATTGCGTTCTTCTACTTCGTTTTGTAAGTTTCGAATGGTGAGTTGAGTTTGAATTCTAATGAGAACTTCTTCGAGTTGAAATGGTTTTGTAATGTAGTCTACTCCCCCGACTTCAAAGGCTTTCACCTTATCAATAATTTCGTTGCCAGCACTGAGAAAAATAATAGGAATAGAATGAGTTGCCGGATTAGCTTTGATCTGACTGCAAACTTCATACCCACTCATATCAGTCATGTTGATATCTAACAGAATCAAGTCAGGTATGAGTGCTTGAATCGCGCCTAACGCCATTTTGCCGCTGATGGCTTTGCGAATATAGTATCCTTGGTCAATTAAAAAGTTGGATAGAAATCGGATATTGTCAGGGACATCATCAACGATGAGAATGTCTGATTTTGAGTTTTTTACGAGTGGTGTTCCCATGTTTAGCTGCGTTAATGCAGTGCTTGTTAATGATTTTGTAGGCTGGTGGTCAGGGCTGTAATTTTGTCGAATTGAAATTCTTCAGCCCATGTGGCGAGGCGTTTAGAAAACGTTGTGTGTTCGTGTGGAATTTCGGTAATTAATTGTTGAATCCAGATGTCATTGCATTGCGAGGCAGCTTGGTGAAGATGCTGTATCCAGTGTTGGGGCATCGTTTTTAAGGCAG
The DNA here is from genome assembly GCF_055793305.1 of Calyptranema fuscum S582. Taxonomy (NCBI): domain Bacteria; kingdom Bacillati; phylum Cyanobacteriota; class Cyanophyceae; order Oculatellales; family Oculatellaceae; genus Calyptranema; species Calyptranema fuscum. Next base: position 93,433 of record NZ_JBSLYH010000026.1, read on the forward strand.
CATTGTGGAGTTCTTGCAATGATTTTTTTTCGGTCAGTGAGGATGGAGATTGGGGTGGTTGCTCCAGCAGGTCTTTATAGGTGTATTGCACATCGATATGCTTAGCAATTTTTTCGAATAGCTCATCCCTTCTAAAAGGTTTGCTGATAAAGTCATCACATCCCGTCGATAAAATTTCTTGACGTTGTTCGGCAAAGGCACTGGCTGTCAGGGCAATAATTTTTGTTGGCTGGTATGCTTCGCACTGTGCGATCGCCTGTTGTTCTTTTAAGCGAATTTGCCGAGTCGCATCATACCCATTCATTACAGGCATCCGCATATCCATAAAAATCAGATGGGGATGCCAGGTTTGCCAAAGGGCGATCGCGTCTTGCCCATTTTCTGCTTCTGCCAGTTCGATGCCGTCTAGATCCAGCAGCTTAACCAGCAGCATTCGATTAATCGGGTTATCTTCAACAATCAGAATGCGATACGTGGGTTGTCCAGGAACCAGTCCCAACACCTCTCCTGGCTGGTAAATCGAATGATGCGGTTGAGTTTTCCAATCGAACACTTGCTGGACTTGGATATGAAGGGTGAACACACTTCCCTGATTGGGTTGGCTGGTTACTGTAATCTCTCCATCCAACAGGTGTGCATATTTTTGGCTAATGGCTAAGCCTAAGCCCGTGCCCTCAAATGACTTCAACCCCGTTTGGGTTTGTTGAAATGGCTTAAACAAATACGTTAACTCGTCCGCCACAATGCCGGGACCTGTGTCTTCGACCTCAAAATATAAGCTGGTTGTTGGCATCGACACCGTGGTATCGGGTCGATCCATCGCCTGATGCCAAACGCGTAAGGTGACGCTACCGTGCTGGGTGAATTTGATGGCGTTACCAATCAAATTCACCAAAATTTGGCTAAGTTTGCTTTCGTCAGTTTGGATAAATTTGGGCAGATCAGAACTATATTCGATCGCAAATTGCAGATCTTTAGAATTCGCTTTGAAGCGAAACATCTCGCCCAGGCGCTTCAAAAAATCATGGAGATTAAAGGTGTCTTCGTGAAAAGCGAGTCGTCCCGCTTCAATTTTGGACATCTCCAAGACATCGTTGATGAGCATCAATAAGTGTTCGCCACTGTTTTCAATCGTTTCTAGATCGCGTTGATGGGTCTGGTTGAGGCTAGGATCGGTGTTGAGTAGTTGGGTGAGTCCCAAAATAATGTTGAGCGGGGTTCGCAGTTCGTGGCTCATGTTTGCCAGAAACTCGCTCTTCGATCGATTTGCTGCATCTGCCGATTCTTTGGCTTGTTTGAGTTCGTCTGCTTGTTTTTGAGTCTGGGCAAACAGTTCGGCTTGTTGGACGGCAACCCCTAGCTGACTACCAATTTGGGAGACCATTTGAATCTCGGCATCTTGCCATTGGCGGGTGTCAGAGTTTTGATAGGTAGCCAGTAACCCCCAGAGTTGCCGCCCACAAAAAATGGGAACGATGACGTAAGCACGGGCTTGAAGCGACTCAAGCAACTCGATATAACAGGGTGTGAACCCAGCGGCATAAATATCTGTAACACAGCAATAGCTGTTTGTGTTTTGATAGATGCCACCCCCTTGCTCTTGTAAATAGGTATCGCGAATAATGACTTCCGAGCCATCCATGCGCTTGACGATGCAGTCGGCCTGGTCAACAGTGATTTGAGAGAGCGTTGGTTGGTTGGCTTGCATGGGGATGATGGCATTCCAGTCTGCACCACTAGATTCTGCAACAACTTTGCCGCTCCAGTCGTCATTAAAACGGTAGATCAAAGCGCGATCGCATTGGATGGCTTGCCTTAACTCATCGGTGGCAGTACTAAAAATGACATCTAAGTTCAGGCTCTGGCGTATCCGCTGAATGATGCGAGTAATCGCCCGCTCGCGCTCAACGACTTGTTGTAACTTGGCTTGCGTCGTGATCCGTTCTTGAATTTCGGTTGCCAGGGTGGTGTTGGTTTGTACTAATTCAGTAGTGCGTTCTTGTACCCGAAATTCGAGGTCATCGTAGGCACGACTTTTTGCTTCCTCTGCCCATTTTCGTTGTAGTTCTGCGGAGGCTCGGGCTGCAAACACCGTCATGATGGCTGTAATATTTTCATCCTCGGGCAGAGGCTTGGTATCTAGAATGCAGAGGGTGCCAATGACAGTTTGATCTTGCCCAAATAGCGGTACACCAACATAACTCGTTGCTTGCAATTGAGCGAGAAGATCATTGTTGGGAAACAGGTGTTGCAGGCGATCGGCAAAATGACAAAGTTGTTTGCGGTCTGCGACGACCCCGCAAGGTAAGCCCTCTGCATCAAACATGCTGCTGTCTGCCAGATGATCGATACACCAAAACCCGAGGGATTTAAAGGTGTGGGGAGGCTGATCTAACGCTTCAGACACCATGACATAGGGCATATTCAAGGCGGTTGCCAGATCTCTGACAAGCGCCGAGAAAAATTCTCCACCGATCGCTGAGGCGGTGCCCGCTACAATATGCCGCAGGGTTGCTTCTGCGCGGTTGCGTTCGGCAATTTGAGTTTCCAGTTCTTGATTGATGGTTTCCAGTTGTTTTGGACTTTGTAATGATAAAAACTGGGGTAATAGTTCCACCAATCGCAGGGCTGTGTAACAAGAAACGAGAGCAGTAATAGCTCGTTCGATGCCCGATAGCCAATACGCAGGATGCCAGAGAGTCCAAATATCCAGCAGGTGACCTGTACCACAGAGGATAATAAAGGCACCAAACATCATAAAGATATTGGAAAAGGGCAGGTCGTCGCGCTTGCGAACGAAATAGATCAGCATCACAGGAATCGAAAAGTAAGCGATCGCCACTAATGCATCACTGACTACATGCAGTAGGACCAGGGGAGTCTGCCACAAATAGCAATGTCCGTGGGGAATGTAAGACTTAGGCGAAACCAATTGATGAATTAGTTCCAGCATAGGAGTTTAAATAAATTTCAAATAGCGAGTATGGCTGCACGTCAGAATTAGGTCAATGGCGATCGCGTCAGCGCTTGATCTTACAAATTAATTGATGCACCTAATGTAAGCATCTGGATGGTAGATGGAATGAAATTTTATTGAGAGATTTTTATCACTTCATGATCTGTAACTGTTTGGTAAATACTTAGACAAAAATTACTCAAGCACCCCAGTACACCAACTGAAAAGTTTTAGAGGGGGTGGAGGGGGTTTTACCCCCTCTTGGGGGCGCAGCCCCCAAACCCCCATGTTGCAAAATTTCGTGTTTGCAACGCTAGGGAAGATAAGGAGATGGAATCCTGCGAAGGAAATAGCAAGTAACTAAGACAACCGCTGTGGTTGTTATTTCACACAGAAGGTTCATCCCGTCAGGTTCATTTCCAGGTAGTGCTGCAAATTAGGTAGTCATGGTTTGGCAAGGCTCGCTCCGCAAGCCTTGCCAAACCATGACTCACAGATCCAGAACCTCACCCATTTCTAAATCGCTGCGTTTTAAGGTTGAGTAACCTAATGAGTAACCTAAAAGGAGGCAAGGGAGTGCAGCCTTTAGTGGGGTGAAGCCCCCTACGTCTTTCTTAGGCATAGGGTTTCAATAAAACCTGAGTCTTTTCGAGCGATCGCTTGAAAAGACTTACAGGTTAATTAATTCGTGATTCTTAAGCTCATTTCTCAGGAGAATGAGACATTGGCGGGGCAAGTCTGCGTTTGAAATCAAAAAATATCCTTTGAAGTTGTGCGTCTGATTTTTTATTTTGATCAGAATTTATGCACCCTCTGTGATGCTCCGAATAATTGCGACAGATTCATCCAGATAATATTTCTTAAAAATAACACAACTGAACAATTCCGCTGTTTTGGGGATCACATAATATAGTGCGTTGCGCCTGGATATTATTCTGGTTGCTGTGTAAGAACTACCCTCCGCGCGACCCTCACACAACGTTGTGTGCGTCACATAATTGGAAGTTGCTATACCTGTTTTATTACAAACGTCCGTAGGGTGTAAAGATCGATACCTGAGTACTTGCATCTGATCCATCATCGATTTAGCGAGTTTTAAAACACGCCTTAGGTAGTCCTAAAAAAGTGATGATGTTTTGTGGCGCGGGCGACGCTCGCGCCACAAAACATCATTACCTCAATATCACTACTCAATCCTTTTCCCCATACAGGGCTATGCCTTTGACACCGGGTAGGAAATTGGTTGAAGGCTACACGAAGTACGGCTTTTAACCAATTTCTCTGCTAACTCGATGACGTATATAGCGATCCCAAAGCCGTTGTGAAAGCGCCCGCCCGAAGGGCGGGCGCTTTCGCAACGACTCATTTTCACGAATCTAATGGGATTGCTATAGCTATAGCAGACGAAAGATAAAAGGATAGCGGAAGGGTTGGGCGGCATTACCCAGGCAATGGACGATCGCCCAGATTGTCAGCCCCCAGTGCAGGGCATAGCCAATCGGCACCAATAGCCAGCCCACCAACAAGAAGCAGAGAATCGCAATAACGATCCCCCAAACCCAAACATTAAAGTGAAAATTGACAGCTTCCTTGGCGTTGTCCTTGACGACCGGATCATCGGAAATAGCTGAAATCGCAATGGGAATCCCGATCGCCAAAATCGTCGTACTAAAAAAGATCGAACCGTGACATAGCGCCGAGAGAAGTTTGCGCTTGTCGAAGTCATAGGTTTCAGGAGTCTGCATCGCTATATCCTTCTCAACACTCTGGAAAGCCTGAACATTCCTTTGATCATATCGCCCTACGATAAACGAAGTGTCCGTCCTCGTGGGTAAAGATATCCGTAAAGAAAATTTTGAGAACTATTAAAATCAATTAAGCTTAATTTAACTAATTGACCGTTCCCTTAAACTGCTCGATTTTTGAGACATCGGCTGACTCATGCTGACTGATATTTTTCCTTTTCAAATTAGCTTTAATGCGGCAACTCTGGCAGGAGTTGCCCTCTGGTCATTAGCGCTCTATTTGGGGTTCTCACCCGTGAGCGATTGGGTGATGCTCCAAATCAACCGTTGGCTCAATTTTGCAGAACGTAGCCTCTACACCTCGGCTGAAGAATTTGAACGGACTCGTCAAGCCCGAGAGTCGATGAATGCTTTCTATGCGTCGCTGATGAGTACCGTCCCGTTTTTCTTAGTGGGCGGTTTGTGTAACTACGGCGTCGAATATGGGTTGGGTCAGAGTTGGGCAATTAGCACAGGACTTTTGGCGTGTATTGGGGCTGGGGTTTATGAATTAGGGCGTCGCGATGGTCAAGAGCCTTAGGATGCTCAGGCGTAGCGCCACAGATCCAAGCTCTCGATCACCTAAACATTTCCCAGGGAATTTCTGGATCGATGGCAATCTCTCGGGCGATCGCCTCGGCACCATAGCGGTTGAGATGGCTGGGGTCGGCAAAATAATGATTTTGGCTTGCCATCTCGCCCATTAAGTTGCGAAACATAAACCCTTCTTGTGCTGCCAACTGCTGCATATAGTCTTGAAATTGCCGTTCATACTGTTGACGTACAGGGTCTAAATAATCGTGCGATAACGGCAGGTTGACGAATACAAGCGGAATCTGGTGATGTTTGATGTAACGACTCAAGGCGATCGCGGCTGTATTTTGTTCTCCGTTTAAGCGAAAAGGGACATAGCTAGAATCGTACTGTCCCGCAACTCTGGGATATTGGCGGTAATAGGTTGCTGGATTAAATTCTGTAGAGACGGGCTGAAATCCAGTGGCGTCTAACTCGCTACTACCCGATGGTTGGTTGATGTAGACGTGGGGTGTGGAGCGATACTGGTTTGCAAACGATTCGCTGGGCATTGGTTCTGCTAGATCGCAATCGCGATGAGGCGGTCGTAGCGCCAAGGCGGGATCGGCAAATTCGATATTAATGCTTGCCAGTTCAGGGTTGGATTGTAGGGAATGTGTTCCACTGGCGTTGAGGATACGGTGCCTGGGCAAGTCGAGGCAAAGCTCGTCTGTTGGAATAGTTGGTTGGCTGAGGGTGGGGATCGGGCGATCGCCACGATTGAGGCTGCGATAGCCCTCGGATGCCACAATGCCGTTGTAGGTAAGATCCTGCCGACCACTATTAAAAGCACGCGAACCATCTGCCCAGATGATCAATCGTGGTAATTGATCGGCGGTGAGAATGCGGCGCAGGATCAAATCGACGACCTGAGCGGTCGCACCATTCACGCCAAAATTATAGATAGTTAGAGCTGGATAACCCTGAGCCGCGAGTGCTGCTTGTAACGCAGTGGGATCAATGCCCTGAAGCGATCGCGAACTCCCGACAATCAACACATCAGGGCGACCCACCGTTGCTAAATATCGGCTATATAGGACTAGTTGTTGATCGAGCCGTTGGCTATTGAAGCTGGGGTAGTCAGGGAAGAAAGCAGTGGGATCAGGATGCGGAAAATCAGACGCCGAAATACTGGCGATCGCAACGTCCTGGACATGAAAAGGCGATCGCCCCATGGATAAATTCTGATCCGCAGGAACAGGCATCGGCTCCCATAGGATCGTGGACGATAACAAAAGCCCTAGCTGAATTGCGCTGCTCACCTGACGTATCTACAATTCTTCTTTCGGTCCTACCGCCATTTGCAAAATAAAGGCAACCCCGCCGGTCGCGTGATATCGATCTGCCCAGGCTCGAATGACTTCATCCAATTCTTCTAGCGCTCGATCAATGCGTTCCGGTGGAATGTCAAGTTCTTCTAAAATGCGAACGACTTTAGGATGGCGATCTGCCCAATCTTTCATCAATCCGAAGTACCGAGCCGTATCTTCGATCATGATGTAGCCCCGTTCTTCGTCATCAGCAGGCGAATAAGAAGCACGGGTCAGCGCATAAAACGGCATTCCCCACGGAGATTCGATGCGGGTGACAGTGCCCGAATAAATCAGGCGGCGTTTGATATGTTCGGCTAGGGCTTCGCTCAGCGGAGTACGCCGATTTTCGGGCAAATCTTCTTGCGATCGGCTATGAAGAAATTCAATGATGTCCATGAACTGAAATGCATTAATCAGCTGGGCATCTGGCAAGTTGCTGGGCAGCTTCTCTTCAATTTGGCGCTTTTCATCTAGGGTCAGGCTTGTGCCAGAAATCCGCGATCGCCCGGGCATCCAAGGGTATTGCTCCATCCAAACATAAGGCAGTTGGATGAGATAGCGAGGCTCCTGTGAGCCTAGCATTTTCAGCAGCTTTCCCTCAGTCAATGCCTGCCGGACTTCTTCGACAATCACCTTCACCCGCTTCGGTTCAATATGGTGGAGGTGACCCGTCATCCGCAGATTTTGATCCTGCTCTAAATAGGTCATGTAAATCGCACACTTCGCCGCCGTGGCTGCCGCATCTAAGAAAGCGCCATGACGATGGCCACTCGTGCGCATAGCACTGAAAGCCAGATAGAGCATGATCTGATCCATTGAACTGGGACTAAGGCTTTTGATCAGATCGACGTCTTTGGTCATTTTGAAAACAATAGCGCGGGATGGAAATAATGTTCGATGTTATGAGATGCAGCCCTATCAGCCAGTCTGGTAGTCTCAACCATAGTAATGTACTCACTAGCTTAGTGCATCTTGATGCACTGGGGGGCAACTTTCTCTCAGTAATGCATTCTCTCGGTCATAATTCTGCTTTCTACCTTTAACTTACCCACGCCAAGTATAAAATACAGCAAGGGTTTGGGCTCTTGTTACAGATGTCTAGCTGGAAGCTGACGAAGAGCAGTTCGACGGTTCGCTGCGTCCGCTACCTCTATGAAAAAACGAAGAATCTGGGCTATTTTGTGTGGTTCTGCCACTAGAACGGTCTTGAAGAAGATAAGATGAGAGAGGATTGTAAGAAAAGCAACTACTTCTTTGGCTGGTAATGGCAATTAAAGCTAAAAGTAGACTGGTCGAAAGAACCGAGATTGAAATTGACATGGGAGAGTTCCATAAATCAGACTGCTATTCACTGATTACGAACTCTCAGACCTCAATCAGGAAAAACTCGGCGTTGCTAGAGCTGAGAATGCGTTAGCAATACCCATTATTCTGTCAATATAAAATTTCCAACATCAAACAGTGTAAGGCACTCAGCGCCACATATTGTTTAATTGGAATTGTGGATTTGAACCCAATTTTTTTTGAGAGGACGGTAGCGCAGCCACCGTCCTCTCAAAAAAATTGGGTTTTATAGTGTCCGTGATCCGGAAGATTTTTGCTTACATGCGCTCCAACACTGGAATTCCTAAGAGAGATAGTCCCAGTTTGATGGTTCGGGCAGTCACATCGCAGAGGATCAACCTGGATGTTCTCATCGGTTCTTCTGCTTGCAGCACAGGACAGCGATCGTAAAACTGGTTGAATTTCTGACTCAGTTCAAATAAATATTGGCAGAGACGATTGGGCAGTAAGTCCGTATCGATCGCCAATAACGCTTCATCCAGTTGCAAAATATGCTTTGCCAGGGCTAATTCGGTTTCTTCTTTCAATAAAATTGGGCTGTTTGCTCCTAAGGCGTCGAAGTCAATAGTTCCTTTACGGCTGATCCCCTGAATTCGCACATAGGCATAGAGCATATAGGGTGCGGTGTTCCCCTGGAGTGCCAGCATTTTGTTGTAGCTAAAAATATAGTTACTGGTGCGATTTTGGCTGAGATCGGCATATTTGATGGCACTGATGCCGACAACCTGAGCGCTATGAGCAATAAAGTCTTCGCTTTCCTGTCGTCCTTCCGCTGCTAATCGAGTTTCTAGGTCTCGACGAGCATACGCGATCGCCTCTTCTAAAAGATCTTGCAACCGTGCCGCATCTCCTGATCGACTTTTGAGTTTCTTGCCATCTTCGCCTAAGACGCTTCCCAAGGGCGCATGGACAAATTCCAACTCATCCGTGATCCAGCCTGCCCGTTTGCCCACCTGAAAAATTTGGGCGAAATGGTTCGACTGTTCTGCCCCGACTGGATAGACGACCCGCTGCACTTTGTCTACATTAACGCGATAGCGAATCGCAGCCAGATCGGTGGTGGCATAGTTATATCCACCTCCCGATTTCTGCACAATCAGGGGCAGCGGCTGACCCTCTTTATTCATAAACCCTTCCAGAAAGACGCATTTTGCTCCCTGGTCTTCGACTAGTAAGCCTAACCGATCGAGTTCTTGAATCACATCGGCTAAAAATGGGTTATAAAACGACTCGCCCCGTAAAATCAGCGGCGAAAGTCCCATGACATCAAAAATTTTCTGGTTGGTACGGTTCGACAGTTCACAAACAATTTTCCAGGCTTGTAGGGTTTCTGCATCGCCTGCCTGCAATGCTACGACGGCGAGGCGAGCGTTATCTTGAAAGGTTTCATCTTCATCAAACCGTTTTTTAGCTGCTCGATAAAAACTTGCCAGATCCCCCAAGTCCAGATCAGCTTGAGATTTTAATGCGTCTGGATATGCCTCGCGTAAGTAAGCAATCAACATGCCAAAAGGGGTGCCCCAGTCTCCTAAATGGCTAATGCGGAGTAAGTCATACCCTAGAAATTCTAAGATGCGGGCAAGACAGTCCCCAATTACCGAGGGGCGCAGATGTCCAACGTGCATTTCTTTGGCAATGTTGGGGCTGGGATAATCCACGATCGCCCGTTTACCCTGACGAATCGGTTCTACACCCAGTCGCGGATCGGTCTGTATGGCTTTGAGTTGGGCTTCCAAATAGCTAGTTTTCAGGGCAAAGTTAATAAATCCTGGGCCTGCAACCGTGGGTGTTTCGCAAAAATCGCTGACTTGCAACTGCTGCACAATTTGCTCAGCGATCGCCCTGGGTGCTTGTCCCAATCGTTTTGCCAGTGATAGAGCGGCGTTAGATTGATAATCGCCAAATTTAGGATTGCTGGCAGGAACGAGTATCGGATCGGTTCCTGCTAAGTCCTCTCCAAACGCGGCAACCAATGCCTGGTTAAAACGAGATTTGAGTTGAGCGATCGTAGAGTTCATAAAGTCGTGAGCGCTGAATAGTGAACTTGAAATGGATGACGATGGATAGCATGCCTTTTTCGATGGCTGCCTGTCTCAAAAGAATGGTATGACATGAAAGAAATACTTTGTGATTATAAACGCTTGCTCCAACGGTAGCGATTGACCCAAAATGCTTCTCCACATCACAGATCTGACAACCTGGCAGACGGCTTTATCGGCAGGTCATTACCAGTGCCCCAGTCTAGAAATAGAAGGGTTTATTCATTGCTCAACCCTGGCTCAGATTTTGGGGCCGGCTAATTCCTTGTACCGGGGGCAGCAAAATTTGCTGCTTTTAGCGATCGATTCCCAAAAAGTGCGATCGCCCGTGATCTATGAGGACTGTTACGAAACCGGAGAAAAGTTTCCTCACATTTATGGATTGCTCAACCTCGACGCCGTCATCCAAGTTGTCAAGTTCCCGCCGCTCAGTGATGGCACATTTATCATTCCTGCCGATTTGCGAACAGACTGACGTTATGCAATGCAGACTCGGGTGTGGAGCATGTTGCATCGCCCCATCAATTTCTTCTCCGATTCCTGGGATGCCCAATGGCAAACCCGCAGGAGTTCGCTGTGTGCAATTAACAGATGACAACCTCTGTCAGCTGTTTGGTAAACCTGAACGACCCGCCGTCTGCACAGAATTGTTAGCATCTGACGAAATGTGTGGTGCAACGGCTACTGCTGCTCTGACCTATCTGACGATGCTCGAACAACTGACAGCGCCACATCCTAAGTCTTAGGATCACAAAATTAATGAAATTTGATGGGAGTGCCGCGCAGAGCGCGGCACTCCCATCAAATTTCATAGCCCAAATCAGCACTCCCGCTCCTGAGGCGATCGCTAAAGTTGACTCTGCATTCGCATACTCAGGTCAAGCCAATGCGATCGCGTAATCGGCGCACTACTAGAGATATAGTCCACTCCCGTTTCTGCAACAGTTCGAATTGTTTCCAACGTAATATTGCCCGACGCTTCAATTTTGATCCGATCATTCTGATCTCGGATCACGTTAACCGCCTGTTGCATCAGCTCAGTGGGCATATTGTCCAGCATGATGATGTCGGCATGGTGTTCTAGCGCTTCCATTACCTGATCCAGACGTTCCGTTTCCACCTCAATGGTCAGAGGGTACGGAATCCGCGCTCGAATTTGGGCGATCGCTTTACCAATCCCCCCGGCGGCAGCAATATGGTTATCTTTGATCATCACACCATCATCCAGACCCATGCGATGGTTGACTGCCCCGCCCACCTGGGTTGCATACTTTTCCAAGATCCGTAAACCGGGTGTTGTCTTGCGTGTGTCCACCAGTTGAGCAGGCAAATCGGCAATCTTCTCCACATAGTGGTTGGTTGCTGTTGCTATCCCACTCAGGCGCATCGCCAAATTTAATGCAACTCTTTCTCCGGTCAAGAGCGCATCCAACGGTCCTTGAATTTGAGCGATCGCTTCTCCCCGTTCACACCACTGACCCTCCGCCACCATCGCTGTAAAGGTCATCTGCTCATTTAGCAGCCTAAATACTCGGGCGGCAATCGGCAGTCCAGCAATGATTCCAGACTCTTTAACAATCCAGGCAGCCTGCCCAACAGGTGAACCCGACGGAAAGAGAGACTGAGTTGTGCGATCGCCCCGCCCGATATCTTCCAATAACCACCTCTGCAAGAGTTGGTCGAGTACCAGCAAGGGGGGCAGTACGGCAGTTGAAACGCGCATAGCATTTTTTAAAGACTTGACCTACGGAAACCAGGATCACTCAACGCGATCGCTTTATATAGCAATCCCAAATGGACTGTGGGAGGCGTACCCCAAGGAGTCCACCTCCCACAACCCGCTTATCTTACAGCTCATTAAGAACGGCTATATGCGTAGTTAATCTTAGAATTGCCAATGCGCAATAGCAACGTAGACAGTCGCTCAATCAATAGTTGACCCGCATCCTATTGGTTCAAGCGCAGCCCTAAGGAATAAGCACGGGTCAGCGCCTAAAGTTTATTGGTGAAGACTAATACAGCGACGATGAAATGCGTCGGCAGAGAAAATCGAGAAAATATTTTTGCCAAAATTCCCATATCGAGGAAGAAAACCTGTCTCCAGACCGCTATCGATCGCCCGAAAAGCCTTATAAATCCTTGGTTCTGGTATTCCCAAAGAATTTTTCAGG
>NZ_JBSLYH010000027.1:0-104836 GCF_055793305.1 Calyptranema fuscum S582
CCGAGTTTCCCCATATCGACGGTGTAGAGACAGGCTGCGGCACCTTAGAACACTGTTGGCGATCGCCCAATACTCGCTGGCGCACCGTCGAACAAACCCTGTATCAAGCTCTACTAGCTCAGGGGTATGAGCTAACAGAGCTGCCCCTCGACAATGACACCGGCAGAAAGGTGTATCAGGTCACTCAGGCTGGTGAGGTGCAATATTATCTGGCGCTGATTTCGACGTTAGATGGTGGAACCGTGTATCGATTAACTGAAGAACCGATGACATCGGCAGAAATGGATGCGATCGCCCAAAGTTAGGCAATTTTGAGAATTACGGAGCGGAGCAGTACAGGTATTCCTGTCCAGCAATCCGCAAAATTGCCATAGGATTCTAAAAACTTGAGTCAGATAATTCATTTCTATTTCAGGAATGCCTCTAAAATAGTTGGGATTTGCGAACCCTTGACTTTGGCAGTAAGCCTATGCCCCGTCGAAACGATCTTCATAAAATCCTGTTGATTGGCTCCGGTCCGATTGTCATCGGACAAGCCTGTGAATTTGACTACTCCGGTACTCAAGCCTGTAAAGCATTACGCGACGAAGGCTATGAGGTGGTATTGGTCAATTCCAATCCGGCAACCATCATGACCGACCCTGAGACCGCCGACCGGACGTACATTGAGCCATTGACACCCGATATTCTGGAAAAAATTATTGATAAAGAACGACCCGATGCCTTGTTGCCGACGATGGGTGGACAGACGGCACTCAATCTGGCGGTCGCGCTGGCAAAAAATGGAGTGTTAGAGCGCTATAACGTCGAACTGATTGGTGCCAAGTTGCCTGCGATCGAGATGGCAGAAGACCGCAAGCTGTTTAAGCAAGCGATGGAACGGATCGGGGTTGGGGTCTGTCCGTCGGGTCTGGCAGAAACCATGGAAGAGGCGCGGGCGATCGCCATCCAGATTGGCACTTATCCGCTGATTATCCGTCCGGCATTTACGATGGGCGGCACTGGCGGCGGCATTGCCTACAACCAGGAAGAATTTGAAGAAATCTCCCAATCGGGTCTTGATGCCAGCCCTGTCTCCCAGATTCTGGTTGAGCAGTCTTTGTTGGGCTGGAAGGAATATGAACTAGAAGTCATGCGCGACCTGGCAGATAACGTGGTGATTATCTGCTCGATCGAAAACCTTGACCCCATGGGCATTCATACCGGAGATTCGATCACCGTTGCCCCTGCCCAGACGCTAACCGATAAGGAATATCAACGGCTGCGCGATGCCTCGATCAAAATTATTCGGGAGATCGGGGTCGAAACGGGTGGCTCTAACATTCAATTTGCCGTCAATCCCGATACTGGGGATGTCATCGTGATTGAGATGAACCCCAGAGTTTCGCGCAGTTCTGCGCTGGCATCAAAGGCGACGGGTTTCCCGATCGCCAAAATGGCAGCCAAACTGGCAGTGGGTTACACGCTGGACGAGATCCCCAACGACATTACCAAGAAAACGCCTGCGAGCTTCGAACCGACGATTGATTATGTAGTAACCAAGATTCCTCGGTTTGCCTTTGAAAAGTTTGCCGGGTCAGAACCCGTGCTGACAACCCAGATGAAATCGGTGGGCGAGGCAATGGCAATTGGTCGCACGTTTCAGGAATCGTTTCAAAAAGCCTTGCGATCGCTGGAAACGGGACGAGCAGGCTGGGGTTGCGATCGCGTTGAAAAGTTGCCAAGTCTGGAGCAAATTCGCGCCGGATTACGCACCCCCAACCCCGATCGAATTTTCACCGTGCGCCATGCCATGCAAATGGGCATGAGTGTCGAAGAAATTTACGAACTCACGGCGATTGACCCCTGGTTTTTGGATAAATTGCAGGAAATTTTAGAAACCGAAAAGTTTCTAAAACGCACGCCATTGACCAGTTTGACCTACGAACAGGCATTGGCAATTAAGCGGCAAGGCTTCAGCGATCGCCAGATTGCCTATGCTACCAAAACCACGGAAGACGAAGTTCGCAGCTATCGCAAAAGCCTGGGTGTGATCCCGGTTTATAAAACTGTAGATACCTGCGCAGCGGAGTTTGAAGCCCTGACCCCTTACTACTATTCCACCTACGAAAATAGCTACGAAACGGTTCGTGCTGATGGTTCGAGTGCCACAACCGAATCGGAAGTGTTGCCATCAGACAAACGCAAGGTGATGATTTTGGGGGGTGGTCCCAACCGCATTGGTCAGGGAATTGAGTTCGACTATTGCTGCTGCCATGCTTCCTATGCCTTACGGGCTGACGATTTTGAGACGATCATGGTCAACTCCAACCCGGAGACGGTTTCGACCGACTATGACACCAGCGATCGCCTGTATTTTGAACCCCTGACCAAAGAGGATGTGCTGAATATTATCGAAGCCGAACATCCCGAAGGCATCATCATTCAATTTGGCGGACAGACCCCCTTGAAGTTGGCAGTGCCCTTGCAAAAATATCTGGAAGACCTCCAGAACGCTGAGCCAGCACCCAGCTCAATTCCGCAAATTTGGGGCACCTCACCCGACTCGATTGACATTGCCGAAGACCGGGAGCGGTTTGAAAAGGTGTTGCGCCAATTAGACATTCGTCAGCCGCCCAATGGCATTGCCCGCAGTTATGAAGAGGCATTGCGAGTTGCCCAGCGGATCGATTACCCGGTGGTAGTTCGTCCCAGTTATGTTCTGGGGGGTCGGGCAATGGAAATCGTCTACTCCGACAGCGATCTAGAGCGGTATATGACCTATGCTGTGCAGGTCGAACCCGATCACCCGATCTTGATCGACAAGTTCCTGGAAAATGCGGTGGAAGTGGATGTCGATGCGATCGCCGATCAAACGGGTGAAGTGGTGATTGGCGGCATCATGGAGCATATCGAACAAGCCGGGATTCATTCGGGTGACTCTGCCTGCTCCATTCCCACGGTAACGCTGACAGCGGCAGCTCTGGATACCGTGCGAACCTGGACGGTGCAACTGGCAAAAGCACTCAAGGTCATCGGCTTGATGAATATCCAGTTTGCCATTCAGGGTGAGCAGGTCTACATTCTCGAAGCCAACCCGCGTGCATCTCGTACCGTTCCGTTTGTCTCCAAGGCGATCGGGGTGCCCCTGGCAAAAATGGCAGTGCGGGTGATGTCGGGCGAAACCCTAAAATCGCTCAGCTTTACGGAAGAAGTCATTCCCACGCACATTTCGGTTAAAGAAGCCGTCCTGCCGTTTGAGAAATTCCCCGGTACCGATACGGTGCTGGGGCCTGAAATGCGCTCGACGGGTGAAGTCATGGGCATTGATACCGACTTTGGTAAAGCCTACGCTAAGGCAGAACTGGCTGCCTCTCAGCGGTTGCCACTGACCGGAACAGTGTTTGTATCGATGAACGATCGCGACAAAAAAAATGCGGTTCCTGTAGTCAAAGACTTGATCAGCCTGGGGTTAAAGGTAGTTGCCACCGAAGGTACCCGCAAAGTGTTACGCGAAAATGGGTTAGAGGTAGAGTTGGTGCTGAAAGTCCATGAAGGGCGTCCCCATGTGCTTGATTGGATCAAAAATCACCAGATTCAACTGATTTTGAATACTCCGCTGGGAGAAACCGCTCAGGTGGATGATCATGCTATCCGGCGAGCCGCACTGTCTTACAAAATCCCGACGATCACCACGATCGCCGGAGCCAAAGCCACCGCCGCCGCTATCCGGGCACTTCAGTCACAACCGTTGGATGTCAAAGCCATCCAAGATTACCCAACCCCGATTCTGCATTAGGACTCTCTCCAGCGAATGGTGAGTGAGAACGGGGTGGGTAGTGTTTCAAATGTGTTGTTAATTTTTTGGGAACGCTCGCTCCGCGAGCGTTCCCAAAAAATTAACAACATATCTAGAACATCACTGTCCGGGGGCACAGCCCCCGCACCCCTGTTCTAACCAGCCCTGCGGTTGTGATAGGCGTGACGTATAAACTAATGAGAGAGCCGCGCGGAGCGCGGCTCTCTCATCTTTAAGGCAAAGCGTAGCTAGCTGTATGCCAGACTGTTGAGCAGAAACGGTGCATCGGAATCGATCATCACTTTGGCAATGCCTTCGCCCTTCAAAGTCATCTCATGGCGAGGAAACTTGGTGTTGTGCTCAGCGTGCGATCGCACGTATTGAGGGTCTCCTACGGATTGCTGCATCAACACGGCATTATTGCAATCATAGGCAACCACGCGCACTTGCCGCGATCCCGTCAGCGACGCACTGATCTGTTTGCGGGGAGAGCGAAAATACGCCATCACATTCGAGCGACCAGCAATGGGCAACAGGGCAATGGCTTCCGTATCATGCGAAAACGCTGGATTAGAGGGTTGAAGTGCGATCGCTCCTTCAAATCGAACGCCTAAATCCCAATATTGATCTCGTACAGGTTCAAACACAGCCACATTTTCAAAAGTCAGACGCACCAGTGGTTGTATCGGAGCCAGCGGAGCAGGGGTCGCTGAGTCTGGAGAAAACTGATGCGCCAAAGGGCGAGCAGGCAGTTGGTCAAACGGATCGAAATGGGGTTGGGGGGCAGAAACCATAATCTATAACGCCAAGGAGATGCACAACAGTGGGAGCAACCGAGTCGAGTCTGTCAGGTGTGTATCCACACTGAATTCGCTCGTCAGGAAGAAACTACAGAGAGAACTATAGGTTTCCTTAATTTCTGTGGCAGTTCCTTAATTGGCGTAAATCCTTATAGGCAACCCGATCAAATCCGTCTTTAGAAAGAGGACGATCTATGCCTTGAAACCCTGATGAAATGGAGTTAGTTCGCCGACAATCGGAACGACGCGAGTCGGCAGCCGGTACTGTGCCAGTTTGCCGAGCGATCGCAAAATTTAATCTAATTTTTTACTGATCGAGATCGATATATTCTTGACTGCATCGGCAAGTTAAGCGAAACTTACTAACAACTGATGTAAAGCCTCTCGCTTTTGCTAAGTTTGATAAATATTTGAGCTGAATTAATTCTATTGTTCAAAATTAGTTTAGCTACTCTTATAGAACTTTACGGGAACGGAACATTTGCCAGAAGAGAATCGCCGCCTTCGACGATTCGCAGATTTTCTAACACTATTTCTCCGAGGGTTTTTAAAGCACATGGAAACGCTGGAATTCATTATTTATCCAGATGGTCGCGTCCAAGAAAAAGTTACGGGTATCACAGGGTCTTCCTGTGCCGAAGTAACGGCTGCTATTGAAGCCAAATTGGGACGTGTGCTAAGCCAGGAGACAACTTCAGAATATTTTACGCAATCTGTGCAAGAGGCTGCTGCGGTGAAAACCCAGGCAACTTTTAGCCACTGGTAATCCGCAAGGTTAACCAACCATCGAATTGAGATGCCGGAAGTTTGCCGCAGGCAAACCGCCAGTACCACCTTAAATTCGATGCATTCCTACTTTTAATTGTTCTTTCAGTCCAGTTTTGGTTTATTTGACCCATGTCACACTTTAGCCAGATTAAAACTCAAATTCGCGACCTGACGTCTTTACAAGCTGCTTTGACGGATGTTGGTGTCGATTGGAAGGCAGGGCCCCAGGCTGTCAAAGGATATCGCGGACAGACGCAAACGGCAGAAGTTGCGATTGAACAAGACAACGGCTACGATATCGGTTTTCGCTGGAACGGTGAGGAATATGAGCTAGTTGCAGACTTGCAATACTGGCAGCAGCCTCTTTCGGTTGAAGGATTCCTCAACCAGATTACTCAGCGTTATGCCTACCACACGGTCGTTAAAGAAACGGCTAACCAGGGGTTTCAGGTGGCTGAGCAAAACCAACAAGCTGATGGCTCAATTCGTCTGGTATTGCAGCGCTGGAGCGCTTAAACCGTATACAGTCTAAACCGTGGAGATTTCTTTAGAGAAATCTCCACGTTCCCAATTCAACCCGGCAAGGTTGCTGGTAGCATCGTTACTAATTGTTCCACATCGCTTGAGGGCTCGGCACAGATGAGTTCGATTCAGCAAGAAGGGGTTGCTTCGGGCTTAGAGCCTGAATTGGGAGGATGGCTGCGCGCAGTACCAGAACGTACGGGCTTTGAGCCTGAATTGGGAGGTTTTGTTCGGCAAAAGGGCGTTTATGTCGATGAAGTGACTTGCATTGGTTGTAAGCACTGCGCCCATGTTGCCCGCAACACATTTTATATTGAGCCAGATTATGGGCGATCGCGAGTCGTTCGGCAGGATGGCGACACCGAAGAGGTGATCCAGGAAGCCATTGATACCTGCCCCGTTGATTGCATCCAGTGGGTGGATTACACCGAATTAAAAAAATTAGAAGAAGAGCGTAAATATCAGGTAGTCCCGATTGCAGGTTTTCCTGTCGATCGTGCCATGATTCGGGCAAAGCTACGCAAAAAGCGCCGCAACGCCGCTGCCCAGACTGAACAGCCTTAAGCCTATAGTCTAGATCTGTAGTTAGTGTTTTGGAAAAGCGCGCAGAGCGCGCTTTTCCAAAACACTAACTACAAATTTGAAACACCGTCCAGAGAATCAGAACCCTGGCGACAGTGCAGACGATAGTGGGGCAAAATATACCCAGTGCGCACGAATTAACTCGCAGGATCGCGCGAGGAAGGTTGTCGTGGGGGTAACGGCTGTCTTGGAGTCGCCGCAAACCCTCCCTGCCAACCATTTTTGAACGTCCCAGCCGAGTGGTTTGAGCGCGTATGGATCGTCTTCCAAAATAACCCCACCGTTGCAACACATACTAGGCATGGCTCTCTATCAACGACATTGGTTTCGATTCGTCTTTAGAATTCAGGGTTCCGTCATCCCGGCAATCATGCCCCGCACCCTGATTTGCGCTGCCTTTGGGTTACTGATTGCAATTTTTTATGCCCTTGGGTTACCCGTTTCCACCGATATTTTGGCAAGCCTGATTCCCAACATCGTTTTAGGTTTGATGTTGGTTTTTCGAACCAATACTGCCTATGAGCGCTTTTGGGAAGGACGAAAACTCTGGGGTGGGATGAATAATTCTATCCGCAACCTGGCGCGACAAATTTGGGTGGCAATTCCAGCCGAAACCCCCCAGGCAACGGAAGATAAAAAACAAGCTCTGTATCTATTGGTTGCCTTTGCCGTTGCCACAAAGCTGCACTTGCGAGCAGAAACGGTCAATGAAGAATTAGAAGTCTTGTTACCGCGATCGCGATATCTCAAGCTCAAAGATATGAACAATCCGCCGCTAGAAATTGCCTTTTGGATTAGTGATTATCTCCAACAACACTATCAATGCGATCGCCTGAGCGCTTACCAACTGGCAGCAATGCAAGATTTATTAAATCTGATCGTCGATGGGTTGGGTGGGTGCGAGCGTATTCTTAAAACCCCCATTCCCCTGGCATATGCCATTCATTTAAAACAATTGCTATTGCTCTATTGCCTCAGCTTGCCCTTCCAGGTGGTCGATCAGTCGGGGTGGTGGACTCCTTTATTAGTGGGCATGATTAGCTTTACGCTGTTTGGCATTGAAGAAATTGGTATCGAAATTGAAAATCCCTTTGGTCATGACGCCAACGATTTACCTCTCGACACGATCTGTGCCACCATTCGACGCAATATTGAAGACCTCATGACCCTGACGCCGGGGTCTGAGCCAATCCGCTTTAGCCCAACCGAATATCCCGACATCGCCTGATGCGAAATGAATGGAGTTGTGAACCCGAAGGGTTCGCAACTCCATTCATCCTTGAGACGTACAAAGCATTGAGAGAGCGACGGCAAGCCGTCGCTCTCTCATAAACGAATTTCAGGTTAATGAATCTATGATCCTAGCGGGTCTCAGATGGACAGTTACCGACGTTAAAACGCGATCTCAAGAGGAACTGGGTAGAGAACCCCGACGCCGGTCTTGCATAGGTACGACGGTTGCTTCGCTACCCTCACGTGCTACTCGAATCAGTAAGCCTGTCGCAAACAGGCTGGCAATCATAGAACTACCCCCATAACTAAAGAGAGGCAGGGGTAAGCCCGTGGTCGGCAATGCACCTGTGGCAACGCCAATATTCAAAATCGATTGCCCTACCATGAGAACAACGATCCCGATCGCCACCAGTTGATGAACAGCGTTGCGAGCTTTGAGTGCGACTCTCAAACCCACGGTGGCATAGGCACCCAGGAGAGAAAGCAACAACAAGCCACCCATAAAGCCAAACTCTTCTGCAAACACCGAAAAAATGAAATCGGTAAACTGAATGGGCAAGTAAAACAGCTTTTGCTGAGACATGCCATATCCCTTGCCAAGAAACCCGCCTGACCCAACAGCAATGAGGCTTTGGATGAGCTGATAGCCATTTTGCATTGGGTCATGCCAGGGATTGAGAAAAGACTTAATTCGTTCAAATTGGTACGATCGCAGGCTAATACTGAGAACCGCCGCCCCAAATCCGGCGATCGCTGTACCAAACACATACACATAGGGCAACCCCGAGGCTAAGCCAATCAGCCACAAGATCATGCCGCACAGTGCCGCCGTACTGAGATTGGGCTGGAGCAAAATGCTGACGATCAGGACGACAAAAACACCTAACCAGGTGGCACGGGCTGCGATCGATAAGCGCTCCCATTGCCCAAAAACCCGAGCACTTTGAAGAATCAGAAAAGGCTTGATCAATTCAGACGGTTGCAAAATGGGTAAGGGCCCCAGGGAAAGCCACCGGGTCGCACCGTTGACCGTCGTTCCCATTCCGGGCACCAGTGTCAATAAAATTAGCCCCAGGCAGATCACCATAAACCAATCCGCCACCCCCAAAATGTATCGAATCGGGGAATGAACCAGAATACTGAAACCCACCAAGCCGACTAAGACCCAGACCAGTTGCCGTTCGAAGTAATACAAACCATCGCCAAAATCTGCTTCGGCAACAGGATAAGAGGCGGAAAACAGGGCAACCAATCCGACAAACAGCCAGAGAAACGTCAACCATCGCAATAAACGGGCTTCTATTGCCCAATTTTGCACCGATGGATCAAAGAAGGGAACCAGATAACGAAGCTTCACAACCAGGCGAGTAAAAATTTGAGACGGCAAACTTAGATACTAACAGTAGCGCAGATTTAGCCGAACCGTGCCATCTTTTCAGGGGGCAACGCCCCAAACCCAGCAACACCAATCTGGAATCTAGCGCGTCGCGCTCGGCTAGAATCCGATTATTTTGTGAAAACCAGGCTCCGCCTGGTTTTCACAAAATAATCTGGACTTCACTCGATTGAAAATCGCCATAACCAAAGTTTTGGTGGTTTATTTGAGTCTCATTTCCTAAAGAAATGGGATGATAGTTTAAATAAAAGATTAAGAGAGATTGCTAATTTTAAGAATCTGGGTGTGAACACTCAGTCATGGCTGACGAGCTAGGTAAATGGATGGAGCAACTAACGGTTGCACTGACCCACTTAGCCCTCATCGCGATCCGTATCGGTATTGCCAATCACTATAGATAAATTGTTACAGGAGGATTTCATCTGCCGTTACAATTTATCTCTCGATCTAGTATTGCCGACCAATCAAGCAGCACTGCGATATCAGCAGCAAACTTAGAGAAGACTGTCAAGGTTAAGGGGAGATTAATGGCTGAAATTCAATTTTCTAAAGGTATCTCGGAAGACGTTGTTCCCGATGTTCGGTTGACACGCTCTAAAGATGGCACCAATGGCACAGCGACGTTTTATTTCGAAAAACCCAAAGCGCTGAGTAACGAAAGTACTGAAGATATTACAGGTATGTACCTGATTGATGAAGAAGGTGAACTGGTCACCCGCGAAGTCAAAGCAAAATTTGTCAATGGTCAGCCAGAAGCGTTAGAAGCCCTTTATGTGATCAAAAGTACGAGTGAATGGGAACGCTTTATGCGGTTTATGAATCGCTATGCGGAAACTCATGGACTAGGTTTCAATAAAGCTTAGGCACTGAGATAGAAAGCAGAGAGAAGGAGGGCGATCGCCCTCCTTCTCGCTTAAAGGATCCTCATAAAAATACCTTGAATAACTTTTTTGGGAGAGTGCGGCGGAGCCGCACTCTCCCAAAAAAGTTGTGGGTTTTAATTTTGTAAAGATCCATTAGTAGCTTATGTAGGACGATTTTATGGCGCATCAACCCCATCCAGATACCCAGGCGATCGCAGCTCGCTATGCTGTGATTACGGTGAGTGATACCCGCACCATTGCCACCGATCGCAGTGGGCAGTTAATCCAGCAACTATTCTCACCACAGGGGCATCAGTTGGTTGACTACGTCATTTTAAAAGACGAGCCACTCGCCATCCAAACGCACGTCCAAACCCTGTGCCAACGGACTGATTTAGACGTGGTGATCTTAAACGGGGGGACGGGCATTGCGCCCAGAGATACGACCTACGATGCGATCGAACGGTTACTGGAAAAAACGTTGCCGGGGTTTGGTGAAATTTTTCGGGCATTGAGCTATCAAGAGATTGGCTCACGGGCGATCGCGTCACGGGCGATCGCCGGTGTGGTGCAAGGCAAATTGATATTTTCCGTTCCCGGTTCCAGTAATGCTGTGCGGCTTGCCGTAGAGAACCTGATTCTTCCTGAACTGACTCATCTCATCAGCCAACTTAAAACGCCATGATTTTGATGGCGCGGGCAACGCCCGCGCCATCAAAGCCATGACATGAAAACTACGACTAGCCGTAAACATGATTATCGGTATTGAGAGAGCCGCGCTCCGTGCGGCGCTCTCAATACCTTGTACGTCACGCGATGCCCATGACTCAACTGCTGGGTTAACCAGATGGGTTAACACCGGGTATTTTCAATATCTCCATCAGGCATTCGGGTATTGCACAGCCGCGCCTGATCAATGTTGCTGTCGCGCACATCTGCACCTGCAAGGTTCGCGCCATTCAGATCCGCGCCATAAAAATCGACCCCTCGGAGATCGGCATCGCGCAAATCGGCACCTGTCAATACCGCATTTCTCAGAACAGCGCGTCGCATCACCGTTTCGCGTAAATCAGCATTGCTGAGGGTTGCCTGACTCAGGTTGGCAAATTGTAAATCTGCCCCACCCAACGCTGCCGCTTCCAGGTTTGCTCCGGCAAAACTTGCGCCCCAGAGATCGGCTTGTTCAAAAATTGCGCCCTGGAGATTGGCACTGCGGAAATCAGCTGACTCCAGCATAGCTTCAGCAAAATAGGCATCGCGCAAATCTGCCCCGATCAGATCCGCAGAAAATAAATTTGCTCGTAGCAAAAATACACCTACCAGATTGGCTTGCCTCAGATATGCGCCTCTGAGGTCACAACTGGTGCAGTTATTGGTGTTCCAGAGACGAGCGAGGTGATCAGGTTGGAATGCTTTTGCAGGGCTTGCCAGTAGTAACGGGGAGAGGAGCGAGGCAACAGCCAGCAGTTTATGAAGTTTCATAATGATGCTTGCGGATCTAGACAGAAGGACTACTCAAGATGTTCCGTGGCGATCGCTCCCATCCGGATAAAACGTCACGTCTATCGACACCGTCGAACCCCAACCCTGTCAACTCGGTGATTCAGGTATCCAGGTTCGCTAGAGTAAGAAGGATAGGGTTATAAAACCAGACCTGAAGAAAATTCCCATGACACAAACGACCGTGAACTCTGCATCCACTCAACTCCCCCCCCTGATTCCGCGTCAGATCCTGTTTGACAACCCAGAACGCGCCCGCCCCCAGCTTTCACCCGATGGCACCTACATGGCATACATTGCCCCGGATGACCGCAATGTGTTGCAGGTATGGCTAAAAACAGTGGGTCAAACTGATGATCGACAATTGACTCACGACCAAAAACGGGGCATTCGTTCCTATTTCTGGACCTATGACGGTGAGCAATTAATCTACAGCCAGGATGCCGATGGCGACGAAAATTTTCACCTGTATTCGGTCAATATTCAATCCAATATTGTGCGGGATCTGACCCCTTTTCAGGGCGTTAAAGCTGAGGTAATTGACCTCGACCCAGACTTTCCCCATGAACTATTGGTGGGGCTAAATCTGAAGAATCCGCAAATTTTTGATGTTTATCGCATCAGCTTGAAAACAGGTGCGGTGGAATTTGATGCAGAGAATCCCGGTAATATTGTTGCCTGGACAGCAGATGCTCAGTTTCAGATTCGGGCAGCGATCGCCACCACTGCCGATGGGGGATCTGATTTACTCTATCGGGAAACGGTTGACCACGATTGGGAGCTGTTGTTGCACTGGGGTGCGGACGACGAAGGTTATCCGGTCAGTTTTTCAGCCGATGGCAAGACGTTGTATGTGGTTGGCAATCATGGTGTCAATGCTCAGCAATTGATTGCGTTAGACCTGACGACTCGCCAGGAAACGGCGATCGCCGCTGATGACCAATATGATATTGGCAATGTTGTGGTGCATCCGACCAACCGCACTCTGCAAGCCGTTGGTTTTTACAAAGACAAGCTGGAATGGACGATTCTCGATCCCAGCATTGCCCCTGACTTTGAAGCGATCGCCCAGATCCGTCCCGGCGAGTATATGGTGACCAGCCGCACCCTAGCCGACGATCGCTGGTTGGTGGCATATCTTACGGATGATGGTCCCATCTACTATTACACCTACGATCGCGCGTCCAAAACCAGTACGTTGCTGTTTAGCAATCAACCCAAACTGGAACAGGTCGCCCTTTCTGCCATGCAGCCGATTGCCTTTGATGCCAGGGATGGTCTGACGCTTCATGGCTATCTCACTACCCCGGTCGGCATTCCAGCTCACCAGCTACCCACCATACTCCTGGTGCATGGGGGACCCTGGGCACGCGATACCTGGGGCTATGACCCAGAAGCGCAATGGCTGGCAAACCGGGGATATGCCGTGCTGCAAGTCAACTTCCGAGGCTCCACGGGGTACGGCAAAGCGTTTATCAATGCGGGCAACCGGGAATGGGCAGCCAAAATGCATGATGATTTACTGGATGCCGTCAACTGGTTGGTCGGTCAGGGTATAGCCGATGCGTCTAAAGTCGCCATTATGGGCGGTTCTTATGGTGGTTATGCCACATTAGTGGGTTTGACCTTTACCCCCGACGTTTTTGCGGCGGGTGTCGATATTGTGGGTCCCAGTAATATCATCACGTTATTGCAGAGCATCCCACCCTATTGGGAACCTCTGAAAGCCCAGTTTTATCATCGGGTTGGTAATCTAGAAACCGAAGCCGATTTTCTCAAGTCGCGATCGCCCTTCTTTTATTGCGATCGCATCGAAAAGCCTTTGTTAATCGGACAAGGTGCCAACGACCCTCGCGTGAAACAAGCCGAAAGCGACCAGATTGTTGAAGCCATGCGCAGCAACGGTAAACCTGTTGAATATGTCCTCTATCCCGATGAAGGTCATGGGTTTGCGCGTCCTGAAAACCGCTTGCACTTCTATGCGATCGCCGAAGAATTTCTGGCGAAATATCTGGGTGGTCGTTGCGAACCCGTTGGCGATATCCCCGGTCATTCCGGCATCGTCAAGTAGACGGGTATTGCTTAATCCCGTTTTGAGCTGTAGTGAGAGTGCCGCGCACAGCGCGGCACTCTCACTACAGAATTAAAGACTGTCCAGTATCGCCTATCTGGGTTTTAGTGGATTGAGGGAAACTCCCGCTTTGCGGGAGTTTCCCTCAATCCCCTCTCCACGTTTGGGTATCTTTACAACCAATGGGTCAAGGCTATATTTAGATCAGGAATCATTCTCGATCAGCAAGCTTTGTAGGTTACTGAAGTGTAACTCTGTTATAAACGTGTTAACCGAATCAACCCCATTGACCCTTCCGTTGGCGATCGCCAATATCAGACTCCCCGGATATGTGGGTCTGTATCAATTGCACATCGATCAACGCGGTATCATTGCAGCGATCGTGCCCATGGACGTGATGGAACGAAGCGTTGACGTTCCCGATCAACAAGTTTTAGATCTGCACGGAGATTGGCTCTCGTTGGGTGGAGTCGATCTCCAAATTAACGGGGCATTGGGGTTAGCCTTTCCCGATTTGCACCCCGAGCAAGAGAGTCGGCTGAGCGACATCACGCAATATCTCTGGACGGTGGGGATTGATGCGTTTTTACCCACCCTGGTAACGACCTCGATCGAAAATATTCAGCGATCGCTGCAAACTCTGGCTCATTTTCAAACTCAGACCCTCTCACCACCCCATGCGGCGCAGATTTTGGGAGTGCATTTAGAAGGTCCGTTTCTCAATCCAGAAAAACGCGGCGCACATCCGCAAGAGCATCTGCTGCCCCTTACTCTAGACAATGTCAAACGGGTTTTGGGCAATTATGCCTCCATCGTTAAGGTGATGACCCTCGCTCCCGAACTCGATACTACCGATGAAGTGATTCCTTACTTGCGATCGCTAGGCATCATCGTCAGTTTGGGGCATACCCAGGCAACCTCTGTCCAGGCTCAGGCAGCATTTTCCAAGGGAGCCACTATGGTCACCCATGCCTTTAATGCCATGCCGGGACTGCATCATCGTGAACCGGGGCTATTGGGAGCTGCGTTAGTCCGACGGGGAGTATTTTCAGGTCTGATTGCCGATGGTCAACACGTTGCTCCCTTAATGATGGATATTTTGTTGCGGGCAGGTCGGGGCAAATTGCCCCATCCCCCCTATCCACGCGGCATCTTTTTGGTCAGCGATGCCCTGGCACCCCTGGGGTTATCGGATGGAGTTTATCCCTGGGATACCCGGCAAATCCAGATCAAAAACGGAACGGCGCGTTTGTTAGATGGAACCTTGTCGGGCACCACATTGCCGTTGTTAATTGGGGTTCACAATCTCGTCAAGTGGGGAATTTGTGCCCCTGCCGAAGCGATCGCCCTTGCGACAGAAGCCCCTCGTAAAGCGATCGGAATAGCCGGGTTAGGCGTAGGTCAAGTTGCCAACCTGTTGCATTGGCAGATGGATTACAGCACCGGAAGTCTCAGTTGGCGACGGTTACTATTTGAACCCCGCTCATAAAGATAATAAAGATCTAGTACATAACTTAAGAGTTTTAGAGGGGGTGGAGGGGGTAAAACCCCCTCTTGGGGGCTACGCCCCCAAACCCCCATACTGCAAAATTTCGTGTTTGCAACACTAGTGCTGCTGATTTGGGCTATAAAATTTGGTGTGAGAACCCGCGCGGAGCGCGGGTTCTCACACCCTCCTGATTTAACCGTTTCGACAGTTGCTAAAGAAGGGGGGTTGATAGGAGGAAATACACGGTATTCTTAACTTAAGTTAACAATATCGTGCGATGCTTTTGCGCTTACCTCAATTGAAGTGGGTTGGACTGATTGGGCTAATCCTCACGCTCTGGCTCAACCTCATAGCTCCTGCTAGTGCGTTAGGTGGTCCACAACCTGCGATCGATCAACCTGCACCAGAATTTAGCTTGCCGACCAATATTGGCGACGGAGAAATTGCCCTCTCAGACTATCAAGGGCAGTGGGTCGTTGTTTATTTTTATCCCCAGGACTTCACATCAGGCTGCACATTAGAAGCCCGACGGTTTCAACAAGATTTGCCCAAATACCAAGCTAGAAATACCCAAATCTTAGGCATCAGTGCCGATGATGTGGTGTCTCATACCGAATTCTGTGATTCAGAAGGGTTGAGATTTCCCTTACTGGCAGACGTCGATGGGGCAGTCAGCAAAGCATACGGTTCCTGGATGGGATATCGATCGCTACGCCATACCTATATCATTGACCCGGCAGGACGCTTGCGCGACATTTTCTTGGGGGTTCGCCCTGCGGTTCACAGTCAAGAAGTATTAGCCAAGCTAGACGAACTGCAAGCCCTGAGCGATCTGTAAACTACAGCAATTCTCAATGGCTCTCTCACAATAACCGTAATCTATTCAGGCACAAGGCGCTACATGGCGGTGTGCAAGGTCGTTCAGTACAGAAACGGTGTTGTGGGGCACTCTGCACCCCACAACACCGTACTGAATCAACCCATTACGGTTCGGCATTGTTTCATCGAGAGATAGATTTGAACGTAAAACTCTTGGTTTCACGTTCAAATCTATTCCTAAAATCTCTCATGCCTACGGTTCTTCATCGCTTGAGGGAACCTGAATGCTGCTGGCAGGGCGGATTGCATCATGGTCATCTTCTGACTCGACCGATGCTGTATAGAGAATCTGCCCGTTGCCTGCATCCACGTAAATCTCTTGCAATTCAATCACTACTTTATACACAAGATTGCCATCTTCATTTTCTAGTTCAATCGTATGAATCTCACCCCCAACCGCTGCTTCAACCGAGTGCAAGGCTTGTTCAAGGGTGATAGTAGCAAGTGATTGTAGGTTCAGGAATTCCGTGATTTCTTCAATATCTTCGCGATCGCCTTTTTGTTGAGCATCATCGATGGCAACGATCTCGCCATTTTCGGCATGAACAAATACTTCTTTTCCGGCAATCCCAACTTCAATCACAGGTTGACCGGCTTCAGTTTCTCGTTCCATGCTATACGCTTTGCCATCAACGGTTGTTTCAGCGATCGCTAATGCATCTGGAAATGTGATTTTAAACTGGTGTTGCTTTTCAGCGACGTCTGCATTCACGTCATCCATGGCGATCGCGGTTTCCGTAGCGTCGGCATTGGTGATAGCACTGCTCGTTTTAGTCGATTGTTGCGAGAACATCGGAGCGATCGCCCATTTTGCTAAAGCCCCGACAGCTATGGCAACTAGGAATCCGATGATAAATAGACGCTGTTTCGATCTCATCACAACAGCACCCCCTCTAGAGTGAGTTATTGTGACCTGGACTTCTACCAATTTAACTCGACTCTGGGACGGATCATGTTTTAGCGCCCTGCTAATGTTGAACGCGATACGCGGGTAAGCAAAGGGTAAAACAACTCCCCTGACCGACGTCACTCGTAACTATAATAGTTCCTCCATGCTGTTGGGCAATACTTTGGGCGATCGCCAACCCCAAACCAAAACTACCCGATTGATAGGAACGTGCTGGATCTGCCTGCCAAAACCGCTCAAAAATGAAATTAAGGTGTTCTGGGGCAATGCCAATTCCAGTATCCTTGACGCTAATGGCAAGGCGATCGCCGTTTCGCTCGGCTTGAATTGCGACACTACCAGCCGCCGTATAGCGCAAAGCATTGTCGATGAGGTTGGTGAATAACCGGGTGAGCTGAATTTCATCTCCCACAACTTTTAAGCCATCCTGTAGCTGAGCGCTTAAATGAAGCTGTTGCTGCTCAAATAGAGGTTGATAGAGCTGAAGCAAAGATTGGAGAAGGAGGGTGAGATCAATGATGTGGGGGGCTGACAATGAGGCTTGATCGGTGCGGGCTAATAACAGCAGATTTTCAGTTAATGCGGTCAATTGAGTAGAGGCACTGGCGATCGCCTGAAACTTTTCTGCGTCTAACACTCTCATGCCGTCTGGATATTTCAACGCAACGGCTGCATTCATTTTGATCGCTGCTAAGGGACTGCGAAGTTCGTGGGCAGCGTCTGAGGTGAAGCGTTGTAACTGTCGAAAACTTTGTTCAATCGGTTGCATCGCTTGATGCGTTAACCAGATCCCTCCTAATCCACTAAACAGTAACGCCATGATCACCCCTACGCTTAACCCTATATCCAGACTATGTAAGGTTGTGTTGAGCACCTGAGTAGACTCACTAACGCGGGTATAGCCAATAAAAATGCCCGTATCATAGTCATGCACTGGAACAGTGAAGCCTCTGGCTGGATAGGGCGTGACCTGGGTTTGAAGGATTTGGCTGGGGTCAAAGGGAACCATTAACGGATAGTCGCCCTGTTCTGCCAGCAGTCTGCCTTCTCGATCAAACCATTGAATCGCTTGATTAGGGCTTACTATGTGTTCATTATCGACTTGAATCTCTCCTTTATCCAGTTCCAAATCAAGGTTAGCTGCTCTGGCGAGGGTTTCCAGGCGATCGATCAATTGTCGGTTTAAACTGCGCGCAAATGTGATCCGCACGGCGATCGCAAATACTGCCAAAATCACTGTTAGCACGATCAAATAAGACATCAACAATCGATAGCGAAGGCTTTGAAACATGGAGAAAAAGATAGATGTTTCAAGTTTTAAGTTTTAAGAACTTAACCCACAATCCACTCTCTAAATAGCTAAGAATCCTGGATTAAGTAAACCTAGTGTTGCAAACACAAAATTTTGCAACGTGGGGGTTTGGGGGCTGCGCCCCCAAGAGGGGGTAAAACCCCCTCCACCCCCTCTAAAACTTTTAAGTTGGTGTACTAATAGACCCAATTAAATGTTTTGTAACGGGGTGCAGGGGTGGAACCCCTGCGTGGGGGCGCAGCCCCCACCCCACCCCATGTTGCAAAATTTAGTACCTACACTACTAGAATTTATTTTTAGCAAGCGCGGCGACGCCGCGCTTGCTAAAAATAAATTCTGGGGTTTGATGTAATTTGTCATCCTAAACTGACTCTGAATCTTTCCCTAATCTCTGGTACAGCCGATACCCCACCCCATACACAGTTTCAATCAATTCCTGCTGAGAGCCAGCCGCTTTTAGCTTACGACGCAGATTGGTAATGTGGGTTTTGACCGTGTCTTCTCCCGACACTTGATCGCATTCCCATAATTTTTCCATTAACATGGCTCGGGTGAAAACTTGGCTGGGATTTCGCATCAAGCACTCTAAAATTAAATATTCTTTGGGGGTGAGAGTCAGCGTATGCTCGCCATAGGTGGCAATGTGTAAGTTGGGATTTAATGCGAGTTGTTCATACTGCAAGATAGGAGTTTGGAGATCGGTTGGGCGGCGAGAAAGGGCACGAATCCGAGCCGACAATTCTTCTAACTCAAACGGTTTCACTAGATAATCATCGGCTCCGGCATCTAACCCGATGACTTTATCTGATGTTGTATCTTTTGCCGTTAGCATTAATACAAACCCCTGATATTGATGGCTCCGCAGCCGCTTACACAAACTGATGCCATCTAATTTGGGTAGCATAATATCCAGCAAAATTAGATCATAAGCAACCGCCTGGGCATAGTCCCACCCTTCTAAACCATCTTTGGCAAGGTCTATTACATAATGCTGGTACCGCAAATCTTCTGCCAGGGGTTTGGCAATGCGATCGTCGTCCTCTACTAATAAGATTCTCACGGTGTTTGATCTCCTGTGGGAATTTAATCAAGCGAAGTTTTTTGGAATTGGAGTGTTGCCGCACGTTCAAAAAACTTCCGGGTTTTATGTCAGGCGTAATCCTAAAATTCAAATTTTGTTCTGACGGTAAAGATAACAAGATCGGGATTGGTATTGTCGTGGTTGGGGGCTGTAATCCAGATCAAACCAGGGGTGACGGAGATTGGGTCTGATAGGTAATAGCGATAGAATAGCTCAATATGAAAAGAAGTATCTGGGTCATGGCTGAGGTCATCTACCCTAAATCCGCTGGTTCCGGTTAATCGAGGTTCTTGACCGATGACGAGTCCCAACAGATTCTCGGGTTGCCCAACATCCAGAACTGCCAGGGTAAGGGCATAGTTCCAAATATCAGCAGTTCCTAACCCGAGCACCGTTGCATGGGTAAACCCAACCCAACCGCCAATCGCAACTTGAGCACTGGGTGAAAACGATGCAGACAACCCGTAGGAATTGCCGATAACGGGACGTTCTAAATCAATTTGCGATCGCCCACTCCCGGTTTCGGTTTCCAGGCTGGCATCATTATCGTTGTGAATATATGTAAGACCCAGCAAAACATCATCACTGGCTGCAACCCCTAGTTGAATAAAGGCACTTTGGTTGCCATTAAACAAGCCAACGGCTTCAGACGTATCTGATGCACCTGTGAAATAGCCCAGGCTGAGGTTGAGGCGATCGCTTAAGTCGTAGTTGAGTTGTAGCCCCGTATCTTCAACCAGGTTGTTGATCGGATTTTCTGTACCAAATTCCGAAATAACCTCATCGGTTAAAACAGGATTGAAATCGTCCAGATCATCACCTGTCGTTGAAAGATAGAGACTGGCGCGATCGCCAATGGGAAATTCATAAGACAGCTCACTCAGTTCAACGCGATCGCTATCTGTACTGGCAGGATCTGTCAGTTGCCCTTCAAAGGTAAGTTCATCCACCCAGGGAAACTCGGTGGCGTTGCCACTTTCAAGCCCTACCTGGAGTTGATCGTCGCCCGCAAAGCTGACTTGAAGCATCAGCTCAACACTCGACTGCAACACCATGTTGTCTTCTAGATCTCGTCCAGACGCCCCACTCATTCCCATAACCGCTTCGCCGTGCACAGAAACCGTTGGAGAAAACGAGGGTGCGGCTAAATCGGAAACAGGAGTTTCTAAGGGATCTGGGGGTTGCCGGGGTTGATAGCCTTCAGCCGTAAGGTTTTGAGAAGCAGCATACTGCTCAAGTTGGTAAACTGGCACAATCTGCGTCATTGTCCCCGACGTAAACGGCAAAACGTCCTGTAAGTCATCTGCGGAACGAATCGCTGACAGAGGTACCTGTTGCGCCATAACCCACGTTTCCGGAACAGGTGGAGTGGCAAAGAGTCCAAGCATATCGATGATGTTCTATCGCGAGGCTAAATCAGATGTGCAACCAACCGAAGGGCGATCGCTGTCACACCTGATCATGGTCACGAATCAAATCGGATCGCTATAGATCGGGTGTTAATTTTTTAGTAGTGGTACTGATGTTTTGTGGCGCGGGCAACGCCCGCGCCACAAAACATCAGTACTTTTATTAGGACTACTAATTTTTTAGCAAAGCACGCCAAGTTTTGTAGGGGCTGGAGGCAGTGAAACTCTCGATTTGAAGCGTAGATCCCACCCCCTATGTTGCAAAATTTAGTGTTTGCACCCCTAGATAGATTGATCATTTCTTTGGCATTGGTTTAATAGCGGCATGAATTTGAGCGTGAAACCTTTGGTTTCACGCTCAAATTCATGCCCAAAATCACTAACGCCTTTTTTTAGAGGACACGATATAGCGTTTTGGGCTGGAATCGATTAGGGTTATTTTTTGGGGCTGTTAATTTTAGGAATATAAATGAATGTATGAGGAGTGTTTGCATCACAATGATTACCGAGGAAAAGTTTCATGATTGCATCAGCACCGTCTCCTAATCTGCCGATTTTAGAAGATACATCGTCTGGTTTGCCCAGTATTTGCGGTTGGGAAACCGAAATCAGTTCAGTCGTCAATCACACCGATCCCATCTTTTTACCGACCACTAATCTTCGTCTAGAACACATCACGGCAGGGTTTGCGTGTGCCTTGCATATGCATCAACCGACAATTCCCGCAGGTGCCAATGGCGAATTGATTTGCAACCTCCAGCACATGTTTGAGCATTCAGGCGAGGGCGACAACCACAATGCCAGTGTGTTTGCCTGGTGCTATTCCCGCATGGGAGATTTCATTCCCGACCTGGTGAACCAGGGATGTAATCCTCGCATCATGTTGGATTATTCTGGCAATCTGTTGTGGGGCTTGCAGCAGATGGGGCGACATGATGTCATCAATCAGTTGAAACGCATTACCTGCGATCGCCACTATCAACCCTATGTAGAATGGTTGGGAACCATGTGGAGTCATGCAGTTGCACCATCTACCCCGATTCCTGACTTAAAGCTGCACATTCAAGCATGGCAGCAATATTTTGCCAGCGTGTTTGGGTATGATGCCCTGAAGCGAGTGAAAGGCTTTTCACCACCCGAAATGCACTTGCCCAACCATCCGGACACCCTCTATCACTACATCAAAGCCTTGAAAGACTGCGGCTATCGCTGGCTGATGGTGCAGGAACATTCGGTTGAACAGTTGGATGGTTCTGGCTTATCACACGACCAGAAATATATCCCCAATCGTCTGGTTGCACGCAATTCTCAAGGCGACGTGATTAGCATCACTGCCTTGATCAAAACTCAAGGATCAGATACCAAACTGGTTGCCCAAATGCAGCCTTACCACGAGGCAAAAAGTCGAGGTAGACAATCGATTGGCAATCAATCGCTGCCCGGTTGCGTCACCCAAATTGCCGATGGTGAAAATGGTGGCGTGATGATGAATGAGTTTCCTCGCGATTTTCCGCCCCTCTGGCATACCATCAAAGACAATGGACGAGGTACAGCCGGTGTTGCTGGGGTCAATGGCACGGAATATATTGAATTGTTAGAAGCCGCCGGGGTCAACCCAACCGACTATCCAGAGATTCAAGCCGTGCAACAGCATAAGATTTGGCACCAGGTTAATCCTGATGCCGCAACATCTGAAGCCGTGGAAAACGCGATCGCCAATCTGAAAGCTACCGACCATCGTTTTCATATGGATGGTGCCTCCTGGACAGATAACCTGAGCTGGGTGCATGGCTATGAGAATGTTTTAGAACCCATGAATCAACTCAGTGCTAAATTTCATGCCAAATATGATGCTTTGGTGCAGCAAGACCCAGCTGTCACCAAGCAACCGGACTATCAAGAAGCACTGCTTTACAACTTGTTAGTGCAAACTAGTTGTTTTCGTTATTGGGGGCAAGGCACCTGGACAGACTATGCTCGTGAATTGTATCGCCGGGGCGAAGCATTGCTGACCCATTAAAACCCAGGCTGTAACAGTATTGGTCTTGAACCCTTTGGGTTCAAGACCAATACCATTGAGATGGCTGTTAAAAATTTCTCTTTGTGGAAACAGTATGCTTTAGGTTTGATGTAGCTTGTCTGGTGGACATGGAAGCAGAATGCAGCCTATAGCGCTGTGCAGGTTGATTCAGGACGGTGTTTGTGGGGCGCTCCGCGCCCCACAAACACCGTTTCTGTACTTAACGAACGTGTACACCGCTATATAGCAATATGCAGGTTGATTAAGTACAGGGGGTGCAGGGGGCGGTGCCCCTTGCGTGGGGGTTCCACCCCCACACCCCGTACTCAACCCAAGTGGGTACCGCTATATCGATCGATAGAGAGGAAAGCGATCGCTATTACATAAGTTAGCCCTATTGCTGACTCAGCTGTTGAATTTGGGTATTGAAGTAGCCGACTTTATAGTTCAATTGCTGGGCAATTTGTAAGCCCCGACGGAATGACGCGATCGCTTGACCGTTGTTTCCCATTTCGCGATGAACCTGTCCGATGTGATCATAGGCTTCCATGATGCCCATGTTGTCATAGGACTGCTGGGCAACATCAATCACCAGTTGATAGACTACCAGCGCATCATTGGGGCGATTGATTGATCGATAAAGCATTGCCAGACGATTGAGTGCATCTCCGGCATAGCCATATTGCTGCGTCGAACGCGATACTGCATAGGCTTCTTGGTAGCTGGGTGCCGCCCGATCAGGACGATTGAGTGCTTGATAATTGTCGCCAATGATCAACTTCAAGGGCGGAATTTGCATGTAGTCCTGAGCAGAATCGTAGATCCTGACCAACTGTTGCTGAACGGCGATCGCTTGTTCTAATTGATTATCTTGCTGATAGGCATAGGCGAGTTGATTCATATACTCCAGCCGTTTGTCTGGATCAGGAGTCAGCTCGATCAATTGCAGGTAAGCAGCGGCGGCTTCTCCATAGTTAAACCAGGCAAGATTGAGTTGGGCAAGAGATGCCAGCGTGGTTTCTTCTAAAACATGGTCTTGCCGTTGTCGAGCTTGCACCAAAATTTGGTTGTAGAGGGTGATCGCTGAGTCAAACGCCCGCATTTTTTCGTAGGATTGGGCGATCGTCAGCAGCAGGTCGTAGTTGGTAGGTGTTTGGGCTTGTACTTCTAGCTCAATCTGTTGCAACCGTTCTGTAATCAGCCGGACTTCGGTAGTTTGGCTTTCCTGCCATGCCACTTCTCCAACCCGACCGAGTGCCGGAACTTCTTCTTGAATTCCTAATACCCGCCG
This sequence comes from Calyptranema fuscum S582, assembly GCF_055793305.1. NCBI lineage: Bacteria > Bacillati > Cyanobacteriota > Cyanophyceae > Oculatellales > Oculatellaceae > Calyptranema > Calyptranema fuscum. The sequence continues at coordinate 23,902 of NZ_JBSLYH010000027.1, forward strand.
TAACCGTAGTTCACGGTTCCAAAGTTCAATCGCACCGACAATGTCACCCCCCTGAAACTTGCGTTCTGCCTGCCGCTGAATTTCGTTGGTTGCGGAGGTCAATTCACGGCGTTCTTGCGGACTGAGGGGACGATCGACGGCGAGTTGGGGCAAGAGTGGGTCTGGTTCTGTCATTTCGAGAGGATTGGGCGGAAAAGCAGGCACTTCATCCGCGATCGCCGCAGTCAGCCCCACCGTGCAGCTCAGCACCAGACCCGCTGATACATGCAGTAATGCGATCGCTCCCCACGTCAACCAACCCGGCTGCGGGCACTCTAACGGCGGTTGAGCGGGTTGAATTGGTTGAGCTGAAAACCTATCCATGACAAACTCCCTTTATCCCTCTTTTCCAATTTTCACCGAATTCGCTGAAAATTGCCCAGCACAGAGTGCCGCTTTCCATAACCCCACCCAGAATAGCCCTAAATCATTCGGCATGGCTGCATCCTGCGATGAATTTGCAGGGGAAGCCCACTTTAATCCGTGATCCTATGCGACGGTGATCCCCACACTGAGTAAGCTCAATGAATAGGTTGAACTATTTTCTCAAATTGAAGTTCCAGATCCGGATCTAGACAGCAAGACGTTTAGACCGAAGGTTGGAAAACCTCCAAGGTCTCAGGGAGCGCAATTAGAAACCGCTAACGTTTGCAGCATGGGGTTAAGGGTTGTACCCCAACCCCTCCGAGACTTTTAATGTGATGGATTGGAATCTAAGCCATAACTAAAACCCTATCGATTGAGATGTTTTTCTAATGGTTTATCGATGGCTGAAACCGTATATTTCTCTGTCCGACGACTTAGGATGAGAGTGTACGGATGTGGATTGAATAAAATCAAAGAGTTATTTTGAGAGTGCGGCATTGCCATGCTCCCAAACTGAACGTCTGGGTTTTATTTAATTTGTGATCCTGAGAAATTATGCCTGATCTTTATTTTTTGGAAGCTAAATCCGCGATCGCTTGACCTGATTCAAGAACATGGCATAATAGGGAGCGCTTCATCTTAAGTTACCGGCGATGGTGGGTAGAGTGTGAAAATTTTGGTGGTTGGGAACGGAGGTCGTGAGCACGCCCTCGCCTGGAAATTGTTGCAGTCAGATCGAGTGCAGGAAGTCATTTGTGTTCCTGGAAATGGTGGTACAGCAACGCTGAAGCGATGTCGCAATTTACCCCTCTCTGCAACAGATTTTGAGGGGATTGGGCGCTTTGCCCTGGTGAATAATATTGGGCTGATTGTGGTGGGGCCTGAAGTTCCGCTGGCTGGAGGGATTACAGATTACCTGCAAGGTCAGGGTTTGAATGTTTTTGGACCCAATCAGGCGGGGGCGCAGATCGAAGCCAGTAAAGCATGGGCAAAGGCGCTAATGGCTGAAGCTGGCATTCCCACGGCTCAAGCAAAGGTGTTTACCGATCGAGAAACCGCGATCGCCTATGTCGAAGCGCAGGGCGCGCCAATTGTCGTCAAAGCCGATGGGCTGGCGGCAGGTAAAGGTGTCACGGTTGCCATGACGGTTGCCGATGCGATCGCGGCGATCGATGCTGCGTTTGCGGGGCAGTTTGGCAAAGCCGGCCACATTCTGGTGATCGAAGACTATCTCACGGGTCAAGAGGCATCGGTCTTAGCCGTTACCGATGGTGTAACCATTCGTCCGTTGCTGGCAGCGCAAGATCACAAGCGTCTGGGCGACGGGGATACCGGACCTAATACCGGGGGCATGGGGGCTTACGCACCGACTCCCATTGTCACGCCAGCGTTGATGCAACGGATTCAAACCGAAATTTTGGAACCGGCGATCGCCACTCTTCAAAACCGAGGCATTGACTACTGCGGCATTCTCTATGCGGGCTTGATCATCACGCCAGAGGGTGATCCCAAGGTGATCGAGTTCAACTGTCGTTTTGGTGATCCCGAAACTCAAGTCATCTTGCCGCTGTTAGAAACGCCGCTGGATTTGTTGCTATTAGCCTGTGCCCAAAAACGGTTAGAACAATTCCCCGAGATTAACTGGAAGCCCGGTTTTGCAGGCTGTGTGGTGCTGGCATCTGAAGGTTATCCCGGTAAATATCCCAAGGGGCAACCGATTAGCGGCATCGATGACGCTGAGATGCAAGGTGCCGTCGTATTTCATGCGGGTACAAAACTTAAACAGCAACAACTGGTCAGCGATGGTGGGCGGGTTCTAAATGTCATTGCCATAGGAGATACGTTCTCACAGGCGATCGCCCAGGCTTATGCAGCGGTTGATAGCATTCAATTCGAGGCGAAATATTACCGTCGAGATATTGGGCATCAGGTGCTGGATGGTGAACCTTCTATCAACAAAGGTGTTGAATTATAAACAAAGGTCTAGTTTGTATGATTTCCTTGTACCAGCAGGATACATTGAAACTACAGATTAAAACCGTTAGCCACCCCGATTCATAATACGGCTAACCTATATCCTCCGATGCCTCAGGTTGTATACAGCCTGGGGCGTCATTTTAGCCAAGAATCACAAATTAATTAAAACCGAAGATCTATTTTTGGAAGCGCGGCTCCGCCGCGCTTCCAAAAATAGATCTTCGGTTTTCTTAAATCCACGCTCCTAAGATTAGCCAGGATTCATTTGGTGGTCATCGTGTGGACTCCATCCCAGTCGTCTGCGGGTGGATAGCGTAAATAGGCGTGCGATCGCTCTAAATGTACCTCAATCGCCCGATCGTCTGTTTGGCGTACCCGTTGAGCTTCGGCAAAATAGTGAATCGCTCGTTTGAAGTCAGCATTTGTATAGGCAGATCGTCCCATTTGATAGAGTTCCAGAAAGTTTTCCGTCTGGGGATCAAGCGGGTGGGTGCGATCGCCCAGCAATTCATAAATACCAATGGGTTCCACCTTGCCTTTGACCCGAATCCGATCCAGCTCTCTCACCCAAATGCGATCGTGACAGAGATTATAGGTAAACTCGCTCAACACAATGTCGCAACCATACTCTTTGGTAACACCCTCCAACCGCGAGCTGACATTCACGCCATCTCCAATCACGGTATAGTCCATGCGTTTTTGCGAACCGATATTGCCTGAAACCACCTCTCCAGAGCTGATCCCAATGCCAATCTTAATTTGCGGCTGAGCTGTATCGCGGCGGATATAGTTAAACTCTGCCAACCGTCGCCGCATATCCAGCGCAGCTTGCACTGCCATCCAGCCGTGATTCTCCAGCGGCAGGGGTGCGCCAAACACTGCCATCAAGGCATCGCCAATGAATTTATCCAGGGTGCCTTCAAAATTGAATACGGCTTCGACCATCGTCTCAAAATAGTCGTTGAGCAGAGACACGACTTCAGATGCTTCCAGCTTTTCTGTCAGCGTGGTGTAACCCCGAATGTCAGAAAATAGAATCGTGACATCCTTACGTTCACCGACCATCAGGGCATCTTCACCCAGCGCCATGACTCGCTCTGCCACACCCGGTGTCATGTAGCGATACATGGTCGTCTTCATCCGTTTTTCTTGACTGATATCTTCGAGGACGACCAACCCACCTCGCACCCGCCCTTCTGGATTGGTCAACGGGTTGACCGTTAAATTAACACTGCGTTCCAGTTCCCGCACCTGACTGGCAGCGATGGGGGCATTGTGAAAGGTAACTTTTGCAGAGGCATGGGTGAATTTTTTGAGGTTCGCATCTTCCTGATTCACGTCTACAAAACTTTCTGAACCGGCTGCTTCAGCCCCTAACTCAATTCCATTAGCTCCATGCGGTTGAGGGCTATCATCGAGGTCTTGATTCCCGGTCGCTTCTCCCATCTCACCCCAGAGATAGTATTGCTTAGGATTCGTGCGATCGCAGATTGCCAGGGCATAGAGCGCCGGATCAATTGGCTCCGGTTCAACGGCTGAGGTTGACTCATTGCCATTGACTGAATCACTGCCCTTGATCAGATCACCGTTACTGCTATGACTGGGGCTACTGTTATGACTGTGACCATTGCCATTGTTGGTATCACCGTCATGTGGGTCAGCGTCAGGGGCGATCGCATATAACCCGATGGTCAAGCTTTGCTCCGGCACATAGTGTTTCGCGCCACATTTAAGGCTGTCTTGCAGGCGCATTTGCAAATGCTCAATCGGCACCACTTCCCAAACCAGGCGACCGATGAGCTTATCTGCCCAACTATCGGGCAAGTGCCGTCCTGTTTCTGCCTTGATCGGGCAGCCCAACAATGCCAATGCCGCATCGTTGATAGTGACGATCCTGCCGTGCATATCGGTGGAAATCACCGCATCGGAAAGGCTTTGCAAAATATCTTTTTGGTATTGCTTTTCCAGCAACACACTTTCAAACAATTGAGCATTTTCCAGGGCAATACCTGCCTGAATATTGAACGCTCGCATAAATTCTTCATCAGAACTGGTGAAACTCCCCTGCTCTTTATTGATCAGCTGGGTCACACCCATCAGTCGGCTTTCCGAGTTGTATACGGGCATACAAAGGACATTGCGCGTCCGGTAGCCTGTCCGTTTATCGATCGTGGGATCAAAGCGGGGATCTTCGTAAGCGTTGGGAATATTGAGGGCTTGACCTGTCGATGCAACATAGCCAGCAATACCACGATTTGCCGGAATTCGGATCTCAACAGTCTTGCCGCCTTCAGACGACGCCACTTTAGACCAGAGTTCGTTGCGTTCGTGGTCAATCAAAAATAGGGTGCTGCGATCTGCTTTCATCAGTGCCCGCGCTTCGCGCATAACCGATCGCAATGTTTTATCTAAATCAAGACTTTGTGCCAGGCAAGACGTTGCTTTCAGTAAGGCGGCAACCCCTCGCTGGTTGCGGGCTGCAATATAAAACGAGTTGCAGCTTTCTAGAATGATCCCCATAGAATTGGCAAACTGCCTGAAGAGTTGCTCGTCTTCATGGGTAAAGGGAACATCGCCCATTTTTTTGTTGAGCAACTGCACCACCGCAATCACCTGATCTTTGGTGCTGAGGATGGGCATACAGAGGATGTTGTAGGTGTGGTATCCCGTTTGCCGATCGACTTCTGGATTAAATAAAGGATGTTGATAGGCATCAGGGATATTGAGGCATTCCCCGGTGCTGGCAACATGCCCTGCAATGCCCATCGTCAGAGGCAATCGGATTTCCAGGGGTTTTTCCCCTTCTGCCTGCGCCACTTTAGACCAGAGCTGTTGCTTTTCTAAATCGACTAAAAAGATTGTGGTGCGATCGGCGTGTAAAATCTGCCCGATTTTCAGCGTAAAGGCTTCTAGAATTTGCTCTAGCAACGTTTCCAGAGCTTCGTTGTTGATCATTTCGATCGCCCGGAGGAAATGTTCAAACTCTCGGGTAATTTGATCAAGCAGATCAGCAAATTGAGGCACTGGTAAGTCTTTGACGCGGCGAGTTAGATCACCTTTGCGATCGCCCCGCGACAGGGTCGCCAACATACTAGTAGAAGAAGGGATCATGCTCATTTCTGCTGGAGAAGCAAAGTTTTTAAGTCAAGTTTTGATCAACGATCGATTGATTAGCCTTAGTTGAGCAGGTTCAACCTACCTTCACCAATCACTGAATGCGCTACACCCTACGACTCAACACACCCTGCCTTAACTTAATGTCTTATCACTCCAGGAACACACACACCGGATTGAGGAAATTGTCTAACAAAAGTTTTACAACTTCTGCCAATAGCTTAACCTTTCTTGCTTAAAGAAAAATGAGCGCTGCTCAGGATAGAGGAAGTTGTAGAGAAAACAATATTCTCTCATATAGGCATAAATCTTATACATAGCGATCCGATTTGATTCCTGAATAGGATCCGTTATGAAAGGACGTTGTACCAATTTTTTATGAAGACGCGCTAAACCTGTGACCCCCTGTAGTCCCTCTTGCCAAGGGGGACGGCGACAGCCGGGGGTAAAATCAGGCGCAGCCTCATATAAAAACGGTATTGCTGAATACGGGGATAAACGGTGAACGATGGCAACGGGAGTAACCTCACAATGCTTCGCACTCAGATCAATCACGGGTTTTGCGCCACTGAGCATGGCTACCAGACACAATTAAAAGTTTTACCAAGGGGTGCAGGGGGTTTCATCCCTGCGTGGGGGCACCGCCACTATCAGCCCATAGTGCAAAATTTAGCGGTTACAACCCTAGATATTCCTTAAAGATCGTGAATTTAATACAACGCAATTCTTTTTGAGAGAGCGACGGCGGAGCCGTCGCTCTCTCAAAAAGAATTACAGGTTCATTAATTTGTCAGCCTAAATTAAATGCCAAAGCGAGTTGCCATAGATTTTTTTATATCCATACAAGATGAAGAATCATGAACAAAACATTACAAACCTTAGTAAGATGGAACTCATTCGGAGGTAAGTATTTTTTCCTATTAACGCTATATGTTTGACCACTTCCCTTGGCTGACTGCGATCGTCCTGTTTCCACTCGTTGCTGCGCTTGCTATTCCTGTGCTGCCTGATAAAGAAGGCAAGCTCGTGCGATGGTATGCCCTGGGTGTAGGCATCGCAGATTTTGTTTTGATGTGTTACACCTTTTGGAAGCATTACGACGCTAGCAGTGCAACTTTTCAGCTGGTTGAGAAGTATGCCTGGGTGCCTCAGTTAGGGCTAAACTGGGCAGTTTCCGTGGATGGGTTGTCTGTGCCGCTGGTGCTGTTGGCAGGGTTGGTAACCACGCTCTCGATTTTTGCAGCCTGGCGGGTTGATCGTAGACCTCGCCTTTTTTATGCCCTGATGCTGGTGCTGTATGCCGCTCAAATTGGGGTGTTTGTTGCGCAAGATGTGCTGCTGCTGTTCATTATGTGGGAAGTGGAGCTTGTCCCTGTTTACCTGCTCGTATGTATTTGGGGTGGACAGCGACGACGCTATGCGGCAACCAAGTTTTTGATCTACACCGCAGCCGCTTCGATTTTTATTCTAGTTGCTGGCTTGGCAATGGCTTTCTCAGGAGGTGCCGTTACCTTTGACCTGATTGAGCTGGGTGCCAAAGACTATCCTTTAGGACTGGAATTGCTGCTATATGCGGGCTTGTTGGTTGCCTTTGGGGTGAAGCTGGCAATCTTCCCACTGCATACCTGGTTGCCGGATGCTCACGGTGAAGCTTCGGCTCCGGTATCAATGATTTTGGCAGGGGTTCTGCTAAAAATGGGTGGCTATGGGTTGATTCGGTTCAACCTGGAATTATTATCGGATGCCCATGTGTATTTCGCGCCGATCCTGGCAGTTTTAGGCGTTGTCAACATTATTTACGGTGCCTTTAACTCGTTTGCTCAGCCCAATATGAAGCGGCGGCTGGCATATTCATCTATTTCTCACATGGGGTTTGTGTTACTGGGCATTGCTTCATTCACCGATTTAGGGGTGAGTGGTGCGCTGTTGCAGATGGTGTCTCATGGCTTGATTGCGGCAGTGTTGTTCTTCCTGGCAGGGGTAACCTACGATCGCACCCATACGATGGCAATGAATGAAATGGGCGGACTGGGTCAGGCAATGCCCAAAGTCTTTGCTCTGTTCACAATGGGTTCGATGGCATCGCTGGCACTTCCTGGTATGAGTGGATTTGTCGGTGAGTTAGCCGTGTTTGTAGGAGTGGCAACCAGCGACATTTATAGTTCGACTTTCCGTGCCGTTACAGTTCTGCTGGCTGCCGTTGGGTTGATTTTGACCCCCGTCTATCTGCTCTCGATGTTGAGACAGGTGTTTTATGGAACGGGCGAAAATCTTTCCTGTGATTTAACCAATGACACGGCTGAGCAACTGGGCGATCAGGAAGCAGCTTGTTTTGGTAACAGTTGCGTCTTGCCTGCGGATGCTGTGTATAGCGATGCCAAACCGCGTGAAGTCTTTATTGCGGCTTGTTTCTTATTGCTGATTGTGGGAATTGGGTTTTATCCCAAATTTGCCACCCAGATCTACGATGTCAAAACAGTTGCGGTCAATGCGCAGGTGCGGCAATCTTATACTGAGTTTGCTCAGTCGCAGCCTCAAATCTATGCGAGAGGATTGGTTTTCCCACAAATGCCAACCTCAAATCTGGCAACCGCTGTGGACGTTTTAGACTAGTCGGATTGCCTTCCTTCATGTTGTAGCCAGACCCATCTCTACTCTCAATCTTGGGTTCTAGCGCCTCACTCGATGATCTCCGATCGATTGCGTGGGATAGAAACAAGCTTTGCTTGTTTCTATCCCACTTTTTGTTTGCACATTTAGGCGTTGCTAATTTAATCTATGAAATTTGGAGTGAGTGCCGCGCGAAGCGCGGCACTCACTCCAAATTTCATCGCTGGACTATGTTAAGACAATTGACGTACTGAAAAGCGGCACTCTGTAACGCTTTTCAAGGCATTATCCTTGTAGGAAGTTTTGTGCGATCGCCAAAGCCGCGTTTAAGAAGTGTTGAAGTTGCGATCGCCTTTCGCCGTCCCCCTGTTCTAGCCGAGAAGCGGTTAATACAGCACCCACCCAATGAGATGTATGCCAAAAGCCGTTGCCTTCCAGTGCCGGAAGATGGCTGGTATCGGGATAGGGATAGGGGCTGACATACCAATAGGGTTCGGTGTAGCTGTCGTCTCCGGGGGATAGCCCCATGCCAATACTCTTGGCTTCATCTGGCGGAGTGCCCGGTAGGGTAATCAGCGTTGCCATATCAAAATGGTGCGGCCAGATGTGAATGGGGGATGCGCCTGGGGTGGTTGCGACGATATCGTGGAGAAGGGTGTACGTCAGGTCGTAGTCATTCACTAAAATTTGACGGCTGGTTTCATTGCTTGCATCAAATGGTGCACCCTGGGCGATCGCATGATCGGGAAAGTCATTGGGGGGATACTCTAATAGCATCACTTGATTGGCATCGGCACCTCGCTTGGCAATCTCAGACCGCAGCCAGGTTAGCCCTTCTGCCAGGGTCTTTTGATGCAAGGATAATTCGGCAATCTTGACACCGTTTTGATCGAGGAGCAGAGACGTTAAATGAATCGGTTCTAGAGCCACTTGAAACGGTTGATCTGTGGCAATTCGCTCGCCCACAAATAGCTTTAGGTCTGGATGCCACGTCAAGCTGGTATGGCTAAAGTCAGGTTTCGGGGTTGCCAGGGCAGCTCCGGTAGCCGCGATGAATTGGATGGCATAGTGTAATTGCACTCGACTTTCAGTTAGATCGAGCAATGGTGGAGACGATAACATGATTGATCCTCCTTACGATTATTTCATACGTTCAGTTAAGCGATCGCCCACTCGTAGCGAGTTCGCAATGATGGTCAGAGTAGGATTCACAGCTCCACTGGAGGGAAAGAAACTGCCATCTACCACATAGAGATTGTCAATATCATGGGTGCGACAATCCAGATCTAACACCGAAGTGGTGGGATCGTCGCCAAACCGACACGTACCCAATTGATGCCCCACCCCATCTAACGGCAATTTGCCCGTGAAATATGTTTTGCTGCCCTTGACGAAGTACGAACAATTGGGCAGTATTGCTTCACCACAATCAATGGATTTAAGAACTTCAATCCAGCGGTGTTCCAAACGAGCATAAGGTTCGGAGTTGTTTTCTGTATAGTCGAGAATGATGCGATCGCCGTCCACCAATACCCGATTATTGGGATCTGGCAGATCTTCAGTTGTCAACCACCAATCCACCGAGTAGGATGCAACTTGCTCGGGTGTTAGCGGAGCATAGGCAGTTGCATTCCCTTCTAGTGCTTCTTTACTGACTTTTCCAAGGGTTTGAATTTGTCCCATCGGATAGTCATAGCCTGCTTCACCCCAGTAGAAATCATTGATGGATAGTGTTTTTTGAAACAGCGTTGGATTTGGCTTTTTGGTTACCCCGATGATAGAACCCAACACATGCTTCATCAAATTACGTCCAACTAAACCAGAACGATTGGCTAACCCTTTGGGATGAGCATCATTTGACGATCGCAACATCAACACAGCGGAATTGATCGCACCGCAGGCAATCACCACGATATCTGCCGAAAACATTCGAATTTCAGTTGGGTGAGTGGTGCTGGATGATTGAACTTCTACTTCTACACCCGTGATGGCTCGCCCAGATGCGCTGGTATGCAGGCGTAACACCTTAGCTTCTGTCAATAGCGTGATGTTGTCTTGAGCCATGACCGGACGGACGGCGCTGATTTCAGCATCTGACTTGGCTTGCACCAAACAGGGATAACCATCGCACGTATTACATCGAATGCAATCACTCAAGTAGCGTTGAGCTTCATTCAAGTGAATGCCTACAGGGGTATGGTACGGATGTAGACCCTTGGCAGTTAACGTATCACTAATTTCTTGAATGCGAGGTTCGTGGCTGATCGCCGGATAGGCATAGTCTTCACTGCGAAATGGGTCAGTCGGATCTTGTCCGCCTTTGCCGTGAACTTGGTATAGTTTTTCGGCTTGGACGTAATAGGGTTCAAAATCCCGATACTTCAACGCCCATTCCGGTGATATACCGTCGCGATGATGAAACTTTTCAAAATCCTTTTCCCGCAAGCGAAATAGGGCAGCTCCATAGAGTTTGGTATTACCACCGACAAAATAACTCATGCCGGGATGAAGTTCGCCTCCATCCTTGTCATACCAGACTTCAGAGTTGTGGTAGCGATCGCTATTAAATACCGTCTTTGTATCCCAGTTTTGCTTTTCTCGGGGTAGAAAAGGACCTCGCTCTAGGACAAGAATGCGCTTGCCACTGCTTGCCAACCGATAAGCTAATGTGCCGCCACCTGCACCCGTGCCAATAATAATCACATCATACTGTTCAGCCATAATAGGTTTCCTATTGCTCCTGATAGTTCCAGAGCAAGCCTCCATCCACAACGAAAGTACTTCCCGTCACATAATCGGCATCCGCAGACGCCAAAAATGCGACTAAGGAAGCGACATCCCCAGGTTGCCCCAATCGTCCGAGGGGAATATTTTTGAGCAATGCTCCTAATTTGACAGGATCGTTGAGTAGCTTGGTATTGATGGGGGTTTCGATCGCACCGGGGGCAACGTTATTAATGGTGATTCCCAATGCTCCTAGCTCAACGGCTAAGTTGCGGGTCATCATTTTCATGCCTCCCTTACTGGCACAATAAGCAGTGAAGTTAGGGAACGGCAACTCTTCATGCACAGAACTGATGTTGATAATTTTGCCGGTTCGTTGCGTTGCCATCAGGTGTTGCACAAACGTTTGGGTTGCGAAGAAAACGCCCTTTAAATTGACGTTCATGACAGCGTCATAGTCGGCTTCTGTTACCTCCCAAAATGGCGCGTGTTTTTCGATCCCGGCGTTGTTGACCAAAATATCTAATTTGCCAAAGTGTTGCACACTTTCGCTAATGAGTTGGCGCACGTCCTCGACATTACCCAGATCTGCCTGGATCGTATGACCGTGAGGATGTGGGCACTGCGCCATATAGCACTTACCCCCGATCGCTTCTACCTTTGACAAGGTTTCTTCTGCCCCTTCGGGATGGGAACGGTAGTTAATCACAACATTGGCTCCTTCTTGAGCCAGACGCAGCACTACTTCCTGTCCGATGCCTTGACTGCTACCCGTAACGAGAGCTACTTTTCCTTCGAGCTTCATGACATGTCTCCTATCAGATTCAGATTGTCTAGTACACCAACTTAAAAGTTTTAGAGGGGGTGGAGGGGGTAAAACCCCCTCTTGGGGGCGAGCCCCCAAACCCCTATGGTGCAAAATCTCGTGTTTGCAACACCAGTTCCGCTCAATCTATCGTTTCTGATTAGAGATTCTGACCTGCCTAAAGTAGAGTTAAATGATTTTTCGCTGAGGAGTTTGCGGGAAATTGCTAATAGTTTGATGATGGTGGCGATCGCATTCTCAGAAAATACTCATATAGCAATCCCCAATAGATGTGTAAAAGTGCACCCCTCTGGGATGCGCTTCTACACAATCTGCTGACTCCACACCTGATTTGGGACGGCTATGGCAAGCCTCAGAATCGTGGATTTAATAAAACCGAAGATTTATTTTTGGAAGCGCGGCTCCGCCGCGCTTCCAAAAATATAGCGCTGTGCAGGTTGATTCAGTACGGTGTTGTGGGGCGCTCCGCGCCCCACAACACCGTTTCTGTACTTAACGAACTTGCACACCGCTATAAACGTCCGGGTTTTAATTAATTTGTGATCCTGAGTGAGGAGTATGGCTGATTTTGGGATGAAGCTGAACGGGACACCAAAGGTGTCCCGTTCAGCTTCATCCCAAAATCAGCAATGCCATAAATTATGTCAGCTTAAACACATCGGCAAAAATTTCGTTTGCTTTGATCCGCCGAATTGGGTCAGGTGCGTCGTAGACCACCAGGACGGCATCTTTTTGACCTAAACTGGGAAAGAGTGCCATCCCTTCAGCATGATCTGCGCCGATGGTAAACGGTAGATCAAACAATATGTTTAGCGAATTAGAATCTTGCTCAAATAGTGAATCTTTATCGCGATCGACAATACCTCGCACCCGAAAAACTTGCATTGCGCCCTCAAGTTGCATGGTCGGTCCCGCTAGAACAATCAGATCATCTGCCTGAAAGCAAAGCTCTCGGATACCTAAACCATTGAGTTCAACAAAATGTTTGCGATATAACCGCTGATCTTTACCCAGAGGTGTTAACGTCAACCCATTGGTCGCAGACGCTTTGACCTCAATTTCTAAAATAATTGCCCATCCGCGCAATACAGGACCCCGCAGCCCCAGAAATAGCTTGTTACCGTGAACGGCTAAGCCTTCGATGTCGAACCCATTCTCTTTGCTGGGCAGCGGCATAGAAAGGAAATCGCCAAGGTGGTCATCTTGTTTCAATGCATCAATCAATGAATTGCTTCCCTGTTCTGTTTTTTCTAACCAGGCAGCTGTGAGCATTTGGTTAGGATCATCGGGATCTGGGCAAGACCGAAAGAGTTCGCCATTGACTACAGGAATACGGGCGATGAGAAAACGGTTAGACTCGGTTTCAATTTTGCCCAGGCGCTCAATATCTTTGTCTGCATTTTTGCCTTTGGGTTTGCGCCGTTTTTTGCTGTGGGAACCTGTGATCCACAAATAGGAGTTGGCATAGTCGATCCCTTCGATATCAATTTCGTCGCCGCTGTCGTCTAGTTCAATGAAATTGTGCAGATCAAACTGCCGATGGTCAGCGAAGATATAGGGTTCCGTCGGTGAGAGTCGCTCGATCGTGTTGAATTCATCGGAACCGATCCAGAGGCTACCGTCTGGCGTCACAGCAACAGCAGATAACTGATTGAGTAAATCGTCTGATTTAGTTTTGAATTGTAACAGCACTCGACTGAGCAAAAAGGGAGCAATCATACGAGCAAATCCTGTCTATTGCTTTTAATCAGCGGTCTGGGGTTATTTCTCCTGCCGGAAACAGTGCCCCTAAATCCCATTGAAGTGCTACGCACTTGAAACCAGCAGGGGATGAAAAGCGGCGCTCTGCGCCGCTTTTCATCCCCTGTCGCGCGGGTATTGCCTCATATCGAGATGAATTTATGGTTTTGGACACATCCCCCGGTCATCGGGTTGTTCAGACAGAGTAGCGCTAAATCTTGACACGAAGTTAAACGGGAAACCCCTGGTTTCCCGTTTAACTTCGTGCCCAAACCCAGCCATACGGTAAGAGATTTACCGGCAACGCATTAGATCGGCACGACGACCCAACAAGGTTGATGAAATTAAGCAACCAACCCCGAACGCAAGGCACGGACAGCGGCTTGAGTGCGATCGTCGGCACATAGCTTGTTGAGAATATTCCGAACATGCGTTTTGACGGTGCCCACTGTAATGTAAAGCTTTTCTGCAATTTCAGCATTGCTGCATCCGGCAACAATCAGTTCTAAGATTTCGAGTTCCCGTTCTGTCAACGGGTAGTTTTCCAGAACCTGTTCGTATTCGGGAGTAATGGCTTCGATCGCAACGGTCTTCTTATGATCGGCAGACCCTTCAGGTGTACTTTGTCGGACTTGACGTAATACTAAATTGGCGATCGCCGGATCAATCCAAGAATTACCTGAATACGTTGCCTGAATCGCTTCTGCCAGCTTATCCACACTAATATCTTTCATGCAATAGGAATCTGCACCGGCAGCAAATGCCGCCAGCACAGCATCTTCCGAATCGTGCATGGTGAGAATGAGAACCTTGGTAATGGGTTCTCCTGCTTCTACCGCAGCTTCAGTCATTTGTCTGAACTTACGAGTCAGCTCAATACCATCGATATCAGGCAAACCAATATCAACAATGGCGACATCTGGCTTGTCTGTTTCAAGAAGTTGCAGCCCCCGTGTGCCATTAGCGGCTTCGCCTAAAACCTGAATTCCTGGTTTTGATTGCAGTGCCGTTCGCAGACCCACACGAGTTAAATCGTGATCTTCAATCAAAATAATGCTAATGTCGCCTGCTATTTTTTCCACTGTTGTACTCATAGGTTGTTTGCAGTAGCCGTTCTAAAAATTCTTACAAATCTCTTTGGACAGAAGAATTTCTATATACAAAGACTTTAAGGAGAGACTCATGGGTCTTCCATCTATCAGTGGAAAGAACCCGGCTTACGTCCGATGAAGGAGGTTGAGTCTAAAAAAGTATGGCTATTGGTAGATGGCAAACGTTCAGTCACTATGACAGTCTAAATCGATTTGAGATTTAAGATGAGACAGGTTTGAAATTCAGACATTGCTGAATTGGGTTCTCTGTCGATAGCCTTTCACAGATGGGCTGTTTCGGATGCACTCCTGCCCAATGAGATCCGTTGGCGTTGTTAAGTTTAGGGTATGAAATTGGCTAGGACTCGATCTTACCCCTATCCTACCGAATTGAGGGCTGTTCGGCGATAGTTAGACCTATTGTTAATTTTTGGAAAGGCACGCTCCGCGTGCCTTTCCAAAAATTAACAACAAGTTTTGAGATGCGCCATCTCTGATGGCGCTCCCTGAAACCTCGAAGGTTGCCAGAATCTTCAGGGTTGAATGTCTTGCTGCCACCCCACATCTGACGGTTGACAAATGACGGTTGACAAATGACGGTTGACAAACTCCTGGTCGGGCAAACGCTGATGTTGATTCAGGAACACTGGCACATCCATACTCAGCTTCAGGAATGCCCATCGTGGGCTTCATCCTGTTGAAAGTTACTATAAATTGAGGTTAAGTTGATACCCGACACCTGTATCAACCCAATTTATTGCGAGAACTGGACTGATCCCACTGGGATACCTCCAGATCCCCAGTGAGCGAAGATATGAGCCAACATCTTGAATTCACTGACTGCCAGTCGGTTGACGAAAACATCCAACTTCTCCAGCAAGAAGTTGCTGCCCTATGCGATCGCTTAAATAGCCAAGAATCGCGTTGGCATCGTTGTATCAAAGCGATGCCGCAGATTGTTTGGGTGGCAGATCTGACGGGTGCTGTGACCTATATCAATCCGCAATGGGAAACCTGGACAGGGTTGCCTGTATTGGAGTCTTTGGGGTTCGACTTTCTCAAAGGCATTCGTCCCAGCGATCGCGATCGCACCTTACGGCAATGGCGACACGCAGTCAATTCAGATCAACCGTTTGAGATCGAGTTGCATCTTCGCCGCACGGACGGCAGCTATCACCTATTTTGGGTGCGGGGTCGTCCGGTGGTTGATGAATCGGGGCAGATCTTAGAGTGGGTCGGCACCTACACCAATATCAACAAACTCAGCCAAACAGAAGCAGAGCTACAGGAACGCGATCGCCGTTTTCGTGCCATTTTTGACCAGACGTTTCAGTTTATCGGGCTAATGGCACCCGACGGTCGGTTAATCGAAGTCAACCAAACTGCACTCCAGTTTGCGGGGTTAGCGGCAAGCGATGTCATTGGTCGTCCGTTCTGGCAGACCCGCTGGTGGAGTCTTTCTAAAGAGAGTCAAGCGCAACTTCAACAGGCGATCGCCACGGCAGCAACGGGCAAATTTATTCGTTATGAGGTCAACGTCTTGGGTGCCGGAGAGACGGTCGCCACCCTCGATTTTTCCATCAAACCCGTGTTTGATCAAAACGGACACGTGATTCTATTGATTCCCGAAGGACGGGATATTACAGAACGAAAAAAAATTGAAGCAGACTTTCACCAGTTAAATGCCGACCTGGAACAACGGGTTGCCGAGCGCACTGCCCAACTGGAAGCCTCCAATCAACACAAAGAAGAACTGTTGCTACGAGAACGAGATGCTAAAGCCCAACTGGAAACGGCAACTGCCACCTTACAAATTTATGCCGATATTGTTAAACATATGCAGGTGGGTCTATCGGTCTGGCGATTAGAAAACACAACAGACCCAACCTCTTTGCAACTCGTGGCAACCAATCCGGCAGCCTCTCAGTTACTGGGCATTTCTCTGGCACCGTATGTGGGCAAACGCATGGTAGATTGCTTTCCCAATCTGGCGACGGCCTATCGAACCGATTTGGAGCGCTACGCCCAGGTGGCATTGTCGGGTAAGGGAATTGAGCAATACGAAATGCACTACAACGATGAGCGAGTGCAAGACCGCTTTTTTAGCATCAAGGCATTTGCCTTACCCAATCGTTGTGTAGGGATAGCGTTTGATGATATTACACACCGCAAACTAGCCGGACTAACGCTGCAAGAACGCACCAAAGAGCTGATGCAACTGAATGCAACGCTGGCACATACAACCTCGCTGTTGCAACATCGCAATAAAGAACTGGATGAGTTTGCCTATGTGGCATCCCATGATCTCAAGGCACCCTTAAGGGCGATCGCCAATCTGTCTGAGTGGATCGAAGAAGATCTGAGCAACCAACTTCCCGAAGAAAATTGCCGTCAGCTGAAACTGCTGCGCCAGCGAGTATTTCGCATGGAAATGTTAATTAATGGATTGCTGGCTTACTCTCGCATTGGGCGCACCCAGACCTCCTTAGAAACGGTTCAGGTTGGCAATCTGCTTGCCGATGTGATTGACTCCCTCAGCCCACCCCCCTCCTTGACGATTGAAATTGCGCCCGGTATGCCCACCTTGACAACAAAAGTATTACTGCTCAGTCAAGTGTTTGCTAACCTGATCAGCAACGCTATCAAACATCGCGATCGCCCAGATGGGCATATTCTTATCTCTGTGGTCGATCAAGGCGAAAGTTACGAATTTTCAGTGACGGATGACGGTCCCGGTATTGCGGCTGAAAACTACCACAAAATTTTTGTTATCTTTCAAACCCTTAAACCCAGCGAAAACACGGATAACACAGGGATTGGTCTAACCATTGTCAAAAAAATTGTGGAAGTCGAAGGGGGCACTATCCGAGTCGAGTCTTGCCTCGGTAAAGGTTCTACGTTTCGGTTCACCTGGCGTAAGCGGGTGAAATCCTACTAGTATTACGAACACTAAATTTTGCAACATGAAGGTTTGGGGGCTGCACCCCCAAGAGGATGTGAAACCCCCGCACCCCGCTGTAAAACTTTTAAGTTGGTGTACTAGTTTTCAAACATCCTCTTAGGCGTATCGGAAATGGACATGAGATTCAGGAATAACAGCACCATGTTCAACCATACTTTTTATCTACAACAAATTAGAGACTGGTGGGCTACCCTGCCGACTCGCCATAAGGGAGCTGTTGTCCTTGCCATTCCTGCCACGTTTCTGGTCGTTACCCTGGGATCGTGGGCATGGTCTCGTAAAGTTGCCATTGACTTGCAAAACAAAATTGACTACACCGAAAACATCATCGAAGAGAGTGACAATCTATTCACAGCCTTATTGCAGGCAGAAAGTGCAGTGCGGGGATATGCCTCAACCTCCAACGAGCGCTTTTTAGACCCTTACAACCAATCCTTTACCGACATTCCTAAATATCTCAGACATCTCGACAATGCCCTGCGCAATACGCCACAGCAACGCCAAAATCTGCAAAGCCTGAAAACATTGACGCAGCAACGGGTGGATGTATTGGCAGAACGCCTGCGACTGATTAACGACAATCAGGATCTGCCAGGTGAGTCGTCGCAGCAGATCAACCTGTTGTATAAAGGCGAAGATATTATGGAAGCGCTGAAACAGGTCTTAAGTACCCTGCAACAGCAAGAGCAAGACTCTCTCACTCGGTATAAGAGGAGTGCTGCCCGACTGCGAAATATCACAACGGCACTGCTCTGGTTGACCGTGAGTGTCAGCTTGCTCGGCTACTTAGTTGCCGTCTATCTCTTCAGTCAGCTGGATTGGGAAATTCAGGAGCGTGATTTTCAGTTGAGTGAGAGCAAAAGCTTGATCCAGGCGATTGTGACCAATGTGGTTGATGGCGTGGTGACGCTGGATAAAAAAGGCAGAATTGAAATTCTCAACCCTGCTACTGCGGATATGTTTGGCTATGACCCTGACAATCTGGTGGGCAAAAATTTATCCGATTTGCTCGAAAATCCTTTGACTCGCCACTCATCGCTAGACGGCAGTGAGCGAAATATCCAAAAAACCCCACAGTTCTGGCAAAATCCCAATTTTCAGATGGGGCGTCCCTGGCAGGGAACTGGTTATCACCAAAAGGGAACAACCTTTCCTATTGAAATTTCAATCAGCGATATGAAGCAAGACGATCGCATGATTGCGATTATTCGAGATATTACAGAACGCAAACAGGCTGAAGATCGGCTGCAAGCCCACGCGAATGAACTGGCTCGGCTCAATCTGCTGCTGGCAAGCACCAATAGCAATTTAGAAAACCGCAACCAGGAACTTGATCAGTTTGCCTATGTGGCATCCCATGACCTCAAAGCACCCTTGAGGGCGATCGCCAATTTGTCTGAATGGATTGAAGAAGACCTCCAGGGGCAACTTCCCGAAGAAAATCTACTCCATATGCAACTCCTGCGCCAACGTGTGCATCGCATGGAGGCATTAATCAATGGCTTGTTAGATTACTCGCGCATCGGTCGAACTCAAACTAAAACAGAAATAGTAGAGGTCAGTGAATTATTAGCAGAGGTTATTGATTCTCTGGCTCCTCCATCCAGCGTTTGTCTCACCCTGACGCCTCCTCTGCCCCAACTGAAAGCTAGACGCATGTTGCTTCAGCAGGTCTTTACCAATTTGATCAGCAATGCCATCAAACATCACCCCCGTCCCGACGGGCAGATTACGATTGGCGCAACTGATTTAGGAGATTGCTACGAATTTTCAGTTGCCGACGATGGCAAAGGTATTGAGACGAAATATCACAACAAAATTTTCACGATTTTTCAGACCTTAGAAGCACGCGACACGTTTGAAAATACAGGCGTGGGATTATCAATTGTCAAAAAAATTGTTGAGACCGAAGGAGGCAAAATCCGTCTGGAATCGCAACCAGGTAAAGGCACAACCTTTTATTTCACGTGGTTGAAATAACCTTGATCCCCAGTTACTCAAGGTAGAGATGGATACAGTTGAAGCTGTACTTTTAGGAAGAGCGTAAGGCTTCAAGTCTGTTTAACAGATTGCTTCTTAAGGTGCTTAACCCCACCAATATTCAAACCCTAGAATTGCTATAGCAAGGCACTTACAACATCCGAAATGAAAGAGGTTTAGAAAAAATAAAGCCTATAAAAGGATGGCACTAAGCAATATTTTTTTCGTATAGAAACTACTCTTTTTATTTCTCCAAACTATCTGCCACATCATCCAGATCATACTGATAAAAGTAGGTTACAACTTCAGGATGAAGGCAAGCTTGACACAATCCCATTAGGATGACGATAACAATAAACAAAGTTTAAGATTATTGTTCAAATGTTTACGATAACGATTTGAAATTGAGTAAAGTATAAGGGGGGCTAATATGGCAATGTATGCGGCTATTCAGCCCAATCGAGTTAATCTAATTGTGTCAGGTTGGCAACCAAGCTTTTCTTTACCTAAAGAAAAGTTTGTTTACCAAACTAGATCCTGTTTAAGCGCCAGCCTATCATTTTTAAGACAGAGTTCAATTCATAAGAAATGCAGGATAGGATCGTCAACGTTTTATTGGTGGAGGATGACGAAGTTGATGTGATGAATGTAAAAAGGGCATTCAAAAAAAATCACATCACCAATCCGCTCTATGTGGCACCTAATGGTGTGGAAGCGCTAATTATGCTCAGAGGCACAGAGGATGTCCCCCCTGTTGTGCCTCAGTCTCGGCGATTAATTCTGCTTGACTTGAATATGCCCAAAATGGGCGGAATTGAGTTTTTGAGAGAATTACGCACCGATTCGGCACTTCAGTTTACTCCGGTCGTCGTATTAACTACTTCAAACGAAGACCGAGACCGGGTTGAAGCGTATAACCTGAATGTTGCTGGGTATTTGCTCAAACCTGTCACCTTTGTCACGTTTGCGGAATTAATGGCGACTCTCAACCGATATTGGGCGTTGTGTGAAATGCCTTAATCTTATCCTGTCATGATCTGCTTAATCTACTCATAAACTTTAACCAACGCTAATTTAAGACTAAATAAGACTGAATAAGACTAAACGCCAATCAAGTCGGTTATGAACGTTCGCTGATAAAACAGTGTTATGGAAGAAATCTACAAGATTCTCGTAGTCGATGACGACGAAGTAGACCGGATGGCGGTACGCCGTGCCTTGCTTAAGGCAAATATCCAGATCGAACTTTCTGAGGCAAGCAATTATGCAGAGGCGATCGCCTCTGCCGAGAGTCTACCTCCAGATTGTGTCTTTCTGGACTATCGCCTTCCCGATAAAGATGGTCTCTCGCTGGTGCAAGAACTGCGCCGCCGAGGGTTTAAAAGTCCTCTAGTGGTGTTAACCGGGCAGGGAGACGAAGAGATCGCTGTGGAACTGATGAAAGCTGGAGCGTCTGACTATCTTTCAAAATCCAGAATTTCATCGAGCATTTTGTCACGAGTGCTGCGCAATTCGATTCGGATTTATCGAGCTGAAATGCAGGTGGAATTAGCCAATCAACAATTACGTAAAAGTAATGAGTTATTGCTACGTAAAAACCAAATTTTAGAAAAGCAACGGCAACAAATTCAGGTGCAAAACTTGAAGTTATCAGAAGCCTCTAATCTCAAATCCCAGTTTTTAGCCACGATGTCGCACGAGTTGCGCACACCGATGAACGCGATCATTGGTTTTTCGCAAATGCTCTTGCGTTCCACAAAAGGACCGCTGACCCTGCAACAGCGGGATATGGTCGAGCGGATTCTTAACAACGGCAAAAATTTGCTGACGTTGCTCAATGAAATCCTGGATTTCTCTAAAATCGAAGCGGGACGTCTGGAATTAAATCTAGAACCCTTTAATTTAGAACATTTAGTGACGGAAACAGTGGCAGAAATGCGATCGCTAGCCGAGCAAAAAAATCTGTCTCTAGGGGTCGAGCTAAATCTCTCCGACCCCTTTGTTAATAATGATCCGGCTCGATTGCGTCAGGCATTAATCAATTTGCTCTCAAATGCGATTAAATTTACGGATGAGGGCAGTGTCCGGGTGATCGTGAGCGAACCTGCACCCGACCAAGTTGCGATCGCCGTTCGCGACACGGGCATCGGCATTGCTGCTACCGACCTAGAAACTATTTTCGAAGCCTTTCGTCAGGTTGACCAAACTATTACTCGCCGACATGCAGGTACGGGTTTGGGGTTAGCCATTACTGATTCCCTGGTGCAAATGATGTCAGGGCAAGTGACGGTCGAAAGTAAAATCGAACGAGGCTCAACCTTTCACATCCAGATCCCTCGCTATGTTTCTAAAGAACTGGACTCTAAATCCAAGCCCGGAACTTCTAATAACCAATTAGATTCTATTCATGTCGGATAAACTATTTATGCTGAACCTAAACAGGTTATGAAAGCGCCTGCCGTCTAGGTAGACGCTTTCATAACTTGTTCAGACCACGAGTTATGGCGCTGTGCGGGTTGATTTAGCGTTGACCCAGTGCAGTGTTGTGGGGCGCTCCGCGCCCCACAACACTGTTGCTGGACTTAACAAACTTGTACCCCGCCATAAATTAACCGTTCAATTTTTCAACACGTTACCTTCTGGGTTTTAGGTGCGTAGATTGAGGTAGTATTTCATACCTTCGAGAGAGGACTATTTGCCTACAATCCTTTAAGCTTTATGTTGGACGGAATTAAAAAATGTTAAAGCAACAATAATGATTCCTCCAATCCTCTCGTATTTGTCTTGATCCCTCTACTCAACTCACTTACACCAATTCCGTCATCGGTTGAGAGTCATAGATTCTATAAAATTGGAGGTTGATATTGGGTCGGCCGGCACTGTCGTCTTGCCAAATCTTAACGCTTGATTTCTATTGAATATGCGGCTTTTAACAGACCCATTAGTTGAATATGAACGTTCTTGTCTCCTATTCAATTGATACTCAGAATTGCCAAACCCATAATTCCCTATTATCCATACTCCATGGAAGCAAAAGTAACAGAAGGGGTAACAGGGTTAGCACTCCATTATTGGGGTTGTTTTCCTCACACCCTGACTATAGGTATTGCTAAATTTTGGCATAAATGTTGAATAGGTTACCGGACAGGTCCTATTCACTTCAAATCCAAAAACTAGCAACCCTAAATATTGACCTTCGTCGAATTGGGTACCAGCGATAGGCAGAGGTTTTCTGAGCTAACCTTCAGAGAACTCTCCAAGAAGGCTATGTCTTCTATCTTCCTGCTTTCAAGGTTTGTAGTGGAATTTGAGAGAATTAGTATTAAGACAATATCTGAGCTTCTCCGAACTACTCTTTCTCAGTAAAGATGGCATTGCTGATTTGTCGGTGTAAATTTTAGAGTTTACCCCACCGTTAGCAACGCCGCGAAGGTAGGCTTGGCAATGAAGGATAGATGTGATTTGCCCCCTCACGTTAAGGTGAAATTCCCATATCCCTGAGTTCTGACCTTAATCTCTGACAAGATATACTAAATGGTTCGACGTTGAACGGTCATTGGTCTCTTGAGCGACGGTTTAGTGGGCTGCCCCACCTAAGCCAGTGCAGTGGAATAACGCATCAAGGCAAGCCTAGAGAAACCATGCAGTATATTGAGCTAAATTAAGCCATGTCTCTTGTGGAACCTTCGAGGATTGACCGCATCCTGGCTGTGGATGACACCCCTGATAATCTTTTTTTAGTAAAAGCAATTTTAGAAGACGAAGGGTATGAAATCAGTCTGGCGTCAGATGGCTTTGCTGCCCTAAAACAGGTAAAGCGATCGCCGCCCGATTTGATCCTGCTGGATGTAATGATGCCGGAGATGGATGGCTATGAAGTGGCTCGCCGAATTCGCAGCAACCCAGATTTACCCTACATCCCAATCTTGCTGATTACGGCTCATGAACGGTCTAGTGTGGTCGAAGGACTGGATGCGGGAGCCGACGACTTCGTGCGGAAGCCGTTTGATCCCGATGAGTTATTGGCACGTCTGCGATCGCTCTTGCGGCTCAAACACAGCATTGATGAGCAAGAAGAGATGTCACGTCAGCGTCAAGACTTTGTCTCGCGTCTGACCCACGATCTGCGCACCCCGCTAGTGGCTGCCGACCGAATGCTAAATTTATTTCAGCAAGAGGCATTTGGTGAAATTCCAGAGCCCATGAAAGACGCCATTACCACCATGATTCGCAGCAATACCCATTTGTTGCAAATGGTCAATACCTTGCTGGAGGTACAACGGTATGAGGCAGGTCAAAAAACGCTGACGTTTTCACCCTGCAATTTGGTAGAAATTGTGGAAGAAGTGGTTCAAGAACTGAAACCGTTAATTGACGAAAAAGAACTGACTCTGCGAATTGATATTGACTTTTTAGAAACCTCTAATAAAACCTTTGCTGTCGTAGAAGGCGATCGCCTGGAACTACGGCGTGTTTTTACCAACTTGGTGGGCAATGCGATTAAATTCACAGACAACGGTAATATCACCCTGTATATCAGCGAATGCTCAGATCCATCCCTTGAAGAAACCAGTACGGCACCACCCAATTGGGTGGTGCTAAAGGTGCACGATACGGGGGCAGGCATCAGCACCGAAGATCAGCAAAAGCTGTTCGAACGATTTCGCCAGGGCAAGCACAGACGCGCGGGCAGTGGTCTGGGGCTACACCTATCGCGGCGTATTGTTGAAAAACACAAAGGTGTCATCAAGGTTGAGTCTGAGTTGGGCAAAGGCAGCACATTCAGCGTTTATTTCCCTAAAAAACAAAAATATTAGTCCCCATTTAAACCCCATTTAAATTGGCTACAGGGCAGGTATTGGTTGAGAGCCTCGCCTCGCGAGGCTCTCAACCAATACCTGCCCTATTGAGTCTTCAATACTCCGCAAGGACACTCGCGCCCAATCTCATATGGCAGCCAAAGGGCTGGTTAGGGCAGGGGTTCGGGGGCACAGCCCCCGAATCCCGTCCGAGTGGAGCGATATAGCAACCGTCAAGACGGTTGCTATATCGCTCCATTCAGCAACGCCGATTAAGCCATGCTGTCAGACGCATCTTCGTAGAGAATAGGGAAGACCTTCTAGTTGTTTCAAGTTGATGCAAGCTAAAACCGCGCCACTCCAGAATCTTGTCAAGAGGCTCAAGCCTTATTTGCGCTGGGTGATTTTGGGGGGAACGCTGTTTTTCTTAGCGAAAGCGCTGAAAGATCACTGGCACGAAGTTGCCACGATCCGCATTGAAGCACAGGGTTGGTTGTTATTGGCGATCGCTTTGCTGGTGACGATTTTGGCGCATGTCTGGACGGGGTTAGTCTGGAGTTGGCTACTGCGGTTGTTTGACCAACCCCAGGTCAGCATTGGCTGGAGCATTCGGGTTTACCTCAAAACCAATATTGCCAAGTATCTTCCCGGCAATGTGTGGCATTTTTATGGTCGAATCTGGGCAGCGAAGGCGGCGGGCATTCCGCTAACAGTTGCCATCCTCAGTGTTGTTTTAGAACCCCTGTTAATGGCAACCGCTGCCTTATTCATCGCTCTGGTGAGTAACCAACCGACTAATCTGCTGCTGCAATTATTCAGCCTGGGTTTAATTTTGCTCCTGGTTCATCCTCAGGTGTTGAATCGGGCAGTGCATTATCTGGGCAAGGCGAAGGCAAAACTGGCAAATTCTTCAGCAGAAGATGCGTCTAGCGTTCGCATTCGCCATTATCCCCTCATCCCTCTCTTGGGAGAATTGGGATTTGTCAGTTTGCGCGGTGCAGGCTTTCTCATTGCTTTTACGGCGATCCATCCGATCCCTCTAGCCCAGATTCCGTCCGTTTTTAGTGCCTTTAGTTTTGCCTGGTTGCTCGGATTGGTGATTCCCGGCGCACCGGGTGGGTTGGGTGTGTTTGAAGCAACGATGCTGGCACTGCTCAATTCATCATTTCCGGTTGCTTTGGTTCTGGGAGCCGTTGCCTTCTATCGCCTGATTAGTGTCTTAGCCGAATCAGTTGGTGCGGGGGTTGCCTGGTTGTATGATTTTCAAATCAGGTCTAAAACCGGATAGCGCACCTTGGAGCCTATCCGGAACGTTGATGTTTTGAACCAACTATCAACGCTTCTTATTACGGCTCAGACAGGGTTAAGGGTAATCATGGGTATCTCAACGTCTCCAGAAGGGTATCAAGCACAATTCGTTTCCACCTCTCAACCGGAGATCTCCGTGATTGTGCCGATTCATAATGAAGTGGAAAGCATTCCCCATCTGATTGGACGCATTGCAGAGGCACTCAGCCCTACCCCACTGACCTATGAAATGGTCTGTGTGGATGATGGTTCGACCGATGGTTCAACGGAATTACTGCAACAGTTAGCCCATGAGCGATCGGATCTGCGGGTTGTGATTTTGCGCCGCAATTACGGACAAACAGCGGCGATCGCGGCTGGGTTTAAATATGCGATCGGTCAGGTCATGATCACGCTGGATGGGGATTTGCAAAACGATCCAGCCGATATTCCGATGCTGGTAGACAAGCTCAATCAAGGCTACGATTTGGTCAGCGGTTGGCGGCAAGATCGGCAAGATGCCGCCCTGACGCGATTGTTGCCCTCTAAAATTGCCAATTGGTTGATTGGTCAGGTAACAGGAATTCGGTTACACGACTATGGCTGCTCGTTAAAAGCCTATCGCTCTGAATTAGTCGCAGATCTGAATTTGTATGGTGAATTGCATCGGTTTTTGCCAGCGTTAGCTTTTATCGAAGGTGCCCGGATTACGGAAGTGCCTGTACGTCACCATGCCCGTCAGTATGGACAAAGCAAGTATGGGTTGGGGCGGACGTTACGGGTGTTGATGGATTTATTTACCATCTCGTTTATGAAAAAATTTCTCACCCGACCGATGCATGTCTTTGGCTTACTTGGTCTACTGGCGCTATTGCTGGGGTTAGGTTTGGGGCTATATCTCACGTTTTTGAAACTGGGGTTGGGGCAAAGTATTGGCGATCGCCCACTGTTAATTTTATCGGTGGTGCTGTTCCTCACAGGTGTACAACTGTTTAGCTTTGGGCTATTGGCAGAAATGTCAATGCGAACTTATCACGAATCTCAAGGGAGACCGATTTATCGAGTACGAGAAGTGGTAGATTCTGGCAAATCATTAAACTGAGCAAGCCTGAGAGGGCGACGGCTCTGCCGTCGCCCTCTCAAACAGAAGGACAGATTGATTGATCGGTGATCTAAACTAATTGGGCGTCGGGTTCAACCAACCAGATTGCGTATCCGTTCGACGTTTTGGTAATCACTGTTTCATCGCCCCGATAGCGCAGTCGCCGAATCAGTTGGGTCGCGTGTTGAATATCTTCGACCATCTTAAACAGGCTATAGTACTTTCCTTCATAGGCGATCGCCGCGATGGGTTTGGCTAAATCGGGAACATTGACCCGGCAATTTTGATAGTTGTCGGTTGAAACAACGATTCTATACGCCTTGCTGTTGGGTACTGTCCGCATCGATTTGGTTTGCCGCAGCAATCGGGTTGGTTTTGCATCGGGTTCAAACACCCAAATAACAAAGCACTTTGGTGCTTGCGTCACAATCACGCGATCGCCTGCCAAACTCAGCTTTGCCGCGACGTTTAAAGCATGGTGTTCATCAAACTCAACTTTAAAGAAGCTATAGCAAGCTCCTTCGACCACAACAGCGGGTAACTGTTGCAGCGTATCGGACACTTTAATATGACAGCATTGATACTGACTACGAGATCTAAGAATTTTGACGGTACCTGAGCTGTTATTCATTGTGATGAAAGCTGAAGCTTCGGCTGGCATAGGTCAAACCAACGATTTAGGGATAGGTTTAGGGTTTAAAAATAAAGCAATCCTATTTGCTTAACCCATGATGCTGAATGGCGAGTGCTTATCCCTGAAACGTAATGAATCCAGCGATTGAAATGTAATCGATTTGGCGAAGATGTCCCTGTATTTCCCTGGATGGGAACATTTGCAACGGCTGTAGGATCGCTCTAGTTATCATCTTTCCCATTTTTTCAGGCTCTTTCATCCGACAAAGTACGGGAAGATCTAAGCTGAAATCACTAGGATGGGATAAAAAACAAAGTTTTCGTACGCAATACGCACGAAAACTTAAATCTTTCCGACATCATTTAATATCTGGATGAAGTTGAACGTGAAACCTTCGGTTTCACGTTCAACTTCATCCTCTAAATCAGCAACGCTTAAATCTGTTCAAATTACAGCGTCTTGCGCTTGAGTAAGCCATAGTTATTTTTGTGAGAGCCATGCAGAGCGTGGCTCTCACAAAAATAACCGGGTTGTAAGCGATTGAAAATCGCTATATAGAGCGATCGCGGTTTATGGGGCGATCGCATTCCAGAATCGTTCCCAGGTGGGTAGCCATTGGCTTTGCAGTTGGGGCAATCGCGGCAGTCGGTTGCGAATGTCTTGAATATTCCACCCGGTTAACCGTGCCAGGGTTTGGGCTTCTTGTTCAAACCGTTGCCGCAGCGATCGCCGATACTGCCGTCCTGCTGAACAATTTGCCTCGCCGGTAAACGGATGGCGCATCACATACCGACCTTGAAAGGATTCCTGGTTGCCCGTTTGATGGAACATCAAGTCTTCCGGAAACTTGTCGCGGGTATAGCGGACATGCAAGCGGGTGAGAAATACATTTTGGTATTCATTGGGGTTTTGCCAAAAAACACCGGCTTGCCGCAATTCATCTGGGTTCAATGGTTCTGCCGAGCAGGGGTCACACCCTGCCATATTCCAGGCATATTCCATAAAGGCAACGTTTTGCCCTTCGCGGTTATAGGCAGTAGCAAACATATCTTTGTAAAAGTTACTAAATTCGTCTTTTACAAACAGTGGAACTTCTGCGTCCGTGGGAATTTTGACGGTGCGGTAGTTGGTCACTTCGGCTTGCCCTTCGGGCGACAAGATATAGACAATCAAATCTTGTGCCTGCTGGGCATTCACCATGCCTAACCGAATGGGTAGCATAAACCGGGGTGAATCAAAGGTCATTTTTAGCGGACGCAAGGATTGATAGCCGGAGGATGCAAATTCTTCTAAATTGACTTTGGCAACGAAGAATTTCATATTTTGCCGGATGTAGGGCCGCAGGAGGCGTCGCGTACCCCGTGGCAGGCGATAACCATTTTGAATCAGCCAGGTTTCTAAGCCGCTTGATTCTCTAGCACTCAAAATCAAAATGTCGTATTCACCGACCGTAAATTGTGATTCAACTGTGACTCCTAGAGCATCGTCAGATCCGACTCTGCCAGCGGCAGCTTCGTTTGCGGCTGATGGGGCGGGAACCATGCCTCGGTCGTAAAACATGGGCATACAAGGGTCTTCGTCAAAGTACTCGACCAGGCGCGGGGCGCTAAAGGCGTCGAGGCGTTCGATAATCTGGGGGTTACTGACTTCGACCTGGTCTTCTTCTAAGACGACGGGCACCGGAACCACGATGGCAAAGTCTTTGATGTCGCCCTGGTAGTCGTTTGCCATGGTTAGCACGGTATGGTCACCACGACGGGCGATCGCCACTTGAGATGCCTGGTTATACAGGTTGGCGTCGGCTTTGGCAACGTAGAAACCGCAAAAGCTCCAGGCGGGCGAGGCAGCCCCAAAGCAGGTGAGTAAAATTAATATCAGTGCCGTCAGAAAACGGATAGTTGGTTTTAAGGGTTGGAGTAATAATAGAGGGTTCATGGATGGCTCCGATTAAAAAGAATGCTAGTCGCTAAGGTTTTTTGGGGGACTCGTCCCCCAAACCCCCGATTGGGGGACGAAGCACGTCCCCCAAACCCCCTCCGCAAGGGATGGTAGATGAGCCAGCGATCGCGCTTCGCTTTGCAGAAACTTCCGGGGTGATCGGGTGTGAAAACTCTTTTAGGGGTGGGCGATCGCACTGGTTTGGGTAGATGCTTCTGAAGTACTTGATTTGGGGAAAACGTCACTCCAGTTAAAGCGGGGGGCTTTCCACAGGTAGTCGAGTAAAATTGTCAGCGGTGCCAGGGCGAAGAGTGCCCAAAAAACAGCTGTAGACAGGAAAAAGTAATTGCGCAAAATGAAGGTGAGTAGAGCGATCGCACCTGCCCATAGCAATCGCGCAATGCGGGCATTGGGGATGGTGCGGGGGTCGGTAATCATAAATAGGGCAAATAATAATAAGGAGCCGCTCATCAGCCGGTGTAACCAGACATCCCAGGTCCAGCCCAACCACAGATTTCGGGCAGCTTCTAAGAGGGCATAGCTACCCAGAAAAGCAGCGGTAGTATCCCATCGTCCGACTCGGTTCAATACCAATCCTCCAGCCCCCAGGAAGATCAACGCATACCAACCGTCTTCACCCCACTGACCGGGCGATACCCAGGCATCTGAGGTGAGGGTCAATGCCACAATAATCCCGAAATTCCCTGGATTGAAGATGTGCTTGCCCTGCACCCGCAATAAAAACTTACTCAAAATCGCACAGGCCGTTGCCAGCATCATCGTGCTGTAATGATCGGCGCGCAGCAACAGGCTCATGCCTAAGCTGGTGATCAGGGGACTGAGGACATTGGGGATGAGAGATTGAATTGTAGGAATGAGGGATGGGAGCGTAGGAATGAAGGATGAGCGCGTAGATTCATGCTGATCGGGGGACGGTTGGCGATCGCAGATTGGCTCCGCCGCTACCTTACTCTCTGCCGCTGCCGCACGCTGTCCCCGACTAGACCACCACCTCTGAAACTGAATGGCTATCCCCTGAGTGATCAGGCAAGTGGCGATCGCTACGACGACCATTCCTGGCTTCAGAGTCCAATCTCGGGTTGCCACCCCCATGACCAAAAATAAGGCAAGGAAGAGAATTTGGTAGCTTCGGGCATCGTTCAATAGCATCGGCTGCACTCCGCAAATACAAGCGAGTGCTGCTATTATGTCTGCTGACAATTTAAATAGATGGAACTGTTACATTTTGGGTAACAAGATGGACAGAGCTGAGCCAGATCTTGGCAGTGCACTGAGCGGTTCAATACAGAAATGGGGTTGTGGGGCGCGGAGCGCCCCACAACCCCATTTCTGTATTGAACCGCTATCAAGTTATAAAGTGGTCTGAAATAGCACCTGAACTTGCATCCAGGCATCGGCAGCCGCATTGGCAGTATAACTGGCACGCTGGTCGCAAAAGAAACCATGCTCAGCCTCTGGATAGGAAAAAATCCGGTGAGGAATCTGATTTTTTTGCAGTTCGGCTTCAATCTGACTGACGTGTTCTGGCGGAATGCTGGCATCTTGTGCCCCAAAGAAGGCGTATATAGTACCTTTAATATCGGGAGTATAAGTAATAGTGGGGTCGCCACCACCGGGTGCCCAGTTGACAATTCCAGCGCCATAGAAAGAAGCGGTGGCTTTGATATCCGGTAAGGTGGCTGTCAGGTAAACCACATGCCCACCAAAACAAAACCCGATCGCGCCTATGCCATCCGGTTTTACATTCGGCAAGGTTTTCAAGTAGTCGATCGTGGCTTGCACGTCGCTCAAGAGTTCATCTACCCGAGTTTGTTCTTTGTATTGCCGTCCCAGCTTAATATCCTCTGGTGTATACCCGGCTTCGAAGCCAGGAGCAAGGCGTTGATAAATGGCAGGGGCGATCGCTACATAACCCGCTTTGGCAAGGCGTTCGGTGACATCTCGGATATGAGCATTGACCCCAAAAATTTCTTGAATCACAACAATTCCTGGAAAAACCCCGGTGGCGGCGGGCTGTGCCAGATACGCATCGATCTGCAAGTCGCCATTGGTAATGTGAACGGGGTGGGTCTGGATCTCTGCTGATGTCATCTCTATTTCCTCGCAGTGGGCGGTCAAGTCAGGCGGTACTACTAAATCTGGGATGAAAGGCAATGGGCTACATACCATTAGAATAAAAGCCAGGGTAGGGGGTACGCTACCGGCTAGGGGTGGAATCCTGGCATTTTGCCCCGTCTGATCTGGCAGGTAATTTGGCGATCGCCCTTATTCTTTAGGTGCAGCCAATGTAGCTTTTGCTTGTTGCCAGAGCGTCTCTAACTCTGCCAGGGTGTAGTCGGTCAAGGGCCGATCTGCCACTGTTTCCATCAATCGCAAACGTTGCACAAACCGTTGATTGGTGCCGCTCAATGCTTCAACCGGGTCGAGCTGATACCACCGAGCAATATTGATTAAGGTGAACAATACATCACCCAATTCTGATTGTTGTTCAGCGGCTCCTTCTGCTGCTAAAGCGTGCTGAAACTCGGCTAATTCTTCATCGAACTTTGCCCAAACCCCGGCAGCATCTTCCCATTCAAACCCTGCTGCCGCTGCTTTTTTAGAAATTTTCATACCGGCGGTTAGGGGTGGCAAACTGCGAGCATAGCGATGAAGCTGTTCGGATAATGTAGTGTCTGGATCGGTACTTTGCGCTTCAGTGGCTTTAATTCGCTCCCAGTTTTGGTGAACTTCCTCCACCGTTGCCACAACCACATCACCAAAAACGTGGGGATGACGACGGATCAGTTTGGTCGAAATTTTTTCGGCTACGGTTGCCAGGTCAAACTGACCGGATTCACTGGCAATCTGGGTTTGTAATACCACCTGCAATAGCAAATCTCCCAGTTCATCAGCGATCGCCTCTGGATCACCCTGGCGAATTGCATCAGTGACTTCATAGGCTTCTTCCAGCACATAGGGAATCAAGGTTTCAGGCGTTTGAGCCAGATCCCACGGACACCCACCCTCAGGCGATCGCAATTTGGATACCACCTCAATTAACGTTTGCAACGCTTTTAGCGTCGCATCAGCAGAGTTCAGCGAAGAATTAGACATGGAGCCACAACAGCAAGTTACCTTTGAATCATATATCAATCCCTCATGGGTTGTGAGAGGTGCACCCCTTCGGGGTGCACCTCTCACATTCATGCAGAAATTAACACTGCTTCTCAGGGTAAAGGGTTTGAAACAGGGGGGTGGGCAACAGCATCAACACACCTTCTACAACGGGATAGCGAGAACCGCAGGTTGTGCAATTGAGTTGATTCACTGTTTCAATCAACGTCGTGGGGCGATCGCGAATGGTTGGATCTGTGCTGGCGCAATTGGGACAGACTAAAAACTGGGTGAAATCCTGAATTTCACCCTCATGCATCAGAGGGAGTGAATCAAGATTGATGGATTGCTGCGATCGCTTCTGGCAGGTGCCCCAAATCTCTCCACCCAACAGCAAATTAAGTAGATTGGTTACGGCAAGGCGATCGCCAAGTTTTGATTGAATGCGTTGCTGAAGACTCGATAGATGAAGGGTTTTAGCATCAAATAAAGCCAGAGCATCAAGCCACTCTGAGATGGTAATATCGTCCTTTTCGATAATGTTATATTGCCGTTCGACACAAGCTTCTTCAGAAATGAATCGTTCAATCAATTGCATCATCCATACTTGCCTCCAGAAGGGTGAAGCAACCCGACTGGCACGTTTGTATAGATTGAATTTGGGGGTTTTGAACGGTTCGTCGGCAAAAAAGAAGTATCCATCTGCCAAAATGCGATGAATCTGCTGGATGATGGGTGATAGTGCAGGAAAATGATGCAAAAATTGGTAGCAGCAAACAAAGGGGAACGATTGACTGCGAAACGGTAGCTGATTGACATCACAGCACACTCGATAAGGCAGTTTGGGTTTGCCAAACTGGGTCGCAAAATGCTCTGCGGCTCGGAGTTGATGAAACGAAATATCGACCGCAAACCCTTGAGCCTGAAAGTCGTTGACTAAAACAAGCGATCGCTGGCAACGTTCGGCACCTAGCTCGATAAAGGGGGAAAGCCTAACCTGTTGCTCACGCAAGTGTTGCAGGTGTTGAGTCGTGGCTGCCATGCGTTGCCGCAACAGTTGATCGTGCTCTGGTTTGGTGTAATAACCCGGAATCAATACGTCTCCAGTGACGTGCTGCACGGCTAGTTTTTTACGAAACTCTACTTCTCCTTGCAGGTTCGCTAAGGCTTGTACGGGCTGTGGGCGCATATTTGGCTCCTTATCAGGGTTGAGTCAACTGAACCAGATGCTTAAACCCTGAACTGAAGCAGATATAGAAATTGGGGCATGGCTTAATATCGGGATGAATTAGACTGTGAACCCTTTGGTTGCACGGTCTAATTCATCCTCAAAATCAGCAATACCAAAAAATGGCGATCGCCTGTATGTCAGACGACCGTTATATACCTTACCCAATTTGGCAATTAAAATATTCACGAAGGAAAGATTTAGTTTTGGGCATGGCTGCATCCGGGTATGAATTTGCCGGTGAAACCTTCGGTTTCACCGGCAAATTCATACCCAAAACCGGCAATACCCGGCTTTTGTGTGGCGCGGCGAAGCCGCACCCCACGAAAACTAGTACACCAACTTAAAAGTTTTAGAGGGGGTGGAGGGGGTTTTACCCCCTCTTGGGGGCGCAGTCCCCAAACCCCCATGTTGCAAAATTTAGTGTTTGCAACACTAGAATCTGATTCAAGAGCCGATCTCTTACTCGATATCGGGAAGAATTTTCAGACGAATAGTCCGGGAAAAACTGCCGCCATCGGGATCACCCAATTGCAATTCCAACACGTCACCTGACAATGGGCTGAGGTTATCTAGGAGCGATCGCAAATGAGGGGTGCTGGCTCCGCTATCCAGGTAAACCCGTTCTGACAAGCTGGTGAGACGCTTCCAGGTGGTATAAAGTTTGGCGATCGTTTGTTCTAACTGCGAAGCCTGACTGACGAGATCTGCCGTTGCATTCAGACATCCAACCCGCAACGCTTCTTCTAGAGCTTGTTCTAAGTCAAGTGATGCATCTCGGTTGAGGGTTTGCACCTGGGCGGCAGCGCTGAGATATTTGGCAAGATAGCGTGCTTCAGCCGTCACCTGCTTGAGGGTTTCTAAATCAGGGTTTTCGGTAACTTCTTGCTTCAGGGCGACTTGATGCGATTCAGGCAATTTTTCCATCTCTCGCACCAGCGGAGCCAGGTACCGCGTTGGAATCGTGCTATTGGCTGCCTTTTCCTTCACCGCTTCCGGGATCAGATCGGAGGTCATCGCCGTCCACTCATCCGACAGTTGGCGAACTTCCCGCCGCGTAATCTTATCACCCCGATGAGCCGCTTCACTCACCAGTTGCTGCACTTCTGGAGAAGCCTGTGCCGTTTCTACAAACGCACGTTTGCTAAATTGATTGACGTCTTCCGGTTCGAGAAACCCGCCCTCTAGCAACGTGTCAGCACTATTGGCGAGTTCCATCAGTGAATAGGCCTGGCTTTTGCTAATCTCTCGATCTTGCAGCCATTTAAGAAATCCCGTGCCCCGTCCATCTCCACCCTGTTTCTCGCGATCGCGCACCGTTCTGAGAATGCGTCCTCGCCAAATATCGGTTTGCAAATCAAAGCGATCGCAGACCTGCCATGCCCGATCGACCTGTTGCCCAAAGTCATAGTCTGAAATCTGGTCGTCTTCCGGATCAGGCAGATCAAAATTCAGATCAATATCCTGCCCTAGATCTTGTGCAAACTGAGGATAGACACCGTTGGTTGTGGAGCCATTGGTTGTGGAGCCATTGGTTGTGGAGCCGTTGGTCGTGGAGCCATTCACAGCACCATTCGTTAAGCCGTTCAGTTCCGAACTATTGAGCGTCTGAGAAATTTGAGGAGCCTGAACCATTGCATACATGTCAAACGACTGCCGATTTATTATGGCATGATCTCAGGACGATGCGATCGCCGATCTACACTAAATGTGGTGGAGTGGGGTGGCATCCAAATCATCTGACTCTATCTCTGGAATAGAATCTTCTGGAACATAGCAATTTTCAAGGGTGTGAAAGACATGGTGTTGAGAGAGAGCCGCGCTCCGCGCGGCTCTCTCTCAACACCTGTAATCAATCTAATCGCGTTGCGCTATCGATCTAAAAATCGGGGTGGCGAAACTCAAATTCTCCACACCAGCCCATTTCTTCTACCAGTTTGGGCAGCGGGGGTTCAACGGTTAGCGGCGTCAGCCGGATGATGTAACTGATGTCTGGTAATCCCGGACGGTTAATCTGATACCACTGCTGCAACGCCTCGTTTTCTATCAAATTCCAGTTTTCATCATAATCTTCAAGCGATAGCTGCACTGTCATGCTGGATAAATACGCATAAATCTCAACCCGATACTCGGACGGTGGCACTTCGATGACTTGAAAAATCCGGTAATTGGGGGGAGGTGGCTCGCCCGATATCGCGGTTGCTAATTCGTCTGCATCACCGCCGCCACACAGCAAGACCAACTTGCCGCAAGGAATATTAAGCTTCCAGGCAAAATATCCAATCCAGTCCCGTTCTTCTTGCTCAGTTAAATCCCCTAACACAAATAGCGTCTGACCATCTAGGGCACAGTCGCCATCAAAAAATAGAGGGATACAAACTCCCCGCCGCAGTAAATCTACTATCGCGGCTTCATCGGCGATCGCCAGAGTGTTGCTCAGTTCTGCGGGTGTCAGGTTACTCCCGCCTAAACTTGACGAGGTCAACACATAAAAATGACCATCACAAAAAAAGTCATTTGCGATCGGAATAGCTTGACGGGGTTTCATCGGGTTGACATCCTCAAAGCCTGGCACACCAAATTAAGAGGTTAGGAGGGGGGTGGGGCGCAGTCCCCAATCCCCTAGATTTCTAAATCCCTACGATTTGCTGGGATGACCTTTTCTAGAAATTGCCTAGCGCTGATTAAACAAAGCCCGAACTCGAATTCGGCTCGTAATATAGAGCGGCAGCTGATAATATTCTGCCAGTAACCACGCCACCATGAGAAAATGCGCTAAAAACGTACACCCTCCCCAGATCAGCGGAAACCACGTCCAGCGGCTACCCGGCAGGGGCGGAAAAATATAGGCTGATACCCAAACCAGGATAGAGGGCAGGATGATGATGGCTAGCCCAACCCCCCAGAGGATCAGTGTCAGATTGGCATCATTGCGATACGCCGCCCGCCACCCACGCCCATGCCAGCGCCACGACATAGGCTGAGAACTATCGACCACCTGAACCGACTGTTCGCTTAGATTTGCTGTAAAAATATGACGGCAGAAACTACACGCAAACGCATCCATCAGCGTTAGCCCTGTAATCTGTCCATGCCGACAAACAGGACAGATATAAGCTCCTTGAAAATCGAGGGGAGTAGTGTGCGTTGTCAGTGCTGATAAACCTTTAGCGTGTTGATGCGGTTGATACTCTGGGCTCGGTTGAGTCATACTCCTGCGTTGAGTTGATAGTACTTCGCGCCTGGATAGATTCCGGTTATTGAGAGAGAGCCGCGCTCTGCGCGGCTCTCTCCTAATAACTTGTACTTCATGCCATTAAAACACGTCGGTTCAGGTGGTACTGCCCACCGTCCGAACAATTTCAACGCCGTCTTTTACCAAAATCACGCGGGGTTCTTGATTTTCATTCATTTCAATGCGCCGTATTACTATGCGACCGTTCGCCAACGTATCCCCAACGCTGACATAGCGACTGGTGCCGTCTCCAGGTAACTCAACGATAGCACTGAGGCGATCGCCAATTTGAACCACACCACTGATCAAAACCTCATCGGCAGGTCGCACGGGGGCAGCACCCTGGACAGGAGCATTGGGCATCTGATTCGGATTCGTGGGCACGGGCAACAACGTGGGCGCAGGCAGCAATGTGGGTGCAGGAACGGTCACACTAGGAAGCGTTCCGGGTGAATTTGCCGCCGTTGGCACAGCCGGTAACGTGGTAGATGCAGGGGGTGCTGTAGGCACCGTCGGTGTCACAATGGGGGCGGTAGCGATCGCCGCAAACGGGTCAGTGCGCCCAACCGGAACCTGGGGCAGATGACTAGCCGACGTCGTCGGGGGAATTAATTCAGGAACAGGTAGCGTCTGAGGAGGGGTAACGACACCATTCGGTACATTGGGCAACGGTTGCGGTGCCGTTGGCAGAGGGGCAACAGCCACCGTATTGCCAGGGGTAGCTGTCGCGGTTGGGGCAGCGTTATTCGCAACGTTTTGATTTGTGCAGCTCACGGAGATTAATGCAACTCCAGCGAGACCAGCAACCCACTGATATGTTCTCATACCTGCTATCTTGAATGCCTTCAACTAAAGGATATCCCTGATTCTCTCTGCTGTGCATCTGTGTTTGAAAAGAAACATAAAGCACAGGCAACGATGCCCAACCCTTGATAGCAAAAATGAGGCGTTTTGCGCCTCATTTCCCCCTGTGCAGGTTGATTCAGTACGGTGTTGTGGGGCGCTCCGCGCCCCACAACACCGTTTCCGTCCTTAACGAACTGGCACACCGCTATAGTTTTCTAAAATTGCCATAGCTTTTCAGACTTACTGAATCTCTTGACTGCTCTGCTCAAAAGGGTTGGATGTTGTGGAATAAACCATCATGTAGATCAAAGAGCCGAGGCAAGTCATGACAATCAGAGCCAGCAATGCCGTTAAAATCTTTTCGCCTAAAGAAATTTCCATATCGTTTAACACCAGGGTGGACTCACGCAATAAACGAGAGTTCGTCAACTACTTTTAACCGCCCCCGATGAACGGCATACAAAATACGATCGACCGACGACCGCTCTTCCTCTGGGAGTGCTTCTTCCATCACAGCTGCCATTAAACCGTAGCGGTCAGCAGTTGTAAGAACGCCAAACTCACTGGTCTGTGCAAAAATCTCAGCGATCGCTCCAGGTAAGAGACTGACGTAAAACAGCATAAAAGTGACGATTTAAGAACTCGATATTCTTAAATTATCGATGGATGACCCAAAAACTTGAGTGACTGAACCCTCTAGGTAGACGTGATCTACTACATACTTTTTTGTGACGTTCACGGCATCCGGGGCGTGATAGTTATCACCTAAAAACGTGATAGTTATCACTGTTTAAAGATCATCTGTTCGCCATGCCGCGTTGAAGCCCGAATCAAACAGATCGGTAACAAAACCGGGATTTTAAGTTTAAATTAGGGGGTGTGTTGGTCGTGGTTTATCCGTGGGAGTAATTTTTTATGTTTGCGATCGCCCTCAAGCACGAGCAGTACAAAACCTATATCCTCTCTGACCAGTTGGCGCAGTCTCGCTTAGAAGTGGTGCCCGAACGGGGTGGCATCATTACCCAGTGGTCGGTGCGGGGCAAAGATATTCTTTATTTAGACGCCGAACGGTTTGCTAATCCAGCGTTAAGTGTGCGGGGTGGCATTCCTATCCTGTTTCCCATTTGCGGTAATCTGCCGGACAATAGCTATACCCATAACGGTCAAACGTATACGCTAAAGCAGCATGGGTTTGCTCGCGATCTGCCCTGGAATGTTAGCGATCGCATTACGCAAGAGGCGGTTGCTCTGACGCTCACCCTGGATAGCAACGACCAAACCCGCGCCGTTTATCCGTTTGACTTCACGCTAAGGTTTACCTATCGGCTGCAAGGCAACGCCTTAGAAATTCACCAACACATCACCAATACCTCAGCCGATCAACCCATGCCCTTTTCGATTGGGTTGCATCCTTATTTTCAAGTTGCTGATAAAAACCAACTCCGCTTCGATATCCCCGCAACAGAGTTGCAAAATCAGCGCGATCAAACCACCCAATTTTTCTCCGGCAGTTTTGACTTTGAGCTGGATGAGATTGATGCCATCTTCCACGAACCGTCTCGGCAAAGTGCCAGTGTTACCGATCCCAGTCGGCAACTAAAAATTCAGTTAGAGTATGAGTCGCCGTACAACAAACTGGTTTTTTGGACGGTCAAAGGCAAAGATTTTTACTGCCTGGAACCCTGGAGCGCCCCTAGAAATTCGATGAATACCGGCGATCGCCTGACGCATCTACAACCCGGCAGCAGCCTGGAAACACTCGTGCGTCTTAGCGCCATGCCCATGTGACCTGGGGGAAGTGCTACTCGTCTGAAGAGCATCCATTCACACCATAAAAATCCACGACTTTTTTGGGTAGTCCTAAAAAAATAATGATGTTTTGTGGCGCGGGCGTCGCCCGCGCCACAAAACATCATGACATGAATACCACTACCCTTTTTTGGGAGAGTGCGGCGGAGCCGCACTCTCCCAAAAAAGTGATTCAAGTTGTGTTATGGCAGCCAAAGGGCTGGCTAGGACAGGGGCGCGGGGGCTGTGCCCCCGGACAGGGGTTCCACCCCTGCACCCCGTCCTCATTAACCCTTCAATTGCTATATGAAGCCCCTAAGACACGGGTGTAACCATGGGTAGGTCAGAGTTTTGAGACACACTGCCCATGTTAGCCATATCTACATCACCACTGCTCAAGAAGCGATAGGTTTCTTGATACAAGCTTTGCCAGAAGCGATTGCTCATCCCCTGGCTAACTTCCGTGGGGTCAACCATGGGATGGGGAACTAGATCTTCGGCTGGATAGAAGTAAAAATGGTGCCCATTGCGATCGCCGCCAATGGCTTTATAAAAGTCTCGATTCGTCTCAATATCGGCAGCATCTTCATTTTCGGTTAGCACCATAAATGTAGGAATCTGCTGAAGGGTTTTATTTTGTTTGAGCACATAGGCACTTCCAAAGCGATCGGCAGCCGTCAACGCACCGACGGGGAAGCGTAGATTGGGATCCCAACCCAGTTCCTTGACATCGAGCGGCCCTGCCAAATTCACATACTTCCGTCGATCTTCGCCATAGACCCGCAGCAAGGGCGCATAGGCAACCACTTTTTGCACTCGATCGGGTCGGGCAGCTGCCAACCCTAAAGCCGTTGCTCCTCCAACCGATAAGCCAACCGTGTAAATGGGACCCGGCATGGCATCCAGGTCTGCCAAACGACTTTTTGCCGTCGTTAAATAGTCCATATGCGACGAAACGAAGTACCGATCAAAATCATCATCATCGTTACGTTCGATCGACTGCACAATATCAATTAACCGGGGTTCTATTTTGAGCAATCGGGTCATCAACGCCAGCCGCTGCATATAGCTGGGGCGAGCCACCCCTTCACCGCCACTAAGATTTTTAATGTAATTTTGCAAGACTGGATCTTGAGCAATTTTTGCCTTGAGGGGTTCTGCGATCGCAGGCACCAGATCAACTTGCGGCCAATTTTTTTCAGGTTTAATATAGCTATGCCCTGCAAGCGTCACTTGATAAACGTTAAAGCCATTACGAAACAGGTAATCGGCTAAGCGCCACATCTGATGAGGTTTAGCACTAAATCCATGAAACATCAGCACCGTTCCGGCAATCGGCTGATCTGGTTCATGGAATAAGTAATAGGGATACGCGCCCTCTCGACGATCGGGATGAGTATCAATACTGCGGATATGGTCAGCGATCGCTTGTTTGGTTTGATTGAGTTGGTCAGCCGTGGGGGCAACGGTTTTAGGTAGCGTTAAAGTGCTCATAAGCTAAGCTATACACCAATGTGAGAATGACGATGACACTTTGAAATCTGAGCGGGATAAACGGGACACAATTCATCCGGCAGGCAGAACAAAAAATCACCTGTGTATAGCTTCAGTCGCATCACTGCTCAATCCAGACAGAAACTGACCCACCTTTGCAATAAAATTCGCCCCAACCTTGATCATTGGTATAAACAAAGTCTTTCACATGCTCGGTAATATCGAGAAATACCGCATCCGGTTTGCCCACTTCCATCCATTTGCTGCCGCCAGGCCCATCACTCATAATCACTGCCATCGCTTTGGGATGATTGGCATCGCCTAATCGAGTCCAACCCACCACATCCGGATGATCAAAATAGTCATATTGATTGCCATAAGCATACCGTCGCCGCGCATAGAGAAACTTGTCGAGCAAACAACGGTGAGAATCTAACCAAATCTCGTGCGTGTTTCCATCCCGCCCTTTATCGCTGTAATGTGCGCCATAGTAATCTGCATAAAAAACGCAAGGATAGCCTTCGCGACGCAATAAAATTAACGCATACGCTAATGGCTTAAACCAGGCTTCAACCACAGACTCTAACCCTTGTAGCGGTTGAGAATCGTGGTTTTCGACAAACGTAACCGATAGCGTCGGTTGTTGTTGCGTCAACGTGCCGTTCAAGATTTGGCTCATGTCGTAATATCCACCAGCCCGACTGGCTCGATGAAAGTTATAGTGCAACGGCACATCAAACAACGATAGCCTGCCCCCTGTATTGCCGATATACCAATTTAGGGTTGATAGATCTTCGCTCCAATACTCTCCGACTGCAAATAAATTTCGTGCTGTGTAGCGTTCCATCTGATCCAACCAGGTGTTGAAAAAGTCACCCTGGATATGTTTAATCGCATCCAGGCGAAACCCATCCACACTCGTCAGATCCAACAACCATTCACCCCAACGATTTAACTCATTTTTCACCTCAGGATGATTCATATCCAGGTCGCAACCCATGAGAAAGTCGTAATTACCCTGGCTCAGATCCACTTTGGTTTCAAAGGATTTGTCTTTGAAGTGGTAGATGGTGCTATCTCCTGGCTTGTAAGTATTGTGATTGACGGAGTCAAAGTGTTGCCAATTCCACTTCATGCTGGAGTATTTGTCGCCCCGACCCGGAAAGTTAAACTGTGTCCAGGCTTTGATGCGTTCGACGCCACCAATGGCGTGATTGCGATCGCCGGAAGCAACCGGAATGGCTTCAATTTCTTCTTCAGCATCCCCACCATTTTTATGATTGAAAACAGTGTCTGCATACACCTGTAACCCATACTGGTGAGCCGTTTTAATGGCAGCAAGGTATTGATCTTTCGTACCGTATTTCGTCCGAATTGTCTCTTTTTGATCAAATTCGCCCAAATCAAACAAATCATAGACCGCATAGCCAACGTCGCTCTTTCCGCCACTGGCTTTGTAGGCAGGGGGGAGCCACAACGCTGTAATGCCTGCATCCGCCAACGCTTTGGCGTTGTTTTTTAGCTCATCCCAGTGGGTCCCGTCATCGGGGGTGTACCAATGAAAATATTGCATGATTGTGCCGTTGAGGTCTGCCATAGGTTCGCCGTTACGGAATAAAGGGGTAGATAGGTACGCAGAATAAAGGAGGCTAGCTTTACGCAATCCAGTTAGGATGGATTTGAACGTGAACCCTTTGGGTTCACGTTCAAATCCATCCCTCTATTGAGCCATGCCACAGATCAAGACACTAGCCAGTTGCATAGTAGCAAGTTCAACTGTTTAAACCTGCTAACCCACCCAAGTTTTTTACTAAACTCAAAAATTAACCCTTCAACCAGTCCATCCGCATTCACGTCTTAAGGATGACAAATTCGGACGTTTATAGTTAGAAGCGCGGCGTCGCCGCGCTTCTAACTATAGAGCGTGAATACGCGAAGCTATCAAATCTTCGGGGTTACTAAATCATGATCCTTAGCAATCAAATTCTAAATTTTGTAATCTTTTGCGATAAAAGCCAATGATTGAGCCATTCAAGCAACTGCAAACGCCCCAT
Organism: Calyptranema fuscum S582; assembly: GCF_055793305.1. NCBI lineage: Bacteria > Bacillati > Cyanobacteriota > Cyanophyceae > Oculatellales > Oculatellaceae > Calyptranema > Calyptranema fuscum. Next base: position 66,853 of record NZ_JBSLYH010000027.1, read on the forward strand.
AGTGGCTATCACTGGGATGGCAGCGATCGCCGTTTTTTCGAAGGATGGTATTTTCGGCTGACTTTACCTGATTGGGGAGAAACTGCTGGAGAAACGATTGCGTTTATGTACTCCATTGAAGATCCGCTAGGAGGTAGCCCTTTTAGCGGCGGAACAGCACAAATTTTAGGACCAGGAGATACCTATTTCTGTCGTACATTCCCCGATCCCGCTCTATTTTGGGCATGGCGCGATCGCCTGGGGTTAGGGCATCGCCGACGACAAAGCAGGGGGCAGAAAGTAGGGGACAGAGCCGATCTGAGCGGGCACACGGCTCGGTTTCTAGAACCAGAGGTATTTGACCAGGCAGGCATAGAAGGGTATCAGGTAACAGCCACCTGGCACCAGGGGAATTTACAAGATCCAGGGTCGGGGCACTGGGTAAGATGGCAATATCAGGTGCGCCCCGTGTACGGGTGGGGCGAGTGCGATCGCCCTCAACAATCAACCGCAGGTTGGCTATCCCAATTTCAAATTTTTGAACCGGGTTGGCAAATTCTCATGGCACATGGACGAGCAACCGGCTGGATTGAGTGGCAAGGTCAACGCTACGAATTTAGCAACGTACCCACCTATGCCGAAAAAAACTGGGGCGGCGCATTCCCTCAAAAATGGTTTTGGATCAATGCCAACTACTTTGCCGACCAACCGGATTTAGCGCTAACCGCCGTCGGTGGACGCAGACAGGTCTTGACCTGGATGGAATCGGTTGGCATGATTGGCATCCACCACCAGGGCAAATTCTATGAATTTGTGCCCTGGACAGCGGATATTCACTGGACCGTTCATCCCTGGGGCAACTGGCACATGATCGCCGAGACGGACGATTATCAAGTTGAGATCATTGGCAGCACCGAACACCCCGGCACCTATGTACGCGTCCCCACCCAGACTGGGCTTATGTTAACGTGCCGCGATACCACCCACGGTCACTTGACCGTACGATTGCGCCAGCGCAATAATGGCAGCAACAAACTTATACTAGAAGCCCAAACCCATCTGTGCGGACTGGAAGTAGGCGGTAGCCCTTGGGATACAGCATGGCGATCGCCATAAAGACGACCCCCCACCGCCGTTTCCACCGACTCCTAACTTCTGACTCTGCTAATAAAAAATCCAAAACCCACATTCCCTTGCTATCATGACTATGATTTGGGGCTGTAGCTCAGCAGGATAGAGCGATCGCCTCCTAAGCGATAGGTCGCGCGTTCGAATCGCGCCAGTCCCGTACTCTTGAAACCGCTTGAAGGCAGTCACTTTCAAGCGGTTTCGGCTTTTTATAACAGATTGAAATTTAGTATTCCTGAACTACAAAACTGCTATGAATTGGGTAATCTTAGGCATATTTGGGTGTAATTTGGGTGTAAACTGGGTGTAAGATCAAGCGTACTGCTAAGGCGGCTCCCATGTTCTCAAAAACTCCTACAGGTAAGGCTTCTAAGGGTTCTGTTCAGGTCATAGTTTCCAACGGTCGCTTGCAACTGCGTTTTCGGTTTGCTAGTAAGCGCCATTATCTCTCGCTAGGTTTTTCCGACACGTTCGAAAACCGCAAACTGGCAGAAATGAAAGCTAAAGAAATCGAGTTAGATATGCTCTCTGGGCACTTTGACCAGACCTTGCAAAAATATAAGCCTCACTCAAGTTTCAGTGTTGAGTCACCTGACATTACACCCAAAATTACACCCACACTTGCTGAGCTATGGGAAAAATTTTTGGTGTACAAACGACCTCAATGTAGTCCATCTACGATGAAATACCAATATCAGACTTTTTCTCGATATCTTGAAAAGTTGCCTACTCACGATTTAGATCATGCCGCAGTCATCCGTGATCATGTCTTAAAAACAATCCCCGTTAATTCTGCTAAGAGGTTCATCGTTCGTTTATCAGCTTGCTGTGATTGGGCTATCAAGTCAGGTTGGATTAGTCAGAATCCTTTTCAAGGGATGGCAAGTGAGATTAAATTACCCAAGGGCACTAGCCTTAGTGGAATGGAAGACATTAATCCGTTTAGTGCAGAAGAACGTGATGTGATTCTAAATGCTTTTATGCAAGATACTGCCTGCCCCAAATATTCTAGGGTGAAGCATTCTCACTACTATCCCTTTATATTTTTCTTGTTCAACACTGGAGCTAGACCTTCTGAGGTGATTGCATTGCAATGGAAACATGTCTCTGATGATTTTCGATATATTTTGTTTGAGCAAGCCGTTGTTGAATCTGAGAATGGTGCTATTTGTAAGCAAGGCTTAAAGACGCAGGAAAAGCGTAGATTTCCTTGCAACGTGAAGATGCAAACATTTTTACGCTCAATTAAATCTGAAAAAGCAGCATCAGAGGATCTAGTTTTTCCCAGTCCTAATGGCAAGTGGATCGATTCCAATAATTTCCGTAACCGTATTTGGCATCCCGTTTTAGAGAAGTTACGGATTGAATACCGCAAGCTCTACCAAACTCGACATACTTTTGTTACTCTGGCTCTGGAAAATGGATTAGATGCTAAGGATGTTGCTCGGTTAGTCGGTAATTCACCAGAGATTATCTACAAACACTATGCAGGTAATAAACGGGAATTGTTTGTTCCTGAATTTTGATTGCTCTTCACAGTGCGATCGCTCACGTTGCAGAATTCGCTTTAACCACTAATAACTTTTCATAAATCTCGCCTGCAAAAATTAGGTGAGATTTTTTATAGCTAGTATTGGACGGCTATTGTCTTGTGGTGAGACACACTAAATATGTTGCCCATGAGATCTACAACAATTCAAATTACGTTAGTCGCCTCCAAAATGTGTATTCAAAAAACTCTAAATCAGTCCAATAATGAGATCAATGATCTAATATTAAAAGAGTGGTAGCTATTGATATTTCTTATGGATGCTTCATTTACTCTATCCATAGTGAAAACCCTCACTCTCGTAGTTGGTGCTACGAGAGTGAGGGGTTCATTGCTATTACAAGTTAATTCTGTCTAGCAGGATAAGTTTCTCAGGCTCTTCTGCTGACAGACCTGATACCCCACAGGTATGAGGGGTTCTTCAATTTTAATGAACATCCAAAAACATAGCCACCGTAAGGCTATCCCTGATTCAGGCAACTCTGAAACATTGATGTCTATATCCAGTGTAGCGAGAAGTTTGACGCTCGTTGATAAGCATCGAGCCGCTGAAATCTTAGGGGTAAGCCCTGAAACGCTCAAGAAGTATCGATTGCAGCCTGGATCAACGCTGATCGAAGGAATTCATTATCATGTCTGGAACAGTCGGACAATTCGGTATAACCCAGAATTGTTGGCAGATTGGGGGTTGAATCGCAATAACCCATCTAGACATCGACAGACAATCGAAGTCTATCTTGCCAAAGTTCTTCCTCAGCAGAAGAAGCGGCGTACTTCCGTTCAAGCTCAAAATCTTTAGCGAAGGGGTAAGGCAATGGATAGCAATCAGCCTCCTAAGCCTTACCTGACTGAGAAGCATTTGGCAGATCTGCAATCATCTGGATTGACTCCAGATCAAATTGTTGTAGCTGGTCACTTCTCAGCAGATAAGGCTGAAGCAAAAGAGCTGGTAGGGTGCGATCTGCCAGGATTAATTTTTCAGTATTGTGATCCGTTAGAGAGTCCGTACCGAAGAAGCGATCGCCTTCTAGAAAATGGCGATCGCTCGGATCAATATGCTGCTTTTCTTTTCCCTACTTTACGCTACATCACCCTTCGTTCACTCAGACGAAATTATAGGTTAAGCACTCAAGCTAAAAGCTTGGGAGAACTTCAGATTTGTCTTAGTCGAATGTCCAAATTTTCCGAGAAAATAGGGGGTGATTTTTCATGAGTCATCATAACTTTACCTATTCAGGGAAAGATTATGCTTGTCCCATTTGCGGTAGGACTAAAGACGCAGATTGTCGCTGGAAATCAGATATTTTCCTTTGTCATAGTCATGCAGATCAGGATATTGGCAAAGCAGGCTATCTATATCGAGGAAAAAGAGATATTTGGGGACTATATTTCCCAGATGATAAACAGGCAAAGAAACCTATTAGACCCAAATCTCCGAAGCAAACATTCGTTTATTATGATCTGAATAAACATCCGATTGTAAGGGTTAATCGGATTGATAAAGGAGATAGTAATAAACAAATCTGGCAAGAATCTTTTGCTGATGGAGAGTGGCAAAAGGGTTTAGCTCAGGGTATTCATTCTCAGATTCCTCTCTATCGCATTTTCGACCCCATTAACCAGACAGCAAAGGCTGAAGCTCAACTTCTATTCATTGTTGAAGGAGAAGGCAAAGTTAATCAGCTTTTGAAGCTTGATATTCCTGCAACTTGTTGTATTGGAGGAGCTAATAAATGGAGACGTTACGGCTATGCCAATTATCGTGAGCAATTATTAGGAGCGAAGGTAGTCTTGTGTCCAGACCAAGATAAACCAGGGCTTAGACATTGCCTCGATATTGAGCAAGATTTCCCTGATGCTCAATGGTTATATGCTTTCCCTGATTCGGTGCTATGGGACTACTTACCCGATACAGGGGGATTAGATATCGCTGATTGGATTGCTGAATTAAGAGGGCAAAAACTCTCTCAAACAGCGATCCACGATTGCATCTTGGCAGCAATTGAAAAAAAACGGCAATTTCCCGATCTTGTATCTGAAGAGGAGTGCGATCGCTCTGAAGTTAATCTTGACTGCATGGAAGACGAAAGATCCGTAATCCCTGCCAAAATTCAGCTTCAAGCTGTTCTTCAGAGGAACCTATCACCTTCCGATTATTATCAGGCACTCTCTAACATTTCCACAGATACAAGAATACCAACACGAGAGCTAGAGCGGATTGCTGAGGCAATTTGGACAGAAGAGGAACTAGAAAACTTTAGAAATGAAACAGCCGTTGAAGTCTCTGAACTCCTTAATCTGACGGTTCATAATATTGATTTAGCTGATTGCTTACCTGAGACATTGTCTAAACCGTTGACTTCAGCACTAGAGAGATCGGGTGGTGAACCACTAGCAGGTTTACTTACTCTCTTAACAGTTGCCGCTTCTCTTCTTAAAACAGGTACAGCGATCGAACCGTTTGAGAGTGACAATCATCAAGAACGGGCAATTCTTTACTCTGGTCTAGTGGCTGAACCCAGTAGTCGAAAAAGCGGTATCTTAAACCTTTTCATAAAGCCACTGCGTAGCTTACAGGCGAAATTCAAGATTCATTATGATGAGGAATTGCATCAATATCAGGAAGCGTTGGAAGTCTATCGTCAAAGTGACACGAAAGGAAGAAAGCCAGAAGAACCCAAATGTAAGCATATCTACATTGAAGATGCCACATCTGAATCTGTAGCTCATATTTTGGCAGAACAGCCAACATCAGGGTTACTATCCTCCTTTGATGAATTAAGTGGACTATTTGGGTTACAAAATGCTTACCGCAATGGCAAGGGAGCAGATCAGCAGAAGCTCTTATCTTTGTATGATGGAGCGTCTTTCAAAATTGATCGGATCGGCAAACATTTGTTTGTTGAGCATACGGCAGTGAGTATTTTGGGTAGCATTCAACCTCAAGTTCTGCTCAAGCTCATGGGTGATCTGTCAGATCCAGATGGCACCTGGAGTCGTTTTCAATGGGTAGTGTTGCCGATCAAAAAGTATCCTTACCCTGAAGGTGTGAGAATCGATATTTCATCTTTACTCCTGAACATTTATACAAATTTACAAAGCTTTCCAGCGGATGTTTATCGGTATTCTTATGAGGCTCAAGCATTGTTTAGGAAGTGGTATGAATTTTTAGAAGATGCCAGAATTACAGAAGAAAATCCAGCAAAACGAGCCTTATTGGGAAAATCAGCAGGGCAAACCAACCGGATTGCTTTGGTTTTGCATTGTATTCATGCAGCCACCCATCAAGTAGAACCTACTGAAACTATTTCGATAGAAATTTTGAAAGCGGCGATCGCCATCAAAAAAGCATTGCTCCGACAAACTGAACTAATTTACTCAGAAGCAAGAGCAAATGATGGGGAATTACCATCCATGCTGAGGAAGATCTTGATGCTAGCAGATCAAAAAGGTCAGGTTTCTGCTAGAGATTTGTCCCGTTGTTGGACTACTCGCAAGAAGCCCACTGCTCAACAATTTGAGCAGTGGATGAATGAACTTGTTCAAATGGGGTTAGTTAGACAATCTGAAACGAAACATGGAAAACTATTGATTCTCTCTAAATCTTTAGAGGGTAGTGACAGTAGTGACAAAGAAGCTGGAAAGCTTTTTCCTCAAGAGTTTGAACGTGTTACGACAGGTGATGACAAAGCAGTGACACATCTAGCAGGAGTAGTGACACAAGATGAACTCATCATTGATGAAGAGACTGTTCAATCTGCCACGACAAAAGAGGGAGTCGTCACTACTCCTGTCACTACTTTTGTCACCACAGAAAAAATGCTGAATCCCCTTTCTAGCAAAGATCCTAATCAATTTGTTACTACTGTCACGACTTCTTCTAAAACAAAGGATTTACACGTTGGCGATCGCGTTCGTTATCGTGGTAAATATCAGCAATATCAAGACATGGATTTGATCCTACATGGATTTACGCAAGGAAAGGTAAACTGTACCATGCCAGATGGCAACTTCACGACTTGGTTAGACCTGTCCGATTTAGAAGCCATCAATTGAGTGGTGCTTCGCCTGAATTATTTCAAAGAGAGAAGCCCCTGAATAAAGCGAATGAATACCTATTGGCAACGCAAGGTGAACTTTAGAACTTACGAACTCTCACCAGAGTTAATCCGTCAGATTGATACGACTGCTGCAAACTTAGATGTCTATCAGTCGGAGTTGGTGAGGGTTTTACTAAAGGATGCATTTCAGCGGTTAGAGACTGGAGAACTGAACCTGAAACCAGTCCCTAAGCCCCTAAAACATCGGTTACATCGATTGTCTGTCTAACTCTATTGAGCAGGTCAATAGCCTACAAATGCTAACATTCAAAGGCAATATTTTGTGATTTTGAGTTAGGCTTGAGACAAACTCATCTCAACTCAAGACTATGGTTTGCTCTCCTGAAATCAGCCGTATGAATGGGGCAAAATCTAAAGGTGCGACGACTGAACGGGGAAAAGCGATCGCTTCTCGTAATGCAACCCAACACGGATTGCTAGCACAACAACCCCCGTTATTGGTCACAGAGGATCTGGCAACATTTGAGGGATTGGTTCAGGGATTGATTGATCACTACCAACCAGAAAACCCGATCGAGCATTTTCTGATTCAACAAGTGGCAATGGGAATGCTCAGACAGTATCGACTCTGGACAGTAGAAGCGGCGATCGCCAATATCGAGATTCTCAAAGCACAGCATCACCTTCATTATCCGGATCACATCACTCCTGCTGAACAAGACCTGTTCGAGACAGTGACCTGTTATGAAGCAAAGCGTACCCCACGAAAGCAGCTTTTACAAAAGGAACAGCAGATCCTTAACGCTTTGATTTTGGATGTGGAGCATGATTTAGCAAAATATAGCGCCACCCCACGAAAGGGAATGAATGAGCTTCTGGCATCCCTGAATCTGAACCATTTTCATGAAGATCGCTCGGCTGTAGTTTGGCAGTTTCAGGATGAACTGAATCAGTGGTTAGAGGGGTGGGCAGAAGAGAAGCCGATTGCTCCCTATCCCCAATGGGATGAGGTAGAGAAACGAGCGAAGAAGTTGATTAAGCTTGCTAAACAACGGATTGCAGAGATTGCAGTAGCGATCGCAACCATTGAGCAGCATGAGGCAACCTTGAGAGAGGCAGAGATCGCAACCAAGGGAGTTCAGAAACCAGAGTTATTTAATCGCTATCAGAGAGATGTGAAGCGAGATCTCTATGAGGCGATCGAGCGATTAGAGAAGATGAGGGAACAACGCATAAATCAGGGTTCTATGGGTTCGTTTCGTTCAATGGGCACTTCTGGCGACTCTGAAACACTTTTTGATCATTGAACAGGCAGATTCTAGATCGTTTTCTCTATTGGCTTTGGGGCGATCGCTTGTAACTGTTCCAGTGCAGTCGTTAGCTCAGTAACCTTTTCTTTTAACTGACCAACCTGGTTAACTTTTTTTTCGAGTGCCTCAACCCTTTCAGGCAGAGAAGCAACTTTGTTGACGTGTTGACCCAGTGCCTCGCCAATTAATTCATAGAGCCATTGAGACGGAGTGACACCCAATGTATCAGCCATCTCTTTGATCTGTGCTTTCCACACTGAGGGAACCTTTACCCCAATTGTCTCTTTCGGTTCTGCCATCTTGTTAACCTCGTTAACACTGTTACCCCAATTCTAAACCTGTTTTTTGTCAATGATAAATCTGAGGCTGTAAACCAGGTTAACTGCGTTAACGAATTAAGTAAAACTTATATATCGACGCTAGAATCAGGGTTTCAGCGATCGTACCTGTCATCTCATCCATAAGGACTGATTAATTAAGGTAGTTTACCGGGTTAACCCCTCTCAAACCTTGATTCTCTCGTTTACCTTTGGTATGAAAGGTAAATATCCTTGAAAGTAAAATTAGGGTGCGATCGCCATCCTTAACCAAAACAATGCGATCAAGTTCCGTTTTCGTTGAGGGGATTAGGACTAAACTTGAAAGCGTTTTTTGATTAGTTCCATGAGTGTTGACGAGCGTCATCAACCATTTTTTTTGCTTCGTCGAGTGAGTATCGATAGCGATCGCTCAGCACTTGCGGAAGATCGTCGCAGTCTCGATTGGGGTCAATACCTGCGGTAAGGATGTTAGCGGGTAGCGCGACATTACAAAGATAGGGGGGGGACTGCCCTTTGAATTGTTCTGTCGTGAGATTGTTGGCACCCCGGAAATCTGTAGCTAATAGAATACTGCTGCTAAGATCGGCACCTCTGAGATCGGCTCTCGTAAGGTTGGCATTGCCAAGGAAGGCATATCCAAAGAAGGTACTGCTAAGTTTGGCATTGCTAAGATCGGCATCGTTGAGGACGGTACCTATAAAGTCGGAACCTCTGAGGTCGGAACCTCTGAGGTCGGAACCTTTGAGGTCGGCACTGTTGAGGAAGGCATTGTTGAGGAAGGCACCTCTAAGGTCGGCACTAGTGAGGACGGCACTGCTGAGGACGGCACTGTTGAGGACGGCATTGCTGAGGTCGGCACTGCTGAGGTTGGCTCTCGTAAGGTTGGCATCGAAGAGGACAGCATTACTGAGGTTGGCATTGCTGAGGACAGCATTGCTGAGGTTGGCATTGCTGAGGACAGCATTGCTGAGGTTGGCATTGCTAAGGTCGGCACTGCTAAGGTCGGCACCGATGAGGTTGGTTCTGCTGAGGTCAACTTGTGCTAGATTTGCGTTTTTAAGACTCACAGCAGGTAATCCCACAGTCACTGATGAATTTAAGAACTCACTGCCTTCCAAAGATTTAATAAGTTGTCTTTTACGATTGAGATCGAGAACTTGTAAAGTTGCTAGGACTCTAGCGTGAGCAATGACTCTAGCTCCGCTGTTTGAATCTCCAGCTAGAAGGTTACGCTCAAAAACCAACTTATCTAACTGATCAAAGTATTGATTGAGTGCGTTATCTTGATTTGCTTCTTTCTGAATCTGTCCAGTAATGATGCTACCTGCTGCACTAAGGACAAGGGGAACAGCGAGCAATTTTACCCACTCTAATTTTGGAAATGAGAGAAGGAACCATTTTGGAAGCTTCCAAAATATGAAGTGAGGGATTCTCCAAAAAATAAAAGAAGAAACTATCAGAAAAAAAAACTCAGTCCGGCTTTTACCTTAGCTGCTAACCATTTCTCTTTATTTTCAAGCTGTTTTTTGGCTTCTAGCCAGTTGTCTATATCTTCTCCAGTAGATCTGCCCCTAGCTATCCAAATTTCATAGGCTTTTGCTTGGATCTCTGCATCGGAAGGTTTACGTTTGGATTTTGGAATAAATCGTCTAATTTTTTGCATAGCTATTCTGAGTCGAAACCCCTTGTCAGTAAAATCTTACAGCTAACTCAAGGGGCATAAGCATCAAAAAATCTCTTGCTAAAACTAATCTTTTTAGCGATCGCCAGGATACGTTTTAGATGCCTGGTCTTTCCGCCGTACCCATAGGGTTCAGCATGACTATTAAAAGGGCATCTTGAAAAATAGTTGGCGGGTGCTTTTTTATGGAATTCCGTTGGTCAAAAATGCGGGTTGTTATCCCGCTCACGATTGTTTTTGGCGTAGCTCTCAGCTTTGTTTGGGCAGTTCTGACTCAGGAACCCCAATACGCTTGTGTTGACTTTCATCCAGACGGTTCAGCCCAGGTTTTGACAGGCGATCAATGCTTACAACCACCTTCTGATGTGAAGGGCGATCGGGTGTAGTTGCAAGAGTGATGCTGCAACTCGTGAGCAGGTGATCTGATTGAGCGTCGGGATGCTCAGTTTATTTTGTCCGATGGAGAATGCGATCGCTCGTGGTAAGCAACTGAAGAAACTGGATCGGCAGATTGAGGTGTTGCAGAAACGGATTAACAAGGTTGAGGCAATGCTTGCTCAAGTGTAGGGGCGATCGCTTGTTGAAGGTAACTGAAAGAATTTCATGAGCAGATTGAGATGCTGTTACACTAAGAGACCTCTTGAAGATATTTTTTTGGTCAAAGTAATGTAAACTCATCTACATCCTTCTCATAAGTAAGGCAAGCATACAGAAATCAATAGAAACCTTAGGGAGTTTTAATTGTAGTAAGAACTGTACTAAGTCGGACTGATACGAAAGTCTTGTAATATTTATTACTTGAGGCAGTAACGCCTATAGATTCAGGGTATGGGTGAACTTAGAAGATTAGGGAGAGCGTTTCCCTTTCTTGCTCCAATATTTATTGCAGCCCTTGCAGGGATTTTAGGGAATAGAGCAGATGCTCTATTTTTAATTACTGTTGAAACAATGGGTAAAAGCATACCCATTAAGCTGTGGCTGATTGCTCTCTTGATGATAGTCGCACTTCTACCCTCTACCTTTACAGCACTAAAATTTTTTAGAGCACATAAAGTTTCTATCAATCTCATTGAGTTAGACGATACTTTATTGCGATTACTTCGGGAGTTTAAGCAAACTTACAATTCATCAGGACGCGGTATTATGTTTGGTGGATCTAGACCGCCAAGCCATGAAGCTGTTCAGCGTTTGATAGAAGAGTTATTAGAGAAGACCCTCGATGTTTTCTATCTATTCCAAGAGTGCGCTATCGAGATGTGGCACCCTGACCCGTCTTCTTCTGATTTCCTAATTTTGTGGGGACAGGCAAACTCAGTCGATGTTGCTAGGGCAAGGACACGCTTTTATGTTGGTGCACCAGATCGCACGAGAAGTGGACTTGCAGGATATACCTACATTGATCGAGAACCTCGCGTTATCCATATATCCCGCAAAAATGGGCAGTGGACTTCTGATTCGACTGAGTACTTATTTATAAATGGTAGAGAGACAGCAAATTGGTTTCCCTATAGAACTCTAATTGCAGTCCCAATCATTGTTCCTAGAGTTGGACAAGTCGATCAATGTTTAGGTGTTTTATGTATGTACAGTATGAATTCAACTGTATTTGATTCTAAAGTTGTACAAAGCTTAGTCGTTTCAATTGCAGATCGAATCGCTTCACTGTGTATTATCACTCGTAATCATCAATAGAGTTAATGATTTTTATCATTTACGCTCGAGCTTTTTGCCTAAGTGTAAAGCTTTAGTAGCAAGAACTTTCAAGCGATTAAACTCATACTTAATTTGCTGCCTAATACCTGCAAGTTCAAGTGTTGCAGATGTGTAGTCCACCCTATACTTCGATTCAGCTTTTTTTAACTCTCCCCGGTCTGCTTTGCCCAGAACGTAATCGTCTGAAGCTTGTGTAAGCTGACGTTGATTGTCTTCGAGTGACAAGTTGTCTTCTTCTAAATTCATTAGCTTAACAACTTTAAGAAAAGTTTCAAATTCAACACAAAACCTAAACACTCTCTATAGAGAGTATAAGGCATTAAATCACAGTTAATTTAACGTTCTGGCAGTCTGTAATACAGAATACCCACTTTTTGAAGTCGCTTATTGAGCCTAGCATAGGAAGATAACCAGAACAGTACCCAAAGTAGTGATTAGTTTTGTTGTTCAAATAAATATTTTTGTTTATCAATGTAACGAATGAAAGTGCATAGTTAGATTTACTCAGTAATCAAATAAAACTATTTTCTTAGCTTGATCGATGAGAGTACTTGAGGTTTGGGTAAGGCTGAGTTTTAAATGGAATAGACGGTCATCGCCTCTTCAAACTGCCCTAATACTCCTGTACGATGCCTAAACAGCACTGGCAACAGTGGGGGTAGTTAGGGCATAACTAGGTAGGAGTTGATGGCAGCGAATTATTCTGTGATAGAAAAACGCCTTTGGGAAGCAGCAGATTCGCTACGGGCAAACTCGAAGCTGAAGTCTTCGGAGTATTCGGTGCCTGTGTTGGGGCTAATTTTTCTGTGCTATGCGGATTACAAATTTACGCAGGTCGAGAAGGAACTGGCAGTAGCACAAACGGGTTCTCGTCGTCGCCGGACGGTAGGGAAGCTGGACTATCAGGCGAGGGGCGTACTGTATTTGCCGGATGTTGCCCGGTTCTCGAATTTGCTGAATTTGCCGGAAGGGGCAGATATCGGTAAGGCGATCAATGAGGCAATGAAAGCGATCGGGGAGGAGAACCCGGAGCTAGATGGTGTTTTACCGAGAACCTACAACCGCTTTGATAATGACTTGCTGGTATCGTTGCTGAAGACGCTGAACTTCACCCAAGAGCTAGAGACGCTGGAAGGGGATGTGTTCGGCAAGATTTACGAGTATTTCTTGGGTGAGTTTGCCCGGAGTGAGGGGCAGAAGGGAGGTGAGTTCTTTACGCCTTTAGCTCTGGTTAAGTTGATTGTGGAGATTATTGAGCCGTTTCATGGGCGAATTTTCGATCCTGCGTGTGGGTCGGGGGGTATGTTCGTTCAGAGTGCGGCATTGGTGGAGACGAGGAAGAAGGTAGACCCAAACAGTGAGATCAGCCTGTATGGTCAGGAACGGGTAGCGGAAACGCTGCGACTATGCAAGATGAACTTGGCAGTGCATGGGCTGTCGGGGCTGGGCAGCATTCGAGAGGGGAACAGCTACTACGAAGACATTCACCAGTCTCTAGGCAAGTTTGATTTTGTGATGGCAAATCCACCGTTTAATGTGAATGCGGTGGATAAGGAGAAGATGAAGGCAGATGCTCGGTTTAAGGAGTTGGGGCTACCGAAGGCTGACAACGCTAATTACATCTGGATTCAACTGTTTTATAGTGCGCTGAATGAGACGGGCAGATCGGGCTTTGTCATGGCGAATTCTGCCAGTGATGCTAGGGGGAGCGAACTGGAGATTCGGCAAAAGCTGATTCAGGCTGGGGTAGTGGATGTGATGGTTGCCATCGGCTCTAACTTTTTCTATACGGTGACGTTGCCCTGTACGCTGTGGTTTTTAGACCGGGGCAAGGTGAGGACTGCCCGGAAGGATAAGGTGCTGTTTATTGATGCACGGCACATTTACCGTCAGTTAGACCGGGCGCATCGAGACTTTACGGATGAGCAGATTGAGTTTCTGGCAAATATTGTGCGGCTCTATCGGGGTGAACTGCCACAAATTACCAACGGGAGCCAAGCTTTACTGGATGAGAAATTCCCGAATGGGGCATATCAGGATGTGGCGGGACTGTGCCGAGTGGCAACACTGGCAGAGATTGAGGCACAGGGTTGGAGCCTGAATCCGGGGCGTTATGTGGGAGTGGCAGAACGAGCGGTTGAGGATTTTGATTTTGCGGAACGGTTGGAGGAGTTGAACGAGGAATTAGAACTTCTGAATGCTGAGGCGAGAGAGTTGGAAGAACAAATTTCCAGTAATGTAGCAATGTTGCTGGAGGGTTGACTAATGAACTCTAAAAGTTTCAAACACAATTGGAAGGAGGAAAGAATAGGAGATCGCTGTATCGTTGGCGATGGTGCTCATGCCTCGATTAAGCGACATTCCGCAGGCGTTATGTACTTAACGTCTAAGAACTTTAAGGATGGAAGATTAGATTTATCAAAGATTGATTACATCTCTCAGAAGGATTACGACAAATACTTCCGCGAAGATTCAAAAGCTCTTTCAAAACCTCAAGCTGGTGATGTTTTGTTTAGCATTATCGGCTCAATGGGTGAGCCTTATTTATACAAATTAAGCGATTACTTTGGTTTATCTAGCAGTGTTTCAATTTTAAGACCAAATCAAGCAGTGATATTGCCTGAATACCTTTATTACTGGATTCAAGGTCATATTTTCCAAAATGCTTTGTATGGGATAAAGGGAGGAGTAGCACAGAGTTATGTAAGCCTTGAGATGATACGGTCTTTACCTTTAAGTTATCCAAACTTACCTACTCAACAACAAATTATTGATATCCTCTCTGCCTACGATCGCCTCATTGAAAACAACACAAGACGCATCAAAATCCTGGAAGAGATGGCGCGATCGCTCTACGATGAGTGGTTCGTCAAGTTCCGCTTTCCTGGTCATGAACAAATCAAACTTGTTGATTCAGAATTAGGGTTAATTCCTGAAGGATGGAGCGTTAGAAAACTTGAGAAATTGGGTTTTTTAGGACGAGGGAAGTCGAAGCATCGCCCAAGAAACGATCCTTCTCTCTATGGCGGTAACTATCCATTCATCCAGACAGGAGAAGTTAAAGAAGCTTCTCAATCGCTTTACATAACAAGTCATAGCCAAACTTACAATGAAATAGGTTTAGCCCAAAGTAAGCTATGGGAATCTGGAACCTTGCTGATTACGATCGCCGCTAACATAGCTGAAACAGCCATATTGACATATCCAGCTTGCTTTCCAGATAGCATTATTGGTTTTGTTGCTGACCCAGAACAAGTTAGTGCTGAATTTATCAAATATTCTATTGAGCAAGTCAAGCTGAGAATGCAGAACGTCTCAAAAGGCACTACTCAGGACAATCTAAGCCAGGAAAAACTTAGAATTTTTGATTTCCTGGTTCCTAGTAAAGCAACAATGCAATCTTTTACCAAAAATACAACCCCTATATTTCAGCAAATTAAGAATCTACTTTTGAAGAATTACAACCTCAAACAGACTCGTGATCTGCTGTTGCCTAAGCTGATTTCAGGTGAGATTGATGTGGAGAAGTTGGATGAAGTGAGAGAGGAAGGGGCGATCGCTGCATAAATTATGATAAAGGTGGTTGGCGGTAGCTCTATTAATTTTATTAACTAAAAAGGGTGAGTAGCTAGGTATATGGACAAGCTGATACTAAAAGATTTGCGTTGCTTCCACCAAAAACAATTAATCTCTCTAGCTCCTCTAACGCTATTAGTTGGTGAAAATAGTACTGGCAAATCAACCTTCCTATCTGCTGCACGAATTGCTTGGGATATAGGCTATGGAGTATTAAGTCCAGACTTTAATGAAGAACCTTTTAATCTTGGAACATTTGATGAGATTGCTCATTACTCTGGTGGAAGAGGTGGGCGAGCGTCAACTTTTACTATTGGTTTTGAATTGTCACTTAACTCTTCTATTAAAAAAAATACTGATAATGCTCTCACTGACCCTATACAAGTTGAAGGTTTTTTCCATAAGGCAGGAGGACAACCTACTTTACGAGAACTTTGTATAAGCTCTTCTCACTATCGAATTACTCTGGAACCAAATGACTTAAAAATACTTATTGAAGCCCCATCGGGCAGAAAAAGTTTTAAGCTTCCTGTTTTTAGAGATTCAACAACTTCAGTAGATAGAGTAAATCCTCTTCAATGGGAAATTATTCCTCTGCTTCTAGATAATCAAATGCTTCTTCGAGGAGTAACTAACTCACAGGATGAAAACGAACCACTTGAGGAAAAAGATGCAAATGTAATTCGTAGAATACTAGACTATCTGCGATTATCTACTAGAGCTAAAAGACCATATGCTTTCGCTCCAATTAGAACCCGCTCTAGGCGTACATACAATCCTGTTCGAGATATTCCTCAGCCCGAGGGTGAGCATGTACCAATGGTTCTGGCGAAGTTATTTCGTGGCGATTTGGAGAAATGGGAGGTGTTAAAAGAGGGTTTAGAACAATTTGGTAAAGCATGTGGACTATTTACTAGCTTAGATATTAAACAACTAGGAAAGAAAGAAGGTGACCCATTCCAGATTCGTGTTAAGCTCTCTGGCTCACCAAGAAACTTAGTAGATGTTGGATATGGAGTTAGCCAAGTCTTACCCATTCTTGTTGATAGTATTCTAGAGCAGAATAACCGCATTTTTCTTATGCAGCAACCTGAAGTTCATCTTCACCCAAGAGCACAAGCTGAGCTAGGAACATTTCTTGCAACGCTAGTTCAGAACCACAAGAAAAAATTCATAATCGAGACTCATAGTGATTACCTAATTGATCGTATTCGTATGGATATAAGGGACGGAAAAGGTATTACTTCAAACAAAGTGGAAATTTTGTACTTTGAGCGTGATGGAAATGATGTTCAAATACACAGAATCAGAATTGACAAGAACGGAAATATTGAAAACCCACCTTCAGGCTATAGAAAGTTTTTCCTAGATGAAGAGAGAAGATTTTTTGGAATTTAGTTGAAAATAATAATGTGTGTAATTATTGACGCAAATCTTGCTTCGACTGTATTTTCTCAACCCTGTAATAAAGATTTTATTAAAGTAATTGAGTGGGTGTTAGAAAAAGATGGAAAAATCGTCTTAGGAGGCAAGCTGGCTGAAGAACTTTTTATGTTGGAAAAGCCAAGGCGTTTTTTAATACAGCTTATTTCTGCCGGGAAAGCGATTTTAATCAAAAAAGAAAATGTTGATTCAGAAGAATTAAGAGTCAACAATACGGGTTTTTGTGTATCTAATGATCCTCATGTAATAGCCCTTGCTCGTATTTCTGGTGCACGACTACTTTGCTCTCACGATCAAGCTCTCCAAACAGATTTTAAGAATAAGGACTTGATTTCTAATCCTCGTGGCAAAGTTTTCGTGTGTGCTGATCACTCACATTTGCTAAAACATTCTAATAGTTGTGGTCAAGCGCGTAGAAGAAGGTAAATACAATATAGATAGCGGCGATATTAATTTCAGGTAAAAACGTTAAATGCCAACAAATTATTAAGGTAGATGATGAAACATATGGATATCCCAGAACTCTAAATAAAGTCATCACCTAACTGACTCAACGAATACATATGCCCCAACCTCACCTAGATTCCGAGCAAGCCCTAGAAAACGAAGCGATCGCCCTCTTCTCCACACTGGGTTGGGACACTATCAACGCCTATCAGGAGACGTTAGGCACTACTGGCACTCTCGGACGAGAAACCAGAGGTGAGGTTGTCCTGATTCCTCGATTACGATCAGCCCTACAGCAACTCAACCCAGACTTACCCAACGAAGCCCTTCAGCTTGCTATTGAGGAACTAACACGCGATCGTAGCACTAGCTTAGAAGCTACCAACCGCGAAATTTACCAACTGCTCAAAAATGGGGTCAAAGTTCGCTTCAAGACAGATGAGGATGAGGAGCAGGAAGAAACCGTCAAACTCATCGACTGGAATACCCCAGACAATAACCAATTTTTGCTTGTCTCCCAGTTCTGGGTTACCGGAGAAATTTACAGCAGACGGGCAGACCTGATCGGCTTCGTCAACGGTCTACCCCTCGTCTTCATCGAACTCAAAGCCCACCATCAGCGACTAGAACAGGCATACCAAAAGAACCTCACCGATTACAAAAACACAATTCCTCACCTGTTTTGGTACAACGCCTTCTTGATCCTCTCCAACGGCAAAAAAAGCAGAGTTGGGGCAGTCACCGCAGAATGGGAGCATTTCTCTGAATGGAAAAAGATTAACGATGAAGGCGAAACTGGCATTATTTCCCTAGAAACCATCATTCGGGGCATCTGTGACAAAACCCGTTTGCTAGATGTGGCTGAAAACTTCACCTTCTTCTATACGGCTGGGGGACGGTTGATCAAGATTCTGGGCAAAAATCACCAGTTCTTGGGGGTAAATAATGCCGTCGCTGCCGTTCAGCAGATTGGACAGAACCGGGGCAAATTAGGAGTCTTCTGGCATACCCAGGGCAGCGGCAAAAGCTACTCGATGGTTTTCTTCTCCCAGAAAATTCTCCGTAAACAGCCCGGAAATTGGACATTCCTGATCCTCACCGATCGGGAAGACTTGGACGACCAAATCTATAAAAATTTTGCCTACGCGGGAGCCGTTACCGAACCTGAAAAAGAAGTCAGGGCTAAAAACGCCGAACACTTAAAACAACTTCTGCGAGAAGATCACCGTTACGTCTTCACCCTAATTCAGAAGTTCCGAACGGAGAAAGGGGCTGTATATCCCAAGTTGAGCGATCGCTCAGACATCATTGTGATTGCCGATGAAGCCCACCGATCGCAGTATGACACCTTCGCTCAAAACCTGAGAAATGCTCTACCCAATGCTGGATTTATTGGCTTTACAGGTACTCCCCTCTTGGCAGGCGAAGAGAAAACACGAGAAGAGTTTGGCGACTACATCAGCGTTTACAACTTCCGCCAATCCATTGAAGACGGGGCAACCGTTCCCCTCTTCTACGAAAACCGTATCCCTGAACTGCAACTGACCAACGAAGAACTTAACGAAGACGTTTACCGCATCGTTGAAACTGCCACGCTGGATGAAGAGGAAGAACGCAAACTAGAGCGAGAATTCAGCCGTGAATATCACCTGATCACCCGTGACGATCGCCTAGAAAAAATTGCAGAAGACCTCGTAAACCACTTCTTAGGACGAGGCTATCGGGGCAAAGCAATGGTGATTGCGATCGATCGCTTCACCGCAGTCAAAATGTATGACAAAGTTCAGCACTACTGGAAACAGCACATCGAAGCCCTAAAAGCCCAACTTGCGATCGCTAACGAAGCAGACCAACAGCAGCTCTCGGAGCAGATTGCCTACCTCGAATCAACGGATATGGCAGTCGTAATCTCGTCTTCTCAGAATGAGGAAGCCGACTTTAAGAAGAAGGGGCTAGACATCATGCCCCATCGTAAGCGGCTAGTGCATGAATCCCCCGGTCTAGACGAGAAATTTAAGGATGCAAACAACCCTCTCAGGATTGTGTTCGTTTGCGCCATGTGGATCACAGGGTTCGATGCTCCTAGTTGTTCCACCATCTACCTCGATAAACCTATGCAAAACCATACCCTGATGCAGACCATTGCCAGGGCAAACCGGGTTTTCAGGGAAAAAGTTAACGGCTTAATTGTCGATTACATCGGAGTCTTCAAGAACCTGAAAAAAGCGCTGGCGATCTACGGTTCTGCTTCGGGTGGAGGCATTGAAGAAGGAGATGTACCCGTTAAGCCGAAAGCAGCTTTGCTCGAACAGTTGAGAGGGGCGATCGCAGAAGCAACCGAGTTTTGCACTGCTAAAGGCATTGACCTCTCCAAATTCCAAACAACTCAGACTGCATTTGAGCGCACAAAGCTCTGGGCTGATGCCGTTGAAGCCATTCTGATTAACGACGACTCCAAACGCACCTACTTCTCCCTGGCAGGAAACATCACTCGCCTCTAC
Source organism: Calyptranema fuscum S582 (assembly GCF_055793305.1). Taxonomy (NCBI): domain Bacteria; kingdom Bacillati; phylum Cyanobacteriota; class Cyanophyceae; order Oculatellales; family Oculatellaceae; genus Calyptranema; species Calyptranema fuscum. Next base: position 86,561 of record NZ_JBSLYH010000027.1, read on the forward strand.
AAAGCCATCTTGCCCGATCCTGATGCTAACGAGTTCACTGCAACCGAAGCCTTCTTCAGTCGCCTCAGTCAAGAAATCCGCAACGAAGTTCCTGATGTAGACATCTCCGAAGTCAAAGCAGAGGTAGAAGCCCTACTAGATGACTCAATTCTGGCAGGAGAATTTGTAATCCCTGATACTCAAGGGCAGTACATCGATCTCAGCCAGCTTGATTTTGAAGCCCTCAAAGCAGAATTTGAGACAGGCTATCAGCGTACTCAAGCAGAAAAACTCAAGGGCACCCTTAACCGCAAACTTCAGCAGATGGTGAGCCTCAATCGAAGCCGTGTGAACTACCTGGAACGGTTTCAGCAGATGATTGAGGACTACAACAGCGACTCTCGCAACGTTGAGCTATTCTTCAACGACTTAATCAACTTTGCTCAGGAATTGGGAACGGAGGATCAGCGAGCGATCGCCGAAAACCTAACCGAAGAAGAGCTAGCCATCTTTGACCTACTGGCTAAACCAGAAATTGACTTGAGTAAGAAGGAAGAGCAAGCCGTTAAGCAAGTAGCTCAGAAACTTCTAGAGACACTAAAGCGGGAAAAGCTAGTTCTCGATTGGCGTAAGCGGCAACAATCAAGGGCAGCAGTCAGACTGGCGATCGAAGAGACGTTAGACCAATTGCCAGAAACTTACTCAGCCGAAATCTATGAACAGAAATGTGAGCAAGTTTACCAGCACGTTTATGAGTGCTATCAGGGACAGGGACGAAGCCTCTATAATTCTGCTGCTTAAGCTCCAACTGGGGGAAGTAAAAACCCGTTATTCTCTAGAAAATTCAAGCAAGTTCTCACTGGTAAAGAAATTTTAAGATTGCAAGAGAGGGCAAATAGCCCTGAATAGACAGAAAACCCGGTAGAGCCTACCGGGTTTAGATTTGTCGAGTGATGTTGTAACCGTCTAATCTGTCAGGCTGATCCGTTTGGTCAATATCCGCATCACCTCACCAGGATTGACCGTTGGAAGTTGTCTAGACCATTCATCTGGTCTTGCATACCCAAGCTGAAACAGACTCATTACAAACGAGTTCACCACTTCAGGACTACCGATCGCCAATACCCGCAAAATCTCAGGAGAGGGGCGATCTTTTAGATCAATCAGGGGTTGTTCAGGAGATTGAAAAGACATTGGCTTTACTCCTGCTCAACTAGACTGGGCAGAGTTAGAAGCCTCAATCCTCAGATCAGAGGATATCTGAGGGGCGATCGCTTGTTCATCTTCTGCATCCAGCAATTCAGGATAAGGGTGGGGTTCCTCCAAACTCCGAGCATTGCGGGTAAAGAATAGGATCGTTTCAGCAAGACGGTTTTGCAATAGTTCAGCATCAAAGCTGTCTGCCCAATAGCGGGTAAACAACGCCTCGATCGCTTCTCCTGCCGCATCCTTAGCGGATTGATAACGATCATTCGGTTGTGTATCTGTCATCATAGGGGTACTCCTACATAGGGGTTTAACCCAGTCCTGAAGATCGGAAGTCGGAGGACTGGGTTTAGTGTGCCTACGATTGTACTCTCATTCAGTGAGAATATCCATTGAATGAGAACTCTTGCTCAATGGATACTTTTGCTCAGTGAGAGTATCCTTGTAGTGAGAGTGATACTCTCATGGAATGGCTATGATCAATACGATTGCTGAGTTTGCAAAAGTTAGAGGGTGTAAAAACGCCTACGAATTTTGGAAGATCACCGGACTGCCACAAGCAACCGCTTATAGGCTGTTTGGTGATCCAGAAGCTTATCCATCGAAAGATAATCAGAACGCCATTTGTAAAGCTTTTAATGCCCAACCAGGAGATTTTTTGCGCTATCTCCCTGAAGAAGAAATTGAAGAATAATGGCGATCGCCCTTATTAAGGAATGATGAAGTTGACATTTTGGGTGTAACTTGGGTGTAAAAATACTCCTGAAAGTCTGAAACCCTTGCTATGTAAGGATATTTCATCGCCTCCTAAGCGATAGGTCGCGCGTTCGAATCGCGCCAGTCCCGTTGATAAAGTTGGCTTTTCTAGGGCATTTGGGATATTGCCCATGGGTTGCAATGTCGAAAAATATGCCATAGCTTTCCTAAATTTAGGAAAGGTTTAGGGAGGAAAAAAGATTTACCAACGGTTTCAGCAAGCGAGTAGTCATCCTAATACTCCTGGATTCTGCATTATCCCTGTTGGTGTGGATCAAAGGCTTTGCAGAGCTTGCCTTTGAACCCAAATACAATCCTATTAAAAGCTGAGGGTATTTTTTATAACGAAAATTTGACGCACTCTCTTCCAGCTAGTTATAGAATCTGAAGAAGGGCAGGCAATTCAGGGATCCGTTATGACTTAGGCGCAATGTCTTCAATCTTACAAGTCAAATTGTTAGGTGAGTTTTCTATCACCTACGGCGATCGGTCTGTTGCAAGTATTAGCTCAGCACGATCGCAAGCATTACTGGCTTATTTGATCCTCCATCGACAGTTGCCCCAACCCCGTCAGCGGCTTGCCTTTCATCTATGGGAGAGTTCGACAGATTCCCAGGCGAGATCCAATCTTCGTAAAGAGTTGACCTACTTGCGTCGGGCTTTACCCAACCCTGAGCAATTTTTGCGAGTTGAGTCGAAAACGCTGCAATGGTTGCCTACGGCTCCATGCAGCTTAGATATCCTGGAGTTTGAAGAGGCTGTAACAGCCGTAAAAGGAGCTGAACCTCAGACCAGACCAGACTTGCTGCAAAAAGCGATCGCCCTCTACAGAGGCGACTTGCTACCGGGCTGTGAGGATGAGTGGATTGTTGACGAGCGCGATCGCCTTCAGCAACTCTACGTTAGTGCGTTAGAACAATTAGTTGACCACTTACAACAACAGCAGGACTATCGTGCTGCCCTTAGCCATGCTCAGCAGCTTCTACGTGTCGATTCTTATAACGAAGCGACCTACTGCACATTGATGCGGCTTTACAGTCAGAGTGGCGATCGCGCGAATGCACTACAAACCTATCATCGCTGCATGACCCTGTTGCGGCAGGAGTTGGGAGTTGACCCCAGTGCCAGCACGCGCAAGCTGTATGAGCAACTATTGCAAGACGATGACGTCGCGGAACAGGACGCGCCAACAAAAGCGAATGCGCCAACGCGTTTACCGGCGATCGCTCCAATTGCCGCCGCATCACCTCTGGTTGGACGAGAGCGGGAGTGGGCAATAGTTCAGCAATGGTTGACCAGTGCAACGGATTGCTCTGAAGTACTACTGGTGGTGGGTGAACCTGGCATTGGTAAAACGCGGCTGCTAGAGGAATTGCGATCGACCCTGGCAGAAAATCAAATGCTTTGGGGACGTGGGTTTGCAGCAGAGATGGTACGACCCTATGGCATCTGGACGGATGCGTTGCGATCGTTTGGGATTGGGCAAGGTCGATTGTCGCGGGTTGCGATTCCACCTGAATTAGGCGTGTTGCTTCCGGAACTGGGTACAGCCGGTCAGGATCTCCCAGACCGCAGCCATTTGTTTGATGCGGTGGTGCAACTGTTTGCTGCACAGGCAAATCACGCCCCGTTCGTCGTAGTTTTGGATGATATTCAGTGGATTGATGAAGCGTCATCGGCATTGTTTCATTATGCGGTGCGCTTGTTAAGCCATCTTCCCATTCAGTTTGCGTGTACGGCACGAATTGGCGAGTTGGAAGAAAATGCAGCGATCGAGCGCATGTTACAGGCACTCAGGCGGGAGCAACGGCTACGAATCTTGGAGCTACAGCCGTTTGATCGCGGACAAACCGCAGATTTAATTCGCAGTATTCAGTCGATCAAGTCTTCAGATGTATCCCTTGAATTAGTCGATCAAGTCTTTAGCGACAGTGGCGGTAATCCTCTCTTTGCCCTGGAAATTGCCCGTGCTTTGTCCCAAGATCGAGCGGCTCATGGAGACAATTTAGAAGCACTGATTCGCGATCGCCTGCAACGTCTAAATCCATCTGCACGAGAGATTCTCCCCTGGGCAGCGGCATTAGGACGGAGCTTTAAACCGACCGCAGTGGCGCAGGTTTCAGACTATGCCCTGCCACAACTGCTAACAGCGATCGATCAGCTTGAACAACAGACGATTATTCGCCCCAGTATTTCCGCGAATAATGAACCGAGGTATGACTTTGTTCACGATATTGTCCGTCAAACCGTTTATCGACAATTATCAGAACCCCGTCGTCAGTTGGTGCATTGGCAAATTGCTCACACGTTAAATCAACAGTTAACCGCTGATAGTGCATTGGTGAGTGATGTAGCCCATCATGCGGCATTGGGGGGCGACCACGAGTTAGCAACAGCCGCTGCTTTAGCCGCCGCCGAACGGTGTTTGAGACTGTTTGCTTATGCAGAAGCCGCAAAATTGGCGACGCAGGGAATTCAGCACTGTCAACACCTCAATGTTCAGACCCGGATTCGGCGGCACTTACAGTTACTTCGAGTGGTTGCGCTGTCGGGGGTAACCGGCGATCGCGCTGCTCAGCTAGAAGCCGAGGTGAATCAGTTGATGGATGAAGCTAGACAATTGGGATTAAAGGAGGAAGAGGCAATCGGTCTAGAAACAGTTGGGGTCGTGTATTACAGTCAAGGCAACTTCATCCATACACGAGAACACTCTCTGCGGGCAGTTGAAATCAGTCAGTCAGCAAGCCCTGCAACAGCAGCCCGTTTGCTGGCTCATAGCGGTTCTTGTCTCGCTGAACTAGGACATGACATTGTTCGGGCAGAAGCATTACTGCTAGAAGCACAATCGCTAGCCGCCAGAGTTGGCTTAGAGCTATGTGATCTTTACAGTGGATTGGGATCTGTGTACCTCTACCGGGGGCGTTACGATGAAGCGCGATCGCGGTTTAAGCAAGGCTGGCAACTTGCCTTAGTAGAGCAAGACCACTGGCGCGAGTTTTATTGTCTTAGCTATCTCGTTATGCTGGAGATAGAAACGGGTAATTTGACTGATGCATTAACGTCTTGTCAGCAAATGGCAGTTGTTTCAGCTCAAATTCAAGGTGAAGGCAGCGAAGGCGCAATTACAGCCGCACTGGAGGCTTTGATTCACTACAAGCTTCACTACCCTGAAACCGAATCCCACTTGCAACAGGTCGTTGTTCAACTGCAACAGATGGATGCCAAGCGAATGCTATCCTACGTACTGATTGGAGCTGCTGAAGTTGATTTGGAACAACGACGTTGGGAGTTAGCATTGACTCGTGCCGAAACTGCCCTACAAGCTGCTCAGATCATGCAACAGTCTAATGAAATCGCTTTAGCTTGGGCAGTGTTAACGCAGGCAACTTTAGCATTGGGACAACCAGAACGAGCAGCGCAGTATGCTGCCCTACTGGCACAAATCGATCGCCATGATCTCTGTTTTCGTGCCCAAACTGCAATTATTGACTCCACTATCCTTATAGGAGAACAATGATGTCACTAGTAATTGTTGAAACCGTTACTGAACAACCTTTAACCGACGAAATATTAAAGTCTGCGGATCAGCAAATTACTCCTTGTATCCAAGCCCGCAACGGGACGTGGCGTTATTCACTGTTGTCCGGCGATCGCCATCGCATGATTTGTATATACGATGCACCCGATGCAGAATCAGTCCGAGATGCCTATCGTCGAGGTGGGTTTACCTCCAGTCGAGCCTGGGCAGGATATATTATTGAGCCAGAAGCGACTCCACCTACCTGGAATGAATCCACTCTCAAGATTCAGGAAAGCACTTATCCAACAGGGCTGACTGATGAGCAATGTCATAAAGAGCGACAGCATTTACTGCCCTGCTATGCAGAGTACGGCGTTGAATGGATTCGCTCCTATGTATCGCTCGACAGAAGCCGTGTGCTTTGTGAACTGAATGCGCCCGATGCCGAAATAATTCGCCATGCCCATCATCGGTTTGGTTTTCCCTGCGATCGCGTCTGGTCAGCTCAAGTTTTTGCTCCTTGAAATCCGCTTGGGTTCTATGTTTCAGGGAGAGAACCATTTGGGAGCGGTTTAAGAGCGGTTTGAGAGCGATCGGCTTGCTAACTTGATTTCAGATGCAAAGACAGCATCCAACAAATCAAGTTAGCAAAGGAGTCAATCATGACTACGCAAACCCTCGATACGGCTAAAACCGAAGCATTCGCCGATCGAATGTTGACCATCCTCAATAGTGGCGCACTTGCCCTGATGACTTCAATCGGGCATCGCACCGAACTGTTTGACACGATGGCAGAACTGCCACCTGCCACGAGTCAGCAAATCGCCGATGAAGCCGGACTCAATGAACGCTATGTGCGGGAATGGCTCGGCGCAATGGTGACAGGTTGTGTGGTGGAGTATAACCCGATCGCCCAAACCTATACCCTGCCTCCAGAACACGCCGCACTGTTGACCAGAGCAGTCGCTTCCGATAATATCGCCGTCTTTGCCCAATACATTCCGCTGCTGGGATCGGTAGAAGAACAGATCATTCATTGCTTTTACAACGGTGGGGGTGTTCCCTATTCTGAGTACAAGCGCTTTCATGCGGTAATGGCAGAAGATAGCGGTCAAAGCGTGGTTTCTTCGTTATTTGAGCATGTACTGCCCCTGATTCCTGGACTGGTCGAAGCATTGCAGCGGGGGATTGACGTTCTAGATGTTGGTTGTGGCAGTGGGCGGGCGTTGAACACACTGGCAGCCGCGTTTCCTAATAGCTGCTTTACCGGCTATGACTTCTCTGGAGAAGCCGTTGCCAATGCGAATGCCGATGCTCAACTGCGCAAGCTCAGCAACATTCAGTTTCAGGTGAAGGATGCCGCCACGATTGAAGAGTGCGATCGCTACGACTTCATCACCACGTTTGATGCGGTTCACGATCAGGCAAAACCCGATGTGGTGCTGCGCAACATTTGCCGCGCCCTGCGTCCGGATGGCGTTTATCTGATGCAAGACATTCACGCCTCGACCGATGTGAGTGGCAATCTCGACCATCCCATTGGCTCATTGCTCTACACCATTTCCTGTATGCACTGCATGACGGTTTCGTTAGCCTATGGCGGTATGGGCTTGGGGGCAATGTGGGGCAAAGAAAAAGCCCTGGAACTGCTGGCAAATGCCGGATTTCAGCAAGTGGAAATCAAACAACTTGCCCACGACTTTCAGAACGACTACTACATCATTCGTAAATCGTGAACAACCATGTGCAAACTTTGTGCCTTCGCAGCCCGGTATTCCCGTGTTCACCAAGATTCGCTTGTCTTGAATCTCAGCCAATTTGCAACTGCCGTTGTAGCAAAACCCGTGACTAAACCCTCTCAGCCTCAACCCATACCCGTTTGGAGTAGTAAAAACAATGTCTAAAACACAGCTTGCTATCAATTGTGTTCAGGATTACGGTGTCACACAGCTCAATCTGAAGCTTGAAGATAAGCGATCGCCAGTTTTCATCAAGAAAATTCAATCAGTTGCAGAAATTCTGGCTAGAGCCTTTGTGGATGATCCGATGTTTGAGTTTCTGTTTCCAGATGATTCAATCCGCTTACAAACATTGATGGCATTTTTTCAACCCTTTGTGGCGGATGGCATCAATCGAGGTGAGGTTCTCCTTGCTCCAGCAAACCAGGGAGTCTGCATTTGGTATCCTCCTGAGGTATGCGTCTTCGACAATGAATTTGAGGCTATCGTCAACCAAGTTGTTGCAATCAGCACTCATTTTGGTGGCACAGAAGCTGGGCAACGTTGTGAGCATTTAGCAAATCAAGTAGGGGCTTATGAACCCATCGATCCACGTTGTGAAGTGCTGTGGATTGCTCTTCTACCCGACGCGAGAGGACAGGGGTTGGGTGGGCATTTATTGCAGCCAGCTCTGGATGCTGCCGATGCTCAAGGTCTGGGCTCCTACTTAGTGTCATCTAATATTCGTAATCACTCGTTTTATGAACGGCATGGGTTCCGCAAAAGGGATAATATTCAAATTAGTCCTGACTATTTCATGACCGGAATGTGGCGGATTCCAATACTTGTAAATCAATAGTCTGAGTTAACACCACAATCACAAAGCATTTAAAGTACTGCGACCCAGCTTTGCACAAGTCTGTGAGCAAAGCCGAGTCAAGCCGGATGTTCACCGCCAACGGCTCGTTGGCGGTGGGCGAAAAGCAACGTTACGCAGCCGTCGGAGAAAACTTTTGCCCCAAGCCAGTTTTATTTCCTAACAAGTCTCTTAGATGGATGGATTCTGCAAGAGGATTTCTAGAATGGAGAAGTCTAGTATTACAAACACTAAATTTTGCAACATGGGGGTTTGGGGGCTGCGCCCCCAAGAGGGGGTTTCACCCCCTCCACCCCCTCTAAAACTTTTAAGTTGGTGTACTAGTCTGAGTCCGTTCCATTTTTCTCTTACGGTAAGGTTCCGAAAACTCCTATGACTACTACTCTCAAGGTTCCTCAATCAATTTCCGCATGGCTTGGTGATGAGGCAGAGTATTTATTGAACTACAACGCCAAAGTTTCCCAGGATTTGCTCCACCTACCGGGACCAGATTTTATTGATCGGGTATTCATCCAAAGCGATCGCAATCCTCAAGTACTGCGCAATTTACAACAGCTTTATTCCACCGGACGACTGGCGAATACAGGCTATCTTTCCATCTTGCCGGTAGACCAGGGGATCGAGCATTCGGCAGCCGCTTCGTTTGCCCCCAATCCCATTTATTTTGATAGTGAAAATATCGTTAAACTGGCGATCGCAGCTGGATGTAATGCTGTTGCCACAACCTTAGGCGTATTGGGCAGTGTCTCCCGCAAATATGCCCACAAAATTCCGTTCATCGTCAAAATTAACCACAACGAACTGTTGACCTCCCCCAATCAGTTTGATCAAATTCTGTTTGCCTCCGTCGAGCAAGCCTGGAATCTGGGAGCAGTGGCGATCGGCGCAACCATTTACTTTGGCTCTGAAGAATCGACTCGCCAGATCCAAGAAATCAGCCAAGCATTTGAACGCGCCCACGAATTGGGAATGGCAACAATTCTCTGGTGCTACCTGCGCAACAATGCCTTTAAGCAAGACAAAGACTATCACCTCGCCGCAGACCTGACCGGACAAGCCAATCATCTGGGCGTGACCATCCAAGCCGATATCATCAAACAAAAGCTGCCCGAGTGCAACAATGGTTACGCCGCCGTTGCCCAGGCGACGGGAACCAGCTATGGCAAGACGGATAAGCGGGTTTACAGCGAGCTAACCAGCGACCATCCCATTGACCTGACCCGTTACCAGGTGCTGAACTGCTATGCCGGACGAGCCGGTCTGATTAACTCCGGTGGCGCGACGGGCAAAAACGACTTTGCTGAAGCCGTTCGCACGGCAGTGATCAACAAACGCGCAGGCGGCAGCGGTTTAATTTCGGGACGCAAAACGTTCCAGCGTCCGTTTGAGGAAGGTGTACAACTGTTTCATGCAATTCAGGATGTCTATCTATCACCCGATGTGACGATCGCCTGATAGACTTTTTGACTTGAGAATTGGAAGGGTTGTTGAGAGAGAGTCGCGCGGAGCGCGACTCTCTCTCAACATTTCATATCTGGATAAAGCTATGCTGCTATGCTCATCTGTTTATATTATTTTTGTAAAAGATCCGTAATTCTACGAGTTTATGCAGTGTGAGTCCGCTTCGTGAATAGGGAATGCTGCTTAACATACAGCATTTCACATTTCTGGCAAACTCCTATGCGCCTAAAGCCATTCCTCTTGAGTGTTGCACTCGCGATCGCCTCATTTTCCTTGATCGTTGGGTGCTCAAAGTCTGTACCCAGTTCGTCGTCCGATGCCACCACCTCCGCCACTCAAACAAACCTGAAGGTTGCGTTGATTTCTACGGGTACCCAAGACGATGGCAGTTGGAGTCAAGGCGGATACGAAGGATTACAGTTAATCAAACAACAATTTAATGCCACGGTTGACTTTAAAGGTTCCGTTGCTGATGGTCAAGCCGAAGCGCCCCTCCGAGAGTATGCGGAAGCGGGCTACAACTTTATCATTGCCCATAGCGGTGGGTATATTGACAACGCCGAAAAAGTTGCCGATGAATTTCCCCGAACAAAGTTTGCTTTAGTCACAACCTATCCCGGCAATAATCGCAACTTAGGAGCCGCCGCCTTTCGATCCGGTGAAGTAGGCTACCTATCGGGTGTGCTGGCTGCCATGAAAACGAAAACCAATAAAGTCGCCTATATTGTGGGGGCTGATTACCCTGTTTATAAAGAAGAAGCAGAACTATTTCGTCGCGGAGTCGCGGCAACAAAGCCCAATATTGAAGTCGCAACCGAATTTCTGCAAACCTGGACGGATGGTGAAAAAGGCAGGACGGTTGCCCTGGCATTAGCAGATAAAGGATATGACTACTTTGCCATTAATGCTGATGAAGCAGGAATTGGTGCTCTCAAAGCAGTCGCCGAACGCGAAAATACTCATATTATTGGCTGGACAAAAGATCAGTATGATCTTGCACCCGACCATATCGTGACGAGCGTGTTACAGGATATGCCGAAGCTGATTTTGAATACGGCAGATCTGATGCAACAGGGTAAATGGGAAGGCAAACTCTACAAGTTTGGGTTAAGAGAAGGCATTTACGACTTTGCTCCCTTTAGAGGCGCGTTGACACCTGACGAAGAGGCAACGTTTATGGCAATTAAAGACAAAGTAGTCACGGGTGAAATTGATATTGCGCCAGAAAATGGCTCTGCCTCTTAAGAAAATTTCTGAAAAAGATGTTATCCCATAGGGGCAAAGCATTCGTTCCATAGTCTTTGGTAAATGGCGACAATCATTGTCCAAATGCTTCGCTCTTACGATTTGCTGGGATGACCGTTTCTAGAAATCGCCTAAGTCCCCTGAGTTATGCTTCTACGCAATCTAGTATTACAAACACTAAATTTTGCAACATGGGGGTTTGGGGGCTGCGCCCCCAAGAGGGGGTTTCACCCCCTCCACCCCCTGTAAAACTTTTAAGTTGGTGTACTAGTTAGGACATCGGGGGGGTGGGGGCGGTGCCCCCACGCAGGGGTTTCACCCCTTCACTTCTTCCAAAACTACTCTTGTAAAGCCTGGTGGGGCATCGGGTTGCCTTACTTTTCATGGGTTGACTAACAGATCGGCTTGACCCTATCCGCAGCCTCCGGTGCAAAAAAGTTGGCATAGATCCAGTCCGTTCTCAATCGTTAGGTTTGTGCTGCATTGTATAACGTTAGGAAACAGATGACAGACGCTACACCCCCTAATCAAGGCGATTCTCAGTTACAAAAACATAGCGATCGCCCTTCGTCTCGTTGGCTACAACTACAATCCATTGTCAACCAGGTTCGTTGGGGCTTGGTATTGGCAGTGATCGTGAGTGCGCTGCCGATTGGGTCTGCACTGTTATATTGGAGCGCCCGCAATAATGCAACACAACTGTTGGAACTTCAACAAGAGCGTAGCTCGGTTGTTGCCAATCGCGTTGCTAATTATTTAGATGATTTGCAGCGAAAACTGAGCTACCTTGCTCGGGTGCGGGGTCTGAGCAGCCTCAGTCCAGAGGCTCAGAGAAATTTAATCGAAGGACTCACTCGCCATAATGATGCCTACGAAATGGTGGCAATCCTCGATAACCAGGGCAAGATGGTGAGCGTTGCTTCGCCCTATGGAGATGCAAAAATAATTAATTGGTCTGATTCAGCATTGTTTCGACACACCTACAAGCAACAAGAAGACTATGTGGGACCTGTCGTACTGGATGCCCAAACACAAATCCCCATGGTGATGCTGGCAGTGCCGATTCGAAATGATGCCGACCAGGTAGACGGCGTTCTGCTGGCACGCATCAATCTCAACTTTTTGAGCTATGTGATTTCGCAAACGGTAGTGGGCAAAACGGGCTACGTGTATGTGCTAGACGAGCGCAACTACTTAATTGCTCGCTCTGGTACAACAGTACGCAGGCGTGAATTTGAGAACGTCAGTCAAACCTCGTTACTAAGCTCTCTGGCACAAGCGCGATCGGGGCAGGTGTTCCAATATCCCGGATTGGACGAGGTGCCTGTGTTGGGAGCCGTATCGCCCATCATAAGTGTCAATTGGAAAGCCGTCGTCGAGTTGCCGACCCGTGAAGCCTATGCACCGCTCTATCGTATCATGCTGGTGATGGGCAGTAGCACACTGGGGTTGTTGGCAGTGGCGATCGCCATGGGTTGGGCATTTTCTCGGCGGTTGTCGTCACCCCTGCAACATCTGACAGATGCCGCCATCCAGCTCAGCGACGGTAACCTCAACACTCGCGTCACGATTACGGATAAAAACGAGTTAGGAATTTTAGCGCAAACATTTAACCGCATGGCTGCTCAGGTTCAGGCATCGGTGCGCACCCTGGCAGAGGCGAACGAAGACCTGGAAAAACGAGTGGCGCACCGCACCGCCGAACTGCAAATCGCCAAGGAAGCTGCTGATACAGCCAATCGTGCCAAAAGCGAATTTTTGGCGAATATGAATCATGAGTTGCGGACTCCCCTGAATGGAATTTTGGGCTACGCCCAAATTTTGGATCGCGATCCGACGCTGACGCCCAAACAGATGAAAGGCATTGAAGTCATCTACCAGTGCAGTTCTCATCTGTTGACGTTGATTAACGACATTTTAGATCTGGCAAAAATTGAGGCGCGCAAGATGGACTTGTATCCTCAAGATTTCCATTTCCCCAATTTTCTGCTGGGTACCGCGGAAATTTGTGCCGTCAAAGCTCAACAAAAGGGAATCGCGTTTGAATACATTGAGCCACAAGGGCTACCCACAGCTGTTTATGTGGATGACAAACGGTTGCGCCAGGTTTTGCTAAACCTCATCAGCAATGCGATTAAGTTTACAGATTGTGGTCAGGTAATCTTTCGAGTGGATGTGTTGAGTTCGCCACACTCAACCTTACTCGCTCCACCAGACGAAACGCTGCCCTATCAGCGCATTCGGTTTACGATTGATGACACGGGAATTGGCATTCCCCCTGAGCGGTTAGAAACCATATTTAATGCATTTGAGCAAGCCGCTGGACGCGATCGCAATGCAGAAGGCACCGGGTTAGGCTTAGCCATTAGCCGACAAATTGTGCAGATGATGGGCGGCGAAATTTATATAGAAAGCCGGGTGGGTCAAGGCAGTACATTTTGGTTTGAACTAGACCTGCCTCTGGCTCGGGATTGGGTGGCAAACACCCGCGATCGCGCTCCTATGATTGTGGGCTATCTTGGCAAACCTTATACCATTCTGGCGGTTGACGATCATGCCGAAAATCGGCTGGTGCTGGTCAATATGCTAGAGCCGCTGGGGTTTACGGTGATTGAAGCCAGTAACGGGCAAGAAGGCTACGATCTAGCCTGCCAGGTTCATCCCGACCTGGTCATTACGGATGTGGTGATGCCCACCCTCAACGGGCTAGATATGACCCGCAAACTGCGGCAGATGAACGTCTTTGCCAATACTCCAATCATTGCGTCTCCAGCAAGTTTGTCTCAAGTTGATCGACAGGACAGCCTGGAGGCAGGTTGCAACAGCTTTTTTCCAAAACCGATTCAGATTGATGCACTGCTGGCAGAGATTGCCCGCTTCTTAGCCGTGGAGTGGATCTACAACACCGATCAGTCCATCCCCACAGTGCCTAATGCAGCATCCCCCATCCGCCTTGCCCAATTGACAGCACCCCCTGCGGCAGAGCTTAGCATTCTGCATCGGGCAGCTCAGGGTGGCTTTATCCAAGACATTCAACAGGAAGCAGACCGAATTCGTACGTTGTCTCCCGACTATGGCGCATTTGCCGATCAACTCTTAACACTGACTCAACAGTTTGATGATGAAGCCATTTTGCGATTAGTCGAACAATATATTTAGCTCAAACCAGGTGGAAACAAGCATGGATATGCATTTACAAGAGTATCAACGCACGATCTTGATTGTTGATGATAACCCAACCAATATTGAAGTATTGTTTGACGTATTGAATGCGGTTGGCTATCGCGTGGCGATCGCCAAAAGTGGTGAAGTTGCTCTCAAACGCTTGCAAACCAGCATTCCTGACCTGATTTTGCTGGATGTCATGATGCCCGGTATTGATGGCTTTGAAACATGCCGTCAGATCAAGGCTAGCGACGATCTTCGCGATATTCCAATTATCTTTATGACCGCATTATCCGATACAGTCGATAAGGTCAAAGGTCTCAAGTTAGGTGCCGTCGATTACATTACCAAGCCCATTCAGCATGAAGAAGTACTGGCTCGGATCAATGTTCATTTGCAATTACGTCATCTCAACCAAACTCTAGAAGCCCAAGTTGCTGAAAGAACTGCCGAATTAACCGCCTCTATCACCCAGCTAAAAGCTGCCCAAATTCAGTTGGTGCAGGGGGAAAAAATGGCGAGTTTGGGGCAACTGGTTGCGGGCGTTGCTCATGAAATCAATAACCCAATCAATTTTATCTATGGCAACTTGCACCCGGCGGAAGAATACGTTAAGGATTTGCTGGAGTTTATTGATTGCTATCAAACCCACAGTCCCGAGGTACCCGTGCCTGTGCAAGATTGCATGGAACGAATTGACTTAGAATTTTTGCGAAAAGATTTGCCCCAACTCATTCGGTCTATGAAAATAGGAGCCGATCGCATCCGACAGATTGTATTATCGCTCCGCAATTTCTCCCGATTGGATGAGTCAGAGTTCAAAACAGTCGATCTTCACGAAGGGCTGGACAGCACGTTGCTGATTTTACAACATCGGCTCAAACGACACGATAGCAGCAATCTGCCTATCACAATCATCAAAGACTATGGGACATTGCCCCAGGTTGAATGCTATCCCAGTCAGCTCAATCAAGTATTTATGAACCTGTTGAGTAATGCAATTGATGCCCTGGAAGAACAACTCCAACGCGATCAATGGGCAATGCCCTCTAAACCCACACGCTACAGCGCCGACTATCCACCCACGATTCAAATTCAGACGTTACAGCAACGCCCAAACTGGGTCACCATTCGCATTTCAGATAATGGTTCGGGTATTCCTGAAGCACTTCAAGCCAAAGTGTTTGATGCTTTTTTTACAACCAAATCTGCGGGTAAAGGAACAGGTTTAGGGTTGTCAATTAGCTATCAGCTTCTGGTTGAAAAGCACAATGGCATGCTCACCTGCCACTCTAAACCCGATCAAGGCACTCAGTTTGTGATTGAGTTACCCGTCCATCAAGCAGTAGTTGCCAGTAGTCGCGAGTAATACGTTTGATGAGAGAGCCGCACAGAGTGCGGCTCTCTCATCAACTTGTATAGCAACCGAAGAGCTGGTTAGGACAGGGACGCTGGGACTGTGCCGCCGCTGGACAAGGGTTTCACCCTGCACCCTGTCCTAACCTTAATATGTACTGCTATATAGCGCTGTGCGGGTTGATGCAGTACGGTGTTGTGGGGCGCGGAGCGCCTCACAACACCGTTGCTGTACTTAACAAACTTGCACACCGCTATAAGATCTGTCTTTAAGAAAATACGTCACCATTTCGCCTTTACCTTTGACATCGATCGCACCTCGTTGTTCAAATTGATATTTATCTTTGAGGCGTTCGTAGGTAATCGACGTTACTTGAATGGTACCGGGTAAGCCCAAAGACTCCATACGGCTGGCGGTATTCACCGTATCTCCCCAGAGGTCGTAGGTAAACTTTTTCGTGCCAATAACACCTGCACCTACAGGACCCGTATTAATGCCGATCCGCATTTGTAAAGGGCTGGCGTCAATATGAAACTGAGCTAAATCGATTTTGCCGATCGCCTCTTGCATATCCAGTGCCATATCAGCGATCGCCTCAACATGGTTGGGCTGGGGCAAGGGTAGCCCACCGACGACCATATAGGAATCGCCAATGGTTTTAATTTTCTCTAACTGGTGTTGGTCTGCCAGCTGGTCGAAGGTGGAAAAAATGGTGTTGAGCAATTCCACTAACCCAGAGGGCGATAAACTGGCTGCCAGAGCTGTGAAGTTGACAATATCGGCAAATAAAACAGTGACATCCGCAAAGTTATCGGCAATGATTTGTTGTTCTTGCTTCAGTTTTTCTGCAATCGGTTTTGGCAAAATATTCAGCAAAAGCCGTTCTGATTTTTCTTGTTCTTCTTGTAATTTTTTTAGATATGCCTTTTCTTGATCGCGCAATCTTTTTTTTTCTAAACAAGCCCCAATTCTGGCTTTTAATAACGTTGGATTAAATGGTTTAGATAAATAATCCTCTGCACCCAGTTCAATGCAGCGCACAACGCTGTCCATATCATCCAGTGCAGAAATCATAATAATAGGAATATGGCGCAGGTCGGCATCCAATTTGATCGCTTCCAGGACTTCATAGCCGTTCATTTCCGGCATCATAATATCGAGCAAAATCAAATCATATTCTTGCGATCGCGCCTTATCTAAAGCTTCTCGTCCATTTTCGGCAACCTCAACCACCAACCCCTGGCGTTGCAGTCGTCGAGATAGGAGGTCGCGGTTAACTTCATTATCGTCCACCACCAATACAAGACCTTCGTCAGATTTCATGTTGCTACACCTTCACCCAACAGCGCCTGAATTTTGCCCAGCAGACGGGGAAATTCAATTGGCTTGGTATCGTAGTCGTCACAGCCTGCCTCTATGCACTTTTCGCGATCGCCTGCCATCGCATGAGCTGTCAGCGCAATAATTGGAATGGTTTGGGTTTCCGCCTGAGATTTAAGTTGGCGGGTTGCCGCCCAACCATCTAATACGGGCAAACTCATATCCATCAAAATTAAATCGGGGGCTTCTGTGCGAGCGATGTCAATCCCTTGTTGCCCATCCAACGCGACAATGACCTGCATCCCTTTGCGTTCCAAACGACGAGAGAGCATGTCTCGATTCATCTCGTTATCTTCAACTAAGAGTATTTTAGGCATCGACCTCTTCCCTGACCTTAAAGATACAGTGCGTTGCGGTTGGATCAAATCCCGTTATTTTTTGACTCCGAGGCTGCGCGCAGGATTCAAAAAATTATGCGATTTTTGGCGTTGCTGATTTTGGGGATGAATGTGAACGTGAAACCGAAGGTTTCACGTTCACATTCATCTCGATATTGAGCAATACCTGATTTTTAATGTTTACAAACATTACCACTAGACGCAACGGTTATTAGATTGCGGATTTCTGCCATTAATTGCTCACGGGTGTAAGCACTTTTTTGAAGAATGCGTTCGACATGCCCATTTAAGCACAGCCGATCGTCTGGGGTAATGTCTTTTGCCGTTAACACCACCACAGGAAGCGATCGCCAATCTTCTCGCTTCTGCAACTCATCCACCACACCAAACCCATCTAGCTCCGGCATCATCAGATCCAACAACATTAATGCTGGACGGTTTTCTGCCAATCGTTCCAACGCAACTACGCCATTTTCTGCTTCGATCACCACCCAACCTTCTTTTTCTAACATCTGCCGCAACACATCCCGGTTAACCGGATCGTCATCTACTACTAAAATCGAGCATGGTGGGCGATCGCATTGATATTTCTGCAAAATTCCCCTCAACCGCCCCCGATCAATGGGTTTTGTTAAATAATCGGATGCGCCCAGGGCATAGCCCATATTTTTGTTATCCACCATCGTCAGCATAATTACCGGAATATCTGACAACATCGGATCATTTTTGAGGGCAGAAAGAGTTGCCCAACCATCTAAACCGGGCATCATCACATCCAGGGCGATCGCGTCGGGGTGCAATTCTTTCGCCAGTTTTAACCCTTCCTCAGCATTAAAAGCACTATGAATTCGAAAACCTTCTTTAGATAAAAATCGGCGGAGTAAATCATGCACCGTTATATCATCATCAATCACCAGTAAAGAGCTACCTTGGGTAGGAATGGCCGACAGTTCAGCCGCATCCCACGGTAACGACTCTGCTTCTGCCACATCTGTTGTCGGAGGGGTGACCTCAGTGGGCAGCACCATCTTAAACGTCGAGCCTTGAGCCACCTCACTCTCTACCGTAATGCTGCCCCCCATCATCTGACAGAACTTTTGGGAAATGGCTAACCCCAGACCCGTTCCCCCATATTTACGAGTGGTCGAAGCATCTGCCTGAATAAATGCCTGAAACACTTTCTCCATTTGTTCAGGCGTCATCCCAATGCCCGTATCGGAGACCTGGAAAAGGATGGAGGAGTGAGGGGATGAAGGGGTAGAGGGGTGGAGGGA